>DAIRCS010000141.1:0-10006 GCA_036796555.1 Rhodoblastus sp. | reverse complement strand
ACGAGCAGTCGATGAATTCCGGCTTCGGCCAGTCCTGCCGCGGCTATTACCTGCTCGCCTTCCTCGGCTACCCCTCCGCGAAAGTGCTGCACGGCGGCTTCGACGCCTGGAAGGCGGCGGGCCTGCCGGCGACGACGGACGTCCCCTCGCCCGCCATGGGCGGCTTTGCGATCGATCCGGCGGCCGGCGACATTCTCATCGACGCCAGGACCATGCTCGCCGCCGTCGGCGATCCCAAAATCGTGCTGCTCGACGTGCGCGACGTCGACGAATGGATCGGGGACAGCTCCTCGCCCTACGGCAAGGATTTCTGCCCGCGCAAGGGCCGCATCCCCGGCGCTGTCTGGCTCGAATGGTATCGCATGATGAAGCCGACCGCCGAGGGGCCGCGCTTCAAGTCGAAGGACGAGATTCTCGCGGAATGCGCGACGGTCGGCATCACGCCGGCCTCCACCGTCTACCTCTATTGCTTCAAGGGCGCGCGCGCCTCCAACACCTTCGTCGCGCTGAAGAATGCGGGCGTGAAGGACGTGCGCATGTATTTCGGCTCCTGGAACGAATGGTCGCGCGATCCTTCCCTGCCGATCGAGGAAGGTCTGCCGCTGGCCGCCCCGAAGGCCGCCTGAGATGAAGCCCGGGATCGAGCATTTCTTCACGCCGGTCTCGGGCTTCGCCTATCTCGGCCACGAGGCGCTGCTTGGCGTCGCGCGCGCGGCTGGCGTGAAGGTCCGCCAGCGTCCGGTGGATATCGGCAAGGTGTTCGCGGCCTGCGGCGTCCCGCCGCCGGCCAAACAATCCGAAGCGAAGCTCGCCTGGCGCCGCCTCGACATGCGCCGCTGGGCGGAGCGGCGCGGCCTGCCGCTGAAGGATCGTCCGCGATTCTGGCCGGTCGACGGCGCCCGCGCGGCGCGCGCCATCGTCGCGCTCGACATCATGAACGGCCCTGTCGACCGTTTCGTCTCGGCCGTTTTTGGCGCCTGCTGGGCGCGCGATCTCGACATTGCGGAAGCGCGCACGATGGCGCTGCTGCTCGACGAATGCGGCGCCGATGTCGCCGGCGTCATGGCCTATGCCGAGAGCGGCGAGGTCGAGGCCGCCTACCAGGCCAATACGCGCGACGCCATCGCGGCGGGCGCAATCGGCTCGCCCTTCTACCGCGTCGGCGACGAGGTGTTTTTCGGGCAGGACCGCCTCGACTTTGTCCAGTCTGCACTCGCGGTGGGCGCATGAGGCGTGACGATCGCGTCCAACGCCGGCCCCGCCGCCTCTTTTGCTGGCGCGCTGCTTGCAAAGCAGTCGCCGGCGCGCATCGGCAAGAAAATTCAAGAACGTGAAACAAGGAGAAGAGGGATGACGTTGTTTCGCAAGCCGTTCGACGCGACAAAGAATCTGAAACGCTGCGCCTGCGGCGCGCACGCGAGCGACGAGGAGCACCGGCGCGCGACCGCGGTCGAGCCGCCCGCCAGTCCGCTCGAGAATGAAGGAACGATGCGCGCCATCGTCGAGACGGCGGTCATGCGCGCCATGTTCCCGAACGACGCCAACCGCCGCGCCTTCCTCTCGTCCGTCGGCGCCTCGACGGCGGCCGCCGCCCTCGCCTCCATCTTCCCTATCGCGACCGCGACGGAAGCCTTCGCGCAGACGGGAACGCCCGAGAAGAAGAACCTCAAGGTCGGCTTCATCCCGATCACCTGCGCGACCCCCATCATCATGGCCGCGCCGATGGGCTTCTATTCCAAGCAGGGCCTCGACGTCGAAGTGGTGAAGACCGCCGGCTGGGCGGTCGTGCGCGACAAGACGATCAACAAGGAATACGACGCCGCGCACATGCTCTCGCCCATGCCGCTCGCCATCTCGATGGGCCTCGGCTCGACGGCCGTTCCCTTCGCGACGGTCGCGATCGAGAACATCAACGGCCAGGCGATCTGCCTTGCGACGAAGCACAAGGACAAGCGCGACCCGAAGGACTGGAAGGGCTTCAAGTTCGCTTCGCCCTTCGACTATTCGATGCACAATTACCTGTTGCGCTACTATCTCGCGGAGCACGGCCTCGACCCGGACAAGGACGTGCAGATCCGCAACGTGCCGCCGCCGGAAATGGTCGCCAACCTGCGCGCCGACAACATCGACGGGTTTCTCGCGCCCGACAATATCGTGCAGCGCGCGGTCTATGACGGCGTCGGCTTCGTCCACACGCTCTCCAAGGAATTGTGGGACGGCCATCCCTGCTGCGCCTTCGCCGCCAGCAAGGAATTCATCGCGCAGCAGCCCAATTCCTACGCCGCCCTGCTCCGCGCGATCGTCGAGGCGACGGCCTTCGCCTCCAAGGCAGAAAACCGCAAGCAGATCGCCGAAGCCATCGCCCCGGCGAATTACGTCAACGCGCCCGTCACCGTGCTGGAGCAGGTCCTGACGGGCACTTATGCGGACGGCCTCGGCAACGTGAAGAAGGACCCCAATCGCATCAGCTTCGACCCCTTCCCGTGGGAGAGCTTCGCGGTCTGGATGCTGACGCAGATGAAACGCTGGGGCCAGATCAAGGGCGACGTCGATTACCAGAAGATCGCCAGGGACATGTTCCTGACGACCGACGCCGCCAGGGCGATGAAGGACGCGGGGCTGACCCCGCCCACGGCCTCGTCCAAGATCTTCGCCGTCATGGGCAAGACCTTCGATCCGTCCAAGCCCGACGCCTATGTCGAGAGCTTCACGATCAGGCGGAGCTGACCCATGTCGGAGGGAATGCGCAGCGCCGTCCTGTCGGCGCTCATCCTCGTCCTGTTCCTCAGCGTCTGGCAGATCGCCACGCAGGGAACGGGCGCGACGCAGGCCATGGACCCCGAATACGCCAAGCTGATGGGCGCGACCGCGACGCAGGGCAAGTCCGCCATGCCGGGGCCGCTCGACATCGGCGCGAAGCTCCTCGAGCACCTGCGCAGCCCCTTCTACGACAAGGGGCCGAACGACAAGGGGATCGGCCTGCAGATCCTCTATTCGCTCGCGCGCGTCGGCCTCGGCTATTTCCTCGCCGTGGCGGTGGCGATCCCGCTCGGCTTTCTCATCGGCATGTCGCCGCTCGTCAGTCGCGCGCTCGATCCCTTCATCCAGGTGCTGAAGCCGATCTCGCCGCTCGCCTGGATGCCGCTCGCCCTCTACACGATCAAGGATTCCGGCAAGTCGGCGATCTTCGTGATCTTCATCTGCTCGGTCTGGCCGATGCTGATCAACACCGCCTTCGGCGTGGCCGCCGTGCGCAAGGAATGGATCAACGTCGCGCGCACGCTGGAGGTCGGCCCCTTCCGCCGCGCGATCACGGTCATCCTGCCGGCAGCGGCGCCGACCATCGTGACGGGCATGCGCATTTCCATCGGCATCGCGTGGCTGGTGATCGTGGCCGCCGAAATGCTCGTGGGCGGCACAGGCATCGGCTATTTCGTCTGGAACGAGTGGAACAACCTCTCGATCTCCAATGTCATCATCGCGATCCTGATGATCGGCCTCGTCGGCATGATGCTCGACCAATTGCTCGCGCGCGCCGGCCGCGCGACGACCTATCCCGGAGTGAGACGATGAGCGGACGTTTCATCTCCTTCGAAGCGATCGCGCGCCGGCATCCTGGCAAGGACGGGATGACGACGGTGTTCGAGGACCTCTGGCTCCCGGTCGAGCGCGGCGAATTCGTCTGCATCATCGGCCATTCCGGCTGCGGCAAGACGACGGTGCTCAACATTCTCGCCGGCCTCGACGCCCCGGACGACGGCGTCGTCATCGTCGACGGCAAGGCGATCGAGGGTCCGTCTCTCGACCGCGCCGTCGTGTTCCAGAGCCATGCGCTGCTGCCGTGGCGGACAGTTCTCGGGAATGTCGCCTACGCGGTTTCTTCGCGCTGGCCGAAATGGAGCCGCAAGCAGATCGCCGACCACGCGCGAAAATTCATCGCGCTCGTCGGCCTCGCCGGCGCGGAGGCGAAGAAGCCTGCGGAATTGTCTGGCGGCATGAAGCAGCGCGTCGGCATCGCCCGCGCGCTGTCGATCGAACCGAAAATCCTGCTGATGGACGAGCCCTTCTCGGCGCTCGACGCGCTCACGCGCGGCACATTGCAGGACGAAGTGCGCCGCATCTGCGTCGAGACCGGCCAGACGGCCTTCATGATCACCCACGACGTCGACGAGGCGATTTTCCTCGCCGACAAGATCGTCCTGATGACCAACGGGCCGGGCGCGCTGGTCGCGGAGATCGTCACGAACCCGCTGCCGCGCGATCGCAAGCGGCTCGACCTGCACAAGCACCCGTTCTTCTATCCGGTGCGCAACCATCTCATCGACTTCCTGGTCGAGCGCTCGCGCACGTTCCGCGACAACCTGCCGGCGAACTACGACCGCCGCCATCCGCCCCTCGTCAATCCCGTCGCGACGACGTCGCCGGAGAGCGGCCAGACTCCGACCGAGAGCGGCCATGTCCGGCTGCTCAAGGTCAATGCCTGAAGGAGAAGAAAATGAAGCGTGAAGACCTCACCGAGAAGATCCTCGACATCAAGCGCGAGAAGGGCTGGAGCTGGAAATACATCTGCGGCGAGATCGGCGGCATGTCCGACGTGCTGATCGTCGGCGCCCTGCTCGGCCAGATGAAGCTGGTGAAGCCGCTGGCGAAGAAGGCCGCCGAACTGTTCGGCCTCAGCCTCGTGGAAGAGCGGATGCTGAACGAAGTCCCCTACCGCGGAACCGGCACGCCCATGCCGCCGACCGACCCGCTGATCTACCGCTTCTACGAACTGGTGATGGTCAACGCGCCGGCCTGGAAGGCGCTGATCGAGGAGGAATTCGGCGACGGCATCATGTCGGCGATCGACTTCGATTTCGAAATGGAGCGCCTGCCCAACCCCAAGGGCGACCGCGTCAAGATCGGCATGTCCGGCAAGTTCCTGCCCTACAAATATTACGGCGCGACGCAGGGCACGCCGGAACTGGGTTACAAGGAGGAATAGGCGGGGGCGGCGGGCGGCGCGCCCGCCGTTTCTAGGGGTCGAGCGAAGTCGAGTTCAGCTTGCGCTGCGCCCAGATCATGCCGAAGGCGATCGCGCAGCAGGCCATGGTCATGATGAGCTGGAACGCGCCCTTCGCGTCGGAGACAGCAAAGCTGTCGTTGGGCGGAATGATCCAGTAGAGCGTGCCGAGAACCACGCCGACGATCGCGCCGAGCCCGGCGCTCGACCCGACATAGACGGCCACGAGCACGAGCGCGAGCATGCCCACGATCAACGCGCCGGTCTCCAGGCCCAGGTTCGCCGTCTGGCTCATGAAGGACGATACGCCGCCGGCGAGCGCCCCGCCGGCGAAAAAGACCAGACGATAGGCCAGCGAATAGCGCTTGGCGTCCGGCTGCATCGCCCGACGGCACGCCGTCTCACCGGCGATCAGCCCGACCACGACGCTGAGGATCAGCACCCACAGCGGCGCGCCGAGGATCATCTGCGTATGACCGATGGCGAGCCCCGCGACCAGGCCGATGAGATTCGACCAGATGCGGAATATCGCCTCGAGATCGTCACGCTTGAACATGGGACGAGATCGCTCGTTCGAAGGGCGCCGCGCAAGCGACAGGCGCGCGCAACCTGCCATGGAAGCCGGCGGCGGCCGACATGAATTCGCGCGACGCTCAAGCTGACTGAAACGCGCGGATTCCGCAAGTCCGCGGCCCCGGTTGGGGAGGCGACGACGGGTGCGCCAGCGCACGCCGACGGGCGCGCCGGCGCGGTAATTTGTCTCATACCTCCTCCCTCCATGCCCGGCCCTGAGCCGGGCTTTTTTTTGGAAGCCGCGCCCTTTGACGCCGTCGCCGCGTTCCGGCCGCAGCGCCGCGGCGGCGCCCGCGAAACGGGGCCGGTTGATTGTTCATGCGTGAACGGTCTATCGTCCGCCCCGGACTCGGCGCTTTTGCACCTGCGCGAACGTCCTCGGGAGAAACATATGGCCATCGACGGCAAGTGGAATCTGACGGTCAACACGCCCATGGGCGCGCAAACCTCGACGCTCGAGGTCGTCTCCTCCGGCTCGAGCCTCACCGGCACGCAGGCGGGCGCGCAGGGCGCGCAGGCGATCAACGACGGAGCGGTCAACGGCGACGAGGCGAGCTGGTCGATCGACATCACCTCTCCCATGCCGATGACGCTGACCTTCAAGGGCAAGGTCTCCGGCGATCAGCTCTCGGGCACGGTGACGCTCGGACCGTTCGGCGATTCGACCTTCATGGGCGAGCGGGCCTGAGGGGCAGTCGGGAATAGGCAGTCGGCATTCGAACTGCCGACTGCCGTCTAAGTCGGCCGCGCGAGACCCCATTCGTTCCAGCCGGCGAAGCGCGGCGTTTTCGGCAGATACATCGTATCGACGTCGGCGATGGCAAAACCGTTCGCCGCGATCGTCTTCGCCACCGGCCGCGACAGGTGGCAATTGCCGGCGATGATTTTCCAGACCGGATCGAGCCGCCGTTGCCAGCGCGCGACCTCGCCGTCGGGCGAAAGCCCGTGCTCGCAGAACAGGAACGCGCCTTCGGGCTTCAATACGCGCCGCGCTTCGGCCAGCACGCGCTCGACCGCCCCGACCGAGCACAGCGTATAGGTCGCCAGCACCGTATCGAACGAGCGATCCGCGAACGGCAGGTTCTCGCCGGCCGCCTCCAGGATGTCGACGGCAAGCCCCTTCGGGCGCGGCGCCTGCTCGGCCATGGCGCGCAATTCGGCCGACGGGTCGATCCCCGTCACGCTTTCCACGCGGGCGGGATCGTAGAACGGCAGATTGAGCCCGCCGCCGACGCCGATCTCCAGCACCCGTCCCGTCGCGCGCGGCACGATCTTCCTGCGCTGGCGCATGATCGGCCGTCCGCCGCAGGCGCAGCGCAAGAGATGCGGCAGGACGTAGCGTTCGTAGAGAGAGGCCATCGCCGGCGATGTTAGCCCCTGCCGGGCGCGCCCGTCACCTGCGGATGCATTTCATAAATCGAACACGAGGCATGTCGTGCTCGCCGTCGCGACGATCTTGCCCGACGCGTCGAACGCTTTGGCTTCCGCGACCGCCGACCGGCGTCCGACATGCACCGCCCTGCCCTCCGCCGAAATCGCGCCCGTCTCCACCGTCACCGCGCGTAAGAAATTCACCTTGATCTCGAGCGAGGTGTAGGCGCGGCCCTTCGGCAGCGTCGTATGCACGGCGCACCCCATTACGGAATCGAGCAGCGTGGCGATGGCGCCGCCATGCACCGTGCCGATCGGATTGTAGAGCCATTCGCCGGCCTCGAGCTTCATGACGACGCGGCCCTCGTCGACCTCCTCGAGCGTCTGGCCGATGAGCCCCATGATCGGCGGCGCGAAGCCGTCGCCCGCCATCAGCTTGCGGAAGAAGTCGAGGCCTGCGTGTGCCTTCGCCATGGCGGCGAGCGCCTTGGGGTCGTTCCAGTGGACGGTGCGGGTCCGGGCGGGTTCGTGCATATGAGTCCTTATCATCAGAAACCTTCATGCTGAGGAGCGGGCGCAGCCCGCGTCTCGAAGCATGGGGATGCGGCCATGCTTCGAGACGCCGCTTCGCGGCTCCTCAGCATGAGGGCGGTGCAACTACGCCGCCGCCGGCGCGACCTGCGCTCCGCCGCTCTTACGACCAACCATCAGGCTGAACGCCGCCGCCAGCAGGCAGGCTGCGCCTGCGACCCAGAAGGCCGGCGCGTAGGTGAGCAGATAGGTCTTCGACAGGCCGCCGCCGAGCGCGGCGAGCGCCGCGCCGATCTGGTGCGCGGCGAATATCCAGCCGAAGACGAGTCCCGCCTTCTCGCGACCGAACACGGAGCCCGCGAGCTTGACGGTCGGCGGCACCGTGGCGATCCAGTCGAGCCCGTAGAAGATCGCGAAGATCGACAGGCCGTAGATCGTGAAGGTCGAGAACGGCAGCCACAGCAGCGAGAGGCCGCGCAGGCCGTAGTACCAGAACAGGAGCTTGCGGGAGTCGACGCGGTCCGAGAGGTAGCCGGACGCGATCGTGCCGACGAAATCGAACACGCCCATCATGGCGAGCACGGAGGCCGCCGCCACCGCCTGCAGGCCGTAGTCGACGCACAGCGGAATGAAATGCGTCTGGACGAGGCCGTTGGTCGACAAGCCGCAGATGAAGAACGACCCCGCCAACAACCAGAAGGCCGGAACGCGCGCGGCCTCGCCAAGCGCCCCAAAGGCGCGCGCGATGGGATTGCCGACCGGCGCGGCGGGCGCCGCCTGCGGCGCGTCGGCCTTCTCGCCGTAGGCGCGCAGACCCACGTCCGAGGGCCGCTCGGCGAGAAGCGTCAGCACCGCGACCGCGGCGAGCCCGATCGCGACAAGCGAGGGAACGAGCGCGAGGCGCCAGCCGTATGTCTCGATCAGCAGGGAGGCGAAGGGCAGGAAGACGAGTTGGCCCGTCGCCGTGGCGGCGGTGAGGACGCCCACGACCAGCCCGCGCCGCTCGACGAACCAGCGCGTCGAGATGATGGCCGCCAGCACCAGCGCGGTCAGCCCCGTGCCGAAGCCGATCATCAGGCCCCAGAACAGAAAGAGCTGCCACAGGCTCGTCATCGCCAGCGAGCCGGCCAGCCCCGCAAAGACCAGCGCCTGCGCGCAGATCATGACGCGCCGCGGGCCGTACTTCTCGATCAGCGCGGCCGAGAACGGCCCCATCAGGCCGAACAGCGCGAAGCGCACCGCCATGGCGGTGGAAATCTGCGCCGTGTCCCAGCCGAACTCCTTCGACAGCGGCAGGATGAACGCGCCGGGCAGGCCGACGGCGCCGGCCATCACCAGCGCGGAAAAGAAGGTCGTCGCGATGACGATCCAGCCGTAATGCACGCCGCGGCGGGAAAGCGCGGCGGCGAGTGTCGAAGCGAGCATGGCGGTCCCGGGAGGCTTGCCGCGCGCGAGGCGCGGACTTATGATGATGCTTGTCATCGTTATTTGATGATGATCATCATCGTTGTGTCAAGCTCGCAGGAGCGGGGCGCGATCACAAACAGGAGAGCGCGGGAAGGAACGATGCGCCTCACCAGGGAAAAGGCCGCCGAAAACCGGGCGAAAGTCGTCGACGCCGCGCTCGGCCTGTTCCAGCGCCGCGGCTTTTCGAACGTCGGCGTGGCGGAGCTGATGGGCGCCGCCGGCCTCACCCACGGCGGTTTCTACAATCATTTCGACTCGAAGGCCGATCTGGAGGCGGAAGCCTGCGGCCTCGCCTTCGAGCGCGCGCTCGGCGCGATCGGCAAGGTGGCGGCGAAGCCGAAGGGCGCCGAACGGCGCGCGGCCATGCGTCTCTATGTCGAGCGCTATCTCTCGACGCGCGCGCGCGACGCGGCCGGGGCGAGCTGCCCGATGGTCGCCTTCGGCGCGGACGTCTCGCGCGAAACCCGCGAGGTGCAGGCGAAATACGCGGAGGGGCTGCGAACCTATCTCGACCTGATGGCGCAGGCGCTTCAGGCCGACCAGTTTGCGGCGCGCGCGGTCATGGCCGAACTCGTCGGCGCCCTGTCGCTCGCCCGCAGCGTCGCGCGACAGGATCGCGCGCTGTCGGACGGGATTTTGGAAACCGCGAAGGAACGGGTTCTCGCGCGGCTTTGAGCCTTGCCGTCATCGCGAGGAGCGAAGCGACGTGGCGATCCATCCACGAATCTGGGCCGAGTCCCGAGGATGGATTGCTTCGCTGCGCTCGCAATGACGGCAAGCACGTTGCAAGCAGCAAGGACGCGAAGCATGATCGCCCCATTCGTACGAAAACAGCGCATGCGATGGGGAAACACATGGTCAAGGCGATACGCGTTCACGAGACCGGCGGGCCGGAAGTCCTGAAATACGAGGATGTCGAAATACCCGCGCCCGGCGCCGGCGAAATCCAGATCCGCCAGCACGCCATCGGCGTGAACTTTCTCGACGTCTACTACCGCACCGGCGCCTATCCGACGCCCCTGCCCTACACGCCGGGCAACGAGGGCGCGGGCGAAGTGGTCG
>DAIRCS010000140.1:4819-10097 GCA_036796555.1 Rhodoblastus sp. | reverse complement strand
CTACCTCTTCGCCCTCCTCGCCCAAATGCGATAGCCCTGCCCTTGCGGGGAGGGGAGTAGGTCCACTTTCGCAATTATCTCGCATGACGACCCGAGGCTTCAGCGTCGATACTGCGCCTCGCTCACGTGCTCCAGCCAGTCGACCGCCTTGCCGTCCAGCTTCTCCTGGATGGCGATATGCGTCATGCCGGTCGTGGGCGCCGCGCCGTGCCAGTGCTTTTCGCCCGGCGCGAACCAGACGACGTCGCCCGGCCTGATCTCCTCGATCGGGCCGCCCTCGCGCTGCGCCCAACCGCAGCCATCCGTCACGATCAGCGTCTGGCCGAGCGGATGCGTGTGCCACGCCGTGCGCGCGCCCGGCTCGAAGGTCACGCGTGCGCAGGCGACGCGCGCCGGGGCGGGCGCCGACATGAGCGGGTCGATGCGCACCTTGCCGGTAAAATAATCGGCCGATCCGGCGTCCGAAGGACGCGCGCCGATTCGTTCGATTTGCATGTCTCTCCCCCCGCGCTGCGCTATCGTCCGTCAAATAGGACGCGCCGCCGACGATTGCAGGGCGTCTGCAGCCTTACATCCCCAGCGCCCGCAATCCCGCCGCCGTCGCAAACCCCGCCGCCAGCGCGGGCAGTTCGCGGCGCGTCAGAAACATGACGGCCGCCGCCGCCGCGACCGCCGCCGTTCCCGCCACGCCCGCCTTCAGCGCGATCGGCGCCACGGTGGCGATGAAGATCGAGGCAGGCAGCGCCTCGAGCCCGCGCCGCACGCGCGCGGTCATCGGCACGCGCGCCATGATCCAGTAGCCGCCGAGCCGCAGCAGGATCGTGACGAGCGCGGTCGCGAAAATGACCGTCCAGGGGCCGATCTGGAACTGCATCACGCCTCGTCGATCAGCGCGGCCGAGAGCGCGCCCGCCAGCGCGCCGGCGACGATGAACCAGCCCGGCGAAAACAGCGAGACGACGATCGCGGCGAGCCCCGCGATGATGAGCGGCGCGAAGCGTCTGGCGCGGCGCGCCATCGGCACGGTCAGCGTGGCGAAGACGATCGGCAGCACGAGGTCGAGCCCGTAGCGTTCGGGCCGCGCCACCAGCGCGCCGGCCGCAAAGCCGATCGCCGTCGTCGCCACCCAGCCGAGATAGAGCGGAATTGCGGCGCCGATGACCGGGCCGTGGTCGCGCCCGCCGGCCGCATGATGGCGTGCGCCGATGGCGAAGGAGGCGTCGGTCAGGAACAGCAGGCTGAAATAGACGAGGCGCCGGTCGAGCCCCTCGATCCACGGCCGGAAGGTCGCGCTCATCAGCATGAAGCGCGCATTGACCGCCGCCGTCACCCCCACGGCCGCCAGCAGCGCGCCGAGCGTCCAGTCCGGGGGCCATATCTGCAGCGTCAGCATCTGCGAGGCGCCGGCGTAGACGATGGCGCTCTGGCCGACCGCTTCCCCGAACGTCAGCCCGGCCTGGCTCGCGGCCGCGCCGACAGCGAGGCCGAAGATCAGCGCGCCCGGCTGGAAGGGAAGGGATTCGATCATGCCGCGCCACATGCCGGCGCGGCTGGCGTAGGGCTCTGTTCGCGATGCGGACGCTGGCGCGGGATTCTCCATCGCCCGATCTTCGCCCGGCGCGCGCGCGCATGCTAGACCCGCAACCGGCATGGCTGCCCGCCGCAGGAGAACGCCAATCGAGCCGCTCGCCCTGTCGTTCGATTATCCGCATGGGCGCGCCGATATTCTCGTCGCGCGCCTCGACGAGCCCGTGCGCGATCTCTCGCCAGCCCGCGCCGCGCTCGCGCGCCGTCTGGTCGCGCGTCGCGTGAACTGTGCGGAAGCCGACGTCGTCATCGCGCATGATGCGCAGGGCGCGCCGCTGGTCGCGCCGCCACGCGGCGGCCTCCGGCTTTCCACGGCCGGGCGCGACGCCATTGTCGCGGCCGCCGTGGCCGGCCACGCCGTCGGCGTCGACATCGAGACGATCGCCGCGCCCTTCGCTGCGCCGCTCAACGTCCTGCATCCTGCCGAACGCGCGGCGCTCGCGGCGGCGGGGGAACGCGCGCACGAATTCTTCCTGCGAATCTGGACGGCCAAGGAAGCCTATGTGAAGGCCCTGGGAACGGGCCTTGCGCGCGAGCCGTCCGAGATAGAGATCAGACAGGATTACGCCGCCGCGTTCGACGGGCCTGCCGAAATCGGCGTTTTCGATTGTGGCCGCGCTGTCGCGACCTTGCGCGCGCGCGCGGGCCGCGTGTCATATGGCCAAGACGCAGTCATGCTGGCCTGTGTTGTTCTGCCCTTCTGAGAGAGGTCGTTACTTTCGGCACTTGGACATGACTGCAAGTCATGGCTCCTGCGGTTTACCGGCGACTTTTCGCTTGCAACGGAAAGCCGTGACGACGATCATCTGCCGCGCCTCCGGACCCGGTCGACGGAGGCCGTTTGGAACGATGCCCTTGCGGGCGTTTCATGACTTGAAGCGTTGCCGCTGCACCATCGGGGCGGCGACGCCGGAACAGGAGTTATCCATGGGCTTCTTCGGCTCCATTATGAGCAAGATTTTTGGCGTCACCCCGGCCGCTGCGGAAGAGGCGAAACCCGCTTCCGCCGGCGCCGCCGCTCCGTCCGCGCCTTTGGCGCCGGCCGGCTCGGTCGATGTCGCGTCCATCCTCGACGGCCTCGTCGCCAAGCAGGGCCAGGAGCTCAACTGGCGCGTGTCGATCGTCGACATGATGAAGGCGCTGGGGCTCGATTCCAGCCTGACCGCGCGCAAGGAACTCGCCAAGGAATTGCACTACGACGGCGACACGTCCGACAGCGCCTCGATGAACATCTGGCTGCACAAGAAAATGATGGAAATGATCGCCGCCAATGGCGGCAAGCTGCCGGACAATATCGGCAAGCACTGATCGATCTCGATCGCTTCCAGGGAAAGCCCGCGGTTCGCGCCGCGGGCTTTTTCTTTGTCACCACGTGTCCACGAACGGCCGCTTGCGCGTGTCGCGCCGCTGCGGGGCAGGGCACGAGTCGAGCCCGCGAATGATCCAGCGCCGCGTTTCCACGGGATCGATCACCTGGTCGATTTCCAGCACCGACGCGATGTTGGTCGCCTTGCCGACCTCGTAGGACTTGGCCACCATCGACTGGAACAGCTTTTCGCGCTCGGCGAGGTCTTCCACCGCCTCAAGTTCCTTGCGGAAGCCGAGCCGCACGGCGCCTTCGAGTCCCATGCCGCCGAACTCGCCCGTCGGCCAGGAAATCGTGAAAGTCTGCGCGTGAAAACCGCCGCCGGCCATCGCCTGCGCGCCGAGCCCGTAGCCCTTGCGCAGCACGATGGTGAAATAGGGAATGTCGAGCGACGCCGCCGTCACGAACATGCGGCAGACATGGCGCACCAGCGCCGTCTTCTCCGCCTCGGGCCCCACCATGAAGCCCGGCGTGTCGCACAATGAAACCATGGGGATGTCGTAGGCGTCGCAGAGCTGCATGAATCGCGCGGCCTTGTCGGCGGCGTCCGAATCGATCGCGCCGCCGAGGTGCTTCGGATTGTTGGCGATGAGGCCGAACGGGCGCCCTTCGACGCGGATGAACGCGGTGACGACGCCCGCGCCAAAACCGCCGCGCAGTTCGAGCACGGAGCCTTCGTCGGCGAGCGCGTGGATGATGTCGCGGATTTCGTAGACGCGCAGGCGGTTCTCCGGAATCGCGCGGCGCAGCAGCCTCTGGTCCGGCGCGTTCCAGCTCGCGACCGGCCCCTGGAAATAGGAGAGATAGGTCTTCGCCGCCGCGCAGGCCGCGATCTCGTCCTCGACCAGAACGTCGATCACGCCGTTCGGCCATTGCACGCGCGTCGGTCCCACCTCGTCGGGCGGATAGACGCCGAGGCCGCCGCCTTCGATCATCGCCGGCCCGCCCATGCCGACGCTCGTGTCCCTCGTCGCGATCACCACGTCGCAGCAGCCGAGCAGCGCGGCGTTGCCGGCGAAGCAGCGGCCCGAGACGATTCCGACGAGCGGAACCAGCCCGCTGAGTTTCGCGAATTGCGCGAAGGTCGGCACGTCGAGGCCGGTGACGCCGAGCCGCTCCGTATCGCCTGGCCGCCCGCCGCCGCCTTCCGCGAACAGCACGATCGGAATGCGCTGGCGCTCGGCGATGGTGAAGAGCCGGTCCTGCTTCTTGTGGTTGCGCTGCCCCTGCGTGCCGGCGAGCACCATGTAATCGTAGGCGACGACCATGGTTCGCGCGCGATCCGCGTCGAAGAGATCGCCGTTGACGGCCGCCATGCCGGCGACCACGCCGTCGCCGGGCGTATTGCGGATGAGATCGTCCTTCGTGCGCCGCGCCGCCTGCGCGGCGATGGCGAGCGAGCCGTATTCGATGAAGCTGCCCTCGTCGACGAGCGAGGCGATATTCTCGCGCGCCGTGCGATGGTTGGTCTTGCGCCGCTTGGCGACGGCTTCCGCGCGATTCTCGTCGAGGCCGAAGGCCTGGCGCGCGATCACGTCGGCGAGGTCGGGACGTATCGCGTCGAGATCGACGGCCTCCTGCGCCGTCTGCTCGTCGGCGCCGACTTCGACCGGCTCCACGAACAGGATCGGATCGTCCTTGTAGAGCGTGTCGCCCTTGCGTCCGCGAATCTCGCGCACGATTCCGCCGCAGGGCGCGGTGACGAGATGCTCCATCTTCATCGCTTCCAGCACCGCGATCTGCTGGCCCGGCCGCACCGTCGCGCCCTCCGCGACATCCACCGAGACGATCGTGCCGAGCAGCGGCGCGGAAATCGCCACCGTTCCTTCCGGCCCGGCGTGGGCCGTGGCGTGTCCCGACGGCGCGTCGTCGGAAGCGGCGTCGAAATAATAGCGATGCCGCTCCTGCGCGGCGGAGGCGAGCAGGTCCGCCAGGCGCATTTCGATGAAGCGCGTGTCGATGCGATTGGCGGCGAAATCGGGATGCGTCAGCAGGGCCTGCAGGAAGGCGATGTTGGTGTCGACGCCGGCGATCCGGAATTCGCTGAGCGCGCGCACGCTCTTGGCGACGGCCGCGCCAAAATCGGAAGAGGGCGCATGCACGATCAGTTTGGCGATAAGGGAATCGAAGGCCGCGCCCGTGCGATAACCGGAATAGCCGAACGTATCGACGCGCACGCCGGGGCCGGAGGGGATATCGAAAGCCGCGATCCTGCCGCCGCTAGGCAGAGCGTCGCCGGTGGCGTTCATCGTTTCCAGATTGACGCGCGACTGGATGGCGTAGCCGCGCGGCGCGCGCGGCTCGGCAAGTCCGAGATCGGCGAGCG
>DAIRCS010000140.1:0-4809 GCA_036796555.1 Rhodoblastus sp. | reverse complement strand
TGTCGGCGAGGCTCTCGCCCGCCGCCACGCGGATCTGCGCCTGCACGAGATCGACGTCGTAGACTTCCTCCGTGACCGTGTGCTCGACCTGCAGGCGTGGATTGGCCTCGATGAAGGCGAAATAGGAATTGTCCGATGTGTCGCGCGCGTCGACCAGGAATTCGAACGTTCCGAGATTGTCGTAATGCGCGGCTTTCGCGAGCGTCATCGCCGCGCCCGCGATTTTTTCGCGCAGGGCGGGCGTGAGCGACGGGCTCGGCGCGACCTCGATCAGCTTCTGGTTGCGGCGCTGGATCGTGCATTCGCGCTCGCCGAAATTGACGAGCCCGCCATGCCGGTCGCCGAGAATCTGGATTTCGATGTGCCGCGCCGACTCGATCAGGCGCTCCGCATAGAGCGCGCCGTCGCCGAAGGCGCTCTGCGCCTCGGATGCGCAACGGGCGAAGGCCTCCGCGATCTCGTCGGCGCGGCGCACCGCGCGCATGCCGCGCCCGCCGCCGCCGGAAACCGCTTTCAGCATGATCGGCGCATTGATCTTGTCGAAAAAAGCTCGCGCCTCCTCGGCGCTGCGCACCGTCGCGCCGTCGATGACCGGTGCGCCGACCTTCAGCGCGAGTTCGCGCGCCTTCAGCTTGTCGCCGAACAGGTCGAGCGCTTCTGCCGAAGGCCCCACGAACGTGACGCCCGCCGCAGCCACGGCGCGCGCGAAACCGGCGTTCTCCGCAAGAAAGCCGTAGCCGGGATGAATGGCGTCGCATCCGGTCTCCTGCGCCAGCGCCACGATCCGCGCAGCGTCGAGATAGGCTGCTACGCCCGATTTCGGCAGAGCGTGCGCCTCGTCCGCCTTGCGCACATGCAGAGAGGCCGCATCGTCTTGCGAATGAACAGCGACGCTGACGATCCCCAGCGCGGCGGCGGCGCGCGCGATGCGGATGGCGATCTCGCCGCGGTTGGCGATCAGCAGTTTGCGAAATGGCGGACGGGACATCAGAAGCGTTTCTCTCTTTATCGTGTCCGACGATTTTGCCTCCTGATTTTGACCGCGTCGAGTCGACCTGGCGCATGCGTGGGCCTAGACTTTCGCAAGAGGAAACGCCCGGAGAGGCCGATGACCCAGGAAACGCAAGCCGAAACCGCCTATCTCGAAAACCTGCGCGCGCTGTGGCGCCGAAATTGGCCGAAGAACATTCCGCAACAGCCGGTCTATCCGCTCGGGGAGCGCCTGCTGACCGATTATCTGCGCGAATGGGCGCAGCGCACGCCGGACAAGGCTTCGCTGATCTACTACGGCCGCGAGGTGACTTTCGGCGAACTCGACCGGCTCTCCGACGCCTTCGCCGCCTGGCTGCACGAGCATGGCGTGCGCAAGGGCGACGCCGTCGCCGTCTTCATGGCCAATTGCCCGCAATTTCACATCGCCTTCTTCGGCATTCTCAAGATCGGCGCGATCCATGTGCCGGTGAATCCGCTCTTCAAGGGCCACGAACTGATCTACGAGCTGAACGACACGGGCGCAAAGACGATCGTGTCGCTCGATACGCTGTTCCCGCTCGTGCAGGACGTGAAGGACAAGACGGGCATCGACACGATCCTCGTCACGTCGATGGGCGCCATGCTGCCGCAAGCGCCGACCATTCCCTTGCCTGCGGGCCTCGACGCGCCGGCCGTCCAATGCGAAGGCGCGATTGACTTTCTTACCGCGCTCGCCGCGGTCAAGTCGAAGCCGCCGCAGGTCGATGTCGGCCTCGACGATGTCGCGGCCCTCAACTACACCGGCGGCACGACCGGCATGCCGAAGGGCTGCGTGCATACGCAGCGCGACATGGTCTACACGGCGGCAACGACCTGCAACATCGGCATCGATCTGAAACCGGGCGACGTCGGGATCAATTTCTATCCGGTGTTCTGGATCGCCGGCGAGGACATGGGCGTCATCTTCCCCATCTTCGCCGGCGCGACCTACGTCCTGCTGGCGCGCTGGGATGCGGTCGCCTTCATGGCGGCGGTGCAGCGCTATCGCGTGACGGTTGCGAGCCTGCTTGTCGACAATGCCGTGGAGGTGATGGAACACGCGCGCGTCGGCGAATTCGACCTGCGCTCGCTCGAGCAGGTGCGTTGCTCCTCTTTCGTCAAGAAGCTCAACATCCCCTATCGCGAACGCTGGCGCGCGCTCACCGGCGCGACCATGGTCGAAGCGGCGTGGGGCATGACGGAAACCCACACCTGCGACACGTTCACGACGGGCATGCAGGACGACGACGCCGATCTGAAATCGCAGCCGATCTTCGTCGGCCTGCCGGTGCCCGGCACGGAATTCAAGATCTGCGACTTCGAGACGGGCGCGCTGAAGCCGCTCGATGAAGAGGGCGAACTCTGCGTTCGCTCGCCCTCGCTCCTCAAGAGCTACTGGAACAAGCCCGAGGCGACGGCCGAAAGCCTGCGCGACGGCTGGCTGCACACCGGCGATATCGGGCTGATCGACGCCGAAGGCTTCATCCACTTCCTCGGCCGCCGCAAGGAGATGCTGAAGGTCAAGGGCATGAGCGTCTTTCCCGCCGAGATCGAGGCCATGCTCGGCCAGCATCCGGCCATCGTCGGCTCCGGCGTCATCGGCCGTCCGGACGCGGACCGCGGCCAGGTTCCGGTCGCCTTCGTGCTCGTGCACGAGGCCGCGCGCGCGACGACGACAGCGGAGGACATCGCCGCCTGGTGCAAGGCCAACATGGCTGTCTACAAAGTGCCGGAAATCAGGATCGCCGACGAATTGCCGATGACGGCGACCGGCAAGGTGAAGAAGGAGGAGCTGGGCAAGCTGTTGTAAGGCGCCGCTTCTTCCTTCTCCCGCGTGCGGGAGAAGGTGTCATGCGCAGCACGACGGATGAGGGACGCGCCGCCGTCGCGAGCTTCGTTGCAATCGCAAGTCCCTCACCCCAGACCGAAGTCGGCAAAAGCCGACTTCGTGTCGACCCTCGCTCACGCGAGGGCCACCCTCTCCCGCTTCGCGGGAGAGGGAACGACGCAGCGGCCTACAACCCCAATTCCTTCGCGATCTGCTGCTTCAGCTTGTATTTCTCGACCTTGTTGGTCGGCGTCACCGGCAGCGCCTCGACGAAGCGGATGTGTTTCGGGATCATGTAGCGCGGCATGACCGCGCGCGCATGCTCGCGGATTTCGTCCTCGCTCGGCGTCTCGCCCGCGACCGGCTGCACGAAGGCGACGATGTCGTCTTCCGATCCCTCCGCCGCCGGGATCGGCAGCGCGGCGGTCGCCTGCACCTTGGGGTGGCGCGAGATGAGCGCCTCCACTTCGAACGACGACACATTCTCGCCGCGCACGCGGAAAAAGCCGCCCATGCGGTCGACGAAGCGATAGACGCCGGAGCCGTCGGGCATTTCCGCGCAGGCGTCGCCGGTGTGGAACCAGAGATTGCGGAAGGTCTTGAGCGTCGCCTCCGGCTTGCGGAAATATTCCTGCAGCAGCAGGCCCGGAAAACGCGGGCGGATGCCGAGCTGGCCGACCACGCCGGGCGGGCATTTGTTGTCGTCCTCGTCGAGGATCGCGACTTCGAGCAGCGGCGAGGGCCGGCCCATGAAGCCCGTCGGCAGCTTGGCCGCGCCGTCGACCACGAGCACGCCGAGTTTTTCGCAGAGCGTTCGTATCGCCGCCTTCGAGTGGCTCTTGCGCAACTCCTCGGGCACGCCCTCCTCCGCGCCGAGCTCGTCGATCACGCCGACGAAGGGATTGCCCGATTCCGTCTGGCCGAATCCGGCGGTGACGAAATTGATCCCGAAGCGTGTCGCCACTTCGTGATGGTTCGGCGGCAGCGGCTGCATGTGGACCATCGACAGCGTATTGGCGCGATCCCGGTCGCTCGGCGGCGCGCCGAGCAGCCAGGGCGTCATCACGTCGAGCAGGATGGCGTAGGAGGCGCCGACCTCGGCGATCCGATCCCAGAATTGCGTCGGCGAAAAGCGGTCCCAGAGCCCCACCGTATTGCCGCGCCACACCGCGCGCACCAGCAGCGCGAAGGCGCCGCCGACATGATAGAGCGGCAGGTCGCAATAGATGACGTCGGTCTCGCTCGCAAACGCGCGCAGGTAGAACGTGTATTGGTTGATCCAGCGGAAATTCTGCAGCACGCCCTTGGACGGGCCGGTCGTGCCGGACGTGTAGACGATGTTGGCGAGATCGAACGGACCGGGCGAGATCGGCGGCGCCTTGTCCTTGTGCGCGCAGAGCGCGGCGAAATCGAGCAGCGCGGCCTTGTTGAACGCGGATGGAAACGCCGCGCCCGTATGGTCGTGGTCGCCCGGCTTCGGCGTATGGATCACCAACCGTGGCGGACACGCCTCGGCGCCGATCTCGGTGAGAATGTCGAGGAAGGACGGATCGGTGACGAGCGCCGACGGTTTCGTGTCGGCGAGCTGATAGGAGAGCTGCGGCCCCTTGAAGTTGAAATTGATCGGCGCGAACAGGCAACTCGCCCGCCAGATGCCGAACATGGCGATGGCGCTGACCAGCGAATTGCGCGTCAGCACGCTGACCGAATGGCCAGCCTTCACGCCGGAGGCCAGCAACCCGCCGGCGAAGCGGTCAGTGCGGTCGACGAATTCGGCGAAGGTCAGCCGCACGCCATCCTCGCCATAGTGGATGAAGATCTTGTCCGGCGTGCGTTCCGCGCATTCGCGCAGCTTGTCGAGAGCTATGTCGCCCTGCGCGACCATTTCGGCGAAGGCAGTCTCCGGATTCATCTCCGCTCCTATCGCTTCAGCGGGTGATCGAGCGCGACGCGCAGGCTCTCGCCGAGCG
>DAIRCS010000139.1:0-10106 GCA_036796555.1 Rhodoblastus sp. | reverse complement strand
GCTTACGCTTCGTGGTTGCTTTCGCCATCTTGTGTCCCCTTATCGAGTTCGCCGGCGTGAATTCGCGAGCCGGCAAGAGGCCTGATTAGCGTAGCGTGGTTAACTACTCGTGCAAGAGGCGTTGCGCTGAGACGCAAGCAAACAGCGCGCAAACGGCGTTCGAACCACATGCGAAGCACGCGAAGACTCGGCTCGACATGTCTTTCGCAAAGCCTCGAAACGCGTTCGACGGACGACGCGCAAGGCATTGCTCCAAAGCGCTTTGCGACCGCGCGCGCTCTTCGTTTTATCTCTTCGCAACATCGCCGCGCGTGAAGTTCAAAGCGCGCAAGACGTAAAATCGATTACTCGATTTTCCTTTGTTTCTCTAAGGATTCGAGATGATCGCGCAAGGCCGCTCGCGCAAGCGCGCGCATCGTCGGCGAGGCGTCGGCGTCGTGTGCGCCGCACGCGCCCGGTCGATCGAAACGCAACGAGCGGGAGACGCGCGGCGCGCGCTTCCATCGTCGCGCGTCACACGCAAGAGCGCATGCCGACGGACGCGTCGGCAGAGGCGAAAATTTTTTTGTGCGAAGTTCGATTTTTATCCTTCGCGCGTCATCAAAATGCGTCGTCGAAGGATCGAATCGCGCGAATCGGTCGAATCGTCTCAACACGATTCGCGCGAAGACGATGTCGTCAGATGCCGAGTTTGCTCTTCAGCAGCTCGTTCACCGTCTGCGGATTGGCCTTGCCGCCGGTCGACTTCATCACCTGGCCGACGAACCAGCCGAGCATGGTGGGCTTCGCCTTCGCCTGTTCGACCTTGTCGGGATTGGCGGCGATGATCACGTCGATCGCCTTCTCGATCGCGCCGGTGTCGGTCACCTGCTTCAGTCCGCGGCGCTCGACGATCGCGCGCGGGCCCGCCTCCCGCTCCTCGCCGAACATCAGGGCGAGAACGTCCTTGGCGATCTTGCCGGAGATGACGTTCTCTCCGATCAGGTCGACGAGCTCGGCGACATGCGCGGGCGGGACATGGGTCTGCGCGACGCTGAGGCCCGACGCATTGGCGAGCGCGGCGATGTCGCCCGTCACCCAATTGGCGACGACCTTCGCGTCGCGCGTCTTGCCGCCCGCCGTCACGCAGGCCTCGTAGTAATCCGCCACGTCGCGGTCGGCGACGAGCACGCCCGCGTCGTAGGACGGCAAGCCGTAAGCGCTCATGAAGCGCGCCTTCTTCGCGTCCGGCAGTTCCGGCAGCGCGGCGGCGAGTTCGTCGACGAAGGCCTGGTCGAATTCGAGCGGCAGCAGGTCGGGATCGGGGAAGTAGCGATAGTCGTGCGCCTCTTCCTTCGAGCGCATGGCGCGCGTCTCGCCGCGGCCGGGATCGAACAGGCGCGTCTCCTGGTCGATCGAGCCGCCATCCTCGAGAATGCCGATCTGTCGCCGCGCCTCGACGTCGACCGCCTGGCCGATGAAGCGGATCGAGTTCACGTTCTTGATCTCGCAGCGCGTGCCGAAGGGCGCGCCGGGCCGGCGCACGGAAACGTTCACGTCGGCGCGCAAGGAGCCCTGCTCCATATTGCCGTCGCAGGTGCCGAGGTAGCGCAGGATCGTGCGCAGCTTCGTCACGTAGGCGCGCGCCTCCTCCGCCGACCGGATGTCGGGCTTCGACACGATCTCCATCAGCGCCACACCCGAGCGGTTGAGATCGACGAAGCTCGAATCCGGCGACTGGTCGTGCAGCGACTTGCCGGCGTCCTGTTCGAGATGCAGCCGCTCTATGCCGACCTTGATCTGCTCGGTCGGCGAGACGTCGACGACGACCTCGCCTTCGCCGACGATCGGGTTCTTGTACTGCGAGATCTGATAGCCCTGCGGCAGGTCGGGATAGAAATAGTTCTTCCGGTCGAACACCGAGCGATGGTTGATCTGCGCCTTCAGGCCGAGCCCGGTGCGCACCGCCTGCTTCACGCATTCCTCGTTGATGACGGGCAGCATGCCCGGCATGGCGGCGTCGACGAGCGAGACATGCGAATTGGGTTCGCCGCCGAACTCGGTCGAGGCGCCGGAGAACAGCTTCGACTTGGACGTCACCTGCGCGTGAATTTCCATGCCGACGACGATTTCCCAGTCGCCGGTGGCGCCCTTGATCAGCTTGGAAGGTTTGGCCTGCGCGTTCATCGCGTCCCCGTTGCGTGGATGAGGTGATTGGCCGGTCTTTTAGCGCCTTTCGGCGGAAAGCGACACCGCGCGCGACGACGCCGAAAGAGGGATGCCGCCGCCGCGGCCAGCGGAACTGCTTGAAAATCCATGATTTGCCGCGTGCGGCCGAGGCGCCCTTGACTGTGACAGTTTCATGTCGGCCTCTCCTGTCTTCCGCGCCGCACGGCGCGCGCGTAGCGTGAATGAGCCAAGACCTTACCCAAGACCCTGCCCATTCGGCCGGCGACGCCCTGCGGCAGGCGATCCTGAGCGCCTTGCGCGAGATCGAGACCCGTTTGTCCACCGATGCGATCAACGCGAGCGACGTGCACCTGGCGCGCCGCGCCGCCAAACGCGCGCGGGCGCTCGCGCGGCTCGCCCCGCCGGATCTGGCGGCGCTCGCCGTCAATACGCGCAAGACCGTCGACCGGACGCGCCGCGCGCTCGGCGAGGCGCGCAATGCGGAAGTGCGCGCGGCGACGCTCGCTGCGCTAAAACCCCGGCTCGGCGACGTCCACGACACGCTCGACCGCCTCGCGCGGCAGGACGCCCCCGGCGGCGACGCGCGCCCTGATATCGCGGCGTTGCGCCGGGAGATCGACGCGCTCATCCGCGACTGGAGCCTGTGCGAAACGAAGGACGGCCTCGACGAGATCGTCGGCGCGGCGGCCTCGACCTATCGCCGCATGCGCAGGCGCGCCAGAAGCGCGCGCGGCGGCGAAGGCGAGGCGCTGCATCACTGGCGCTCGGCCGTCGTCGAGTTCGAATACGAGGCGGATTTCCTCGCGCGCTTCGCGCCCGGCTTGAAAGACGCAGGCCGTGCAGCCGATCGGCTGCGCAAGCATCTCGGCGAGATCAGCGATCTCGACGATCTGCGCGCCTATATGGCGGAGCGCGGCGCGGACGAGGCGGAGCGCGCCGCCGTCGACTGCCTCGAAAAGGCGAGCGCGACGCGACGCGCGCGCCTCGTCGCCCGCGCGCTCGAACGCGCCGACGCGCTCATGCGCGAGAAGCCGGCGCAATGGGCGAAGAAGCTCAGGCGATCCTGCGCGCGATAAAGCGGCAGGCGACGCCGACGACGAGCGCGCCCAGAGCCAGCGCCAGCGTCGTCGCCAACGGCGCGCCTGCCCCGTCGGCGCGCAGATGATTGGCGATCGCGAGCAGAACGAGCAGCAGCGCGATGGCGTAGAAGATGAACCCGAGAACCGCGGCGCAGGCAGCGAGCACGGCCCTCGAGAATTCCATCACGCCCACCAGGCCTGCGGCAGGTCGATGTCAGGCGCGGCCTGCTCGATCGCGGCGCCCAGCGAGAACAATGTCTCCTCCTCGAACGGGCGGCCGATCAATTGCAGGCCGAGCGGCAGGCCGTCCGAGGCGAGGCCGCCGGGAACGACGAGGCCCGGCAGGCCCGCCATGTTCACCGTCACCGTGAAGACGTCGTTGAGATACATTTCGACCGGATCGGCTGACCCCTTCTCGCCGATGGCGAAGGCGGTCGAGGGCGTGGCGGGCGTGAGGATGGCGTCGACGCCCGCATGGAACGCCGCCTCGAAATCGCGCCGGATCAGCGTGCGGATCTTTTGCGCGCGCACGTAATAGGCGTCGTAATAGCCGGCCGAGAGCACATAGGCGCCGATCATGATGCGCCGCCGCACTTCGGCGCCGAAGCCCGCCGCGCGTGTGTTCTCATACATGCCGACAATATCCTTGCCGGGCTTGCGCAGGCCGTAGCGCACGCCGTCGTAGCGCGCGAGGTTCGACGACGCTTCGGCCGGCGCGACGATATAATAAGCAGGCAGCGCGTGGTGCGTGTGCGGCAGCGAGATGTCGACGATCTCCGCGCCCGCAGCCTTCAGCCATTCGACGCCCTTCATCCACAGCGCGTCGATCTCGGCCGACATGCCGTCGAGCCGATATTCCTTGGGTATGCCGATCTTCTTGCCTTTCACGGACGCGCCGACGGACGCCTCGTAATCGGGCACGGGGCGATCGACGGAGGTGGAATCCTTCGGATCGAAGCCCGCCATCGAGCGCAGCATGATCGCGGCGTCGCGCACGTCGCGCGCAATCGGGCCGGCCTGGTCGAGCGACGAAGCGAAGGCGACGATGCCCCAGCGCGAGCAGCGGCCATAGGTCGGCTTGACGCCCACCGTGCCGGTGAAGGCGGCGGGCTGGCGGATCGAGCCGCCCGTGTCGGTCGCGGTGGCGGCGAGACAGAGATGCGCGGCGACGGCGGCCGCCGATCCGCCGGACGAACCGCCGGGCACGATCTTCGCGTCGCTATCCTTGCGACGCCACGGCGACACGACCGGACCGTAGGCGCTCGTCTCGTTCGACGAGCCCATGGCGAATTCATCGAGATTGAGCTTGCCGAGCATGACGGCGCCGTCGCGCCAGAGCTGGCTGGTGACGGTGGATTCGTAATGCGGCTTGAAGCCTTCGAGGATGCGGCTCGCCGCCGTCGTCTCGACGCCGTTGGTGCAATAGAGATCCTTGACGCCGAGCGGCAGGCCTTCGAGCGGCCGCGCCTCGCCCTTCGCGAGCCGCGCGTCGCTCTCGGCGGCGGCGGCGAGCGCCTTCTCCGGCGTCTCCTTCAGATAAGCGTTGAGCGCGCGCGCCTTCGCGACGGCGTCGACATGCGCCTGCGTGAGTTCGGTCGCGGTGAATTGCTTCGACTTGAGGCCGTCGCGGGCGGCGGCGAGCGAAAGGCGGGTCAGATCGCTCATGGCTTACTCCACCACCTTCGGCACGACGAAGAAATCGTCCTCACGCTCCGGCGCGTTCGCCACCACGTCGGCGGCGATGAACCCGTCCGTCACTTCGTCCTGCCGCATGCGCAGGTGCATGGGCAGCACCGAGGTCATCGGCTCCACGCCTTCGACATCGACCGCGCCGAGCGCCTCGACGAAGGAGAGGATGGCGTTGATCTCGCCTTGCAGATGCTCGACTTCCTTGTCCTCGACCGCAACGCGCGCGAGATGCGCGATGCGGCGGACGGTGGCCTGATCGACGGACATGAGGGCTCCGGACTGGCGGGCTTTTGAAGTCGGGCCTGCCCGACTTCGCAAAAGACTTCCGCAAACAAAAATGCAGCGCCGCCCTATAGCATCCGGGGCTTTTGCAGCGCAAACGCGCCCTCAATCCGCCTGCAGCCGCTGGCGAAAAAACGCGATCACCCGCGCCTCGGCCTGGCGCGTCGGTCCTTGCGGATCGGAATCGTCGAGATGCACGGTCAGGACGGAATGCGGATAGGTCGTCGCCTCGGGATTGGTCGCCATGTCGTCGATCTCGATCGCTTCGAAGGCCGCGCCGAATTCGCGCCGGTAGCGCGCGAAGCGCGCATCGCCGACATGCGGGTCGCCCTTGAAGCGCAGGCCTATCATCGACAGCCCCTCGTCCCTGAACCGATCTCGCGCGCACGCAATCTCCTGCGGCGAGGCGTCGATCGCCCGTCGCCGCGCCGCCGTCAGCGTGTAGGGCAGCGAGGGCTGCGACAGCACGGGCGCGATCACCGACGGCTCCGTCATCATCGCCAGCGCGAAACCGCCGGTCAGGCACATGCCGAGCGCGCCGACGCCCGGCCCGCCGCACTCCTCGTGCACGCGTCTCGCCAGCGCGCGCAGCCAGTCGACGATCGGACTGGAGCGATCCGTCGACCAGACCGAGAATTCGCGCCGCATGCAGAAGGTCGCCCGCGCGAGCGACCTGAACGCATAGCCGGGCGTCACCGGCCGCTCGGGCTCGCCGAACAGGCTCGGCAGGTAGACGGTCATGCCGGCGTCCATCACGCGGTCGGCGAAGCGGACGACGAGCGGATGCAGTCCGGGAATTTCGTGGATGATCACGACCGCCGGCCCCTGCCCGCGCCTGTAGACATCGTGCGTGAAGCCGCAGGCCGAGAAGGAAAACTTCTCGTAAGGCGCGAGCTTCGTCCCCATCAGTTCCTCTCGCTTCAGTTCGCCGCGGCGATCCCCAGCGCCGGCGCGAGCAGCAGGCCGACCGAATCGACCGCCAGATGCGCCACCATGCAGGCGACGAGGTCGCGCCGCCACAGATAGACGAGCGTGAAGAAGCCGCCGCCGACGATCGGCGTCGCGACCGCGCCGAGACCCCAGAACGGCAGATGCGCGGCGACGAAAGCGGCGAGCGCCAGCAGCGCGGCGAGCCAGCGCCTGCCGGTCAGCGCCGTCAGCCGCTCGATGGCGAAGCCGCGAAACAAGGCTTCTTCCACGACGCCGGCGGTAACCAGCATGAACAGTCGCAGCCACAGCGGCCATTGCAAAATCTGGGTCGCCGGCGTCTTGGCGTCGAACAGCCCGTTCTTCCACAGCACGAAGGCGATGGCGTAGAGGCCGATATAGACGGAAGCGCCGACCGCGAGCCCGAACAGGATCGAGCCGATCCGCGGCCGGACGAGGCCGACCGCCGACAGCGGCAGCCGGTCGCCATAGACATGGCAGGCAAGCGCGGCGGCGAGCACGAGCCACATGGTCGATTGCGCGACGAAGACGGAGACCGCGCCCGAGCCCGCCATCACATAGAGCCGCTGCATCGGCGCGGTCGTCATGAGCAGCGGACCGAAGAGCGCGCAGGCGAGGCCCGCGATCGTCCAGAAGCTCGTGCGCGCTGGCGTGTCCGTTCCTTGTGTCATCGTGTCGAGCATAGCCGGTCCTGCCGCAACGCGCGTTAATCGCATGCTGCGCATTTGACTACGCCGCCCGGACGCGCGACAGCCGTTGAATGACGCAGGAAACCGGCAAAGCCGCGCCGAACCCGAAGCCGCCCAAGGTCGAGGCCAATGTCCTCGACCTCGCCGCCGTCCCCGCGCGCCTCAAACGCTTCGACCGGCTGATGGGCGTCGACCTCGGCACGAAGACGATCGGCCTCGCGCTCTCGGATGTGGAGCGCCGCCTCGCCTCCCCGCTCGAGACCATCGCCCGAAGAAAATTCACGCTCGATGTCGAAGCCATGCTGAAACTCGCCGCGAAATACGAGGTCGCGGCCTTCGTCATCGGCCTGCCGCTCAACATGGACGGCACGGAAGGACCGCGCGCGCAGGCGACCCGCGCCTTTGTCCGCGCAATGGCGCCCAAGACGCCGATCCCCTTCGTCTATTGGGACGAGCGCATGTCGACCGCCGCCGTCACGCGCGAGCTGATCGCGCAGGACGTCTCGCGCGCCAAGCGCGCCGAAGTCGTCGACCGCATGGCCGCCGCCTATATCCTGCAAGGCGCGCTGGATCGGCTGCGCGCGATTCTCTCCGCGAATTGACGGGCGTCGTTTACAGGTTGCAATTAATAACTAAGCAACTGATAGTTGCGTTATTGATTTGGGGAATTTCATGAGTCGCCGAAAGCTCGAGGTCGCGTCGCCGCGCAGTATCGACCTTGCCACGCCGCGCGAAGGCGAGCGCGAGGACAGGTTGCGCTACATCTCCGAAATGACCGGCGAACTCGCCGCCATGGCCGGCGCCGCGCGCATGCCGATGCTGACCTATTTTCTCAACATGGCGCGCGTGGAGGCGGAGATGCAATTGCATCGGACGCCGGCGGGCGGGCTCTGACGCCGGACAGGCGGGGCAGGCGACTCGAGGGCGGGCGGAAGAGGCATCGGATCGCGAGCCTTCAGGCTCGCCCCGGTTTCGCGAATGAATGCGAGCCTGAAGGCTCGCGGTCCGGTTCACTTCGACAATTCCGTTTCACGCCCCGGCTGCGCCGCCTCCTCGTCGCGCAGCGCCAGCGACACGCGATTGCCGCCGTGGCGCGCGAGGCGGCCGTCCATTTCCAGTTCCAGCAAGGCCGTATGCACGGCCTGCGCCGGCAATTCGGCGGCGCGCATCAGGTCGTCGACGCCGATCGGCGAGGGACCAAGCAGCGCGCTGACGCGGTCGAGCGCCGCGTCGGCGTTGGACGCCGGCGCTTGCGCATGCTCGAATTTTTCGCGCGGCTCGTTCATTTCGTGATCGGGCAGCGTATGTGGCGGCGCGCCCGCGCGGAGGTCGAACAGATCGCTCTCGTCCCACAGGGGCTCGGTTCGCGCGAGTCCCGGCTCCTCGCCGAACAGGTCCGGACGCGGCGCGCCGCCTTCGATCATCGGCGCGATGGTTTCGAGAATGTCTTCCGCGCGCGTGCAGAGCGTCGCGCCGGAGCGCAGGAGATCGTTCGCGCCCTCGGCGCGCGGATCGAGCGGCGAGCCCGGCACGGCGAAGACCTCGCGACCCTGCTCGCCCGCGAAACGCGCGGTGATGAGCGAGCCCGAGCGGCGCGCCGCCTCGACCACGACGGTGGCCAGCGCAAGGCCCGACACGAGCCGGTTGCGGCGCGGAAAATCGCGGCCGCGCGGCTCCCATTCGTGCGGCATCTCGGAAATGACCGCGCCGCTTTCGCAGATCGCCTGTGCGAGTTCGCCGTGCTCGGCCGGGTAGAGCCGCGCCTGCCCGCCCGCAAGCGCGGCGATCGTGCCGCCCGAAAGGCTCGCCCGATGCGCGGCGGCGTCGATGCCGCGCGCGAGGCCGGAGACGACGACGATCCCCTCTTTCGCCAACGCGCGCGCGAGCCGTTCGGCCATCGCGAGGCCGGCGGCGGACGCATTGCGCGATCCGACGACGGCGACGGCCGGCCGGCTCAACGCCTCCACGCGTCCGCGCACGGCGATCAGCGGCGGCGGGGAATCGATGGAACGCAGCGTCGCCGGATAATCGGCTTCGCCGAGCGCCACATAGCGCACGCCTGCCTTCGTCGCGGCGGCGATCTCCCGCTCGGCCTCGTCGCGCGAAAAGATGCGGATCGCGCGCTCGCCCCTGGCCTTGCGCAGCAGATCGGGCAGCGCCTCCAGCGCCGCGCCCGCGCCGCCGAACCTGTTGACGAGAGCGCGGAAGGTGCGCGGCCCGACATTGTCGCACCGGATCAACTGCAGCCAGTCGAGCCTCTGCGCATCGGTCAGCCGCACGCTCATCCCTTCTGCCCGATCTTGCTCTCGGTTCCCGCGCGCAGGCGCCGGATGTTTTCGCGGTGCTTCCAGAAAATCAGAACCGTCATGAGGACGCTCAGGCCGAATGGCCCGGGAGCGCCGAGGAAATAGAACGCAAGTCCCGTCGCCAGGCTGGCCGATAGTCCCGCAAGCGAGGAGTAGCGCGAGGCAAACGCGACTGTCAGCCAAACGACCGCGAACGCCAAAGCCGCGCGCCAGTCGAAACCGAGCGTGACGCCAAGAAACGTGGCGACGGCCTTGCCGCCGCGAAATTTCAGCCACACCGGATAAAGATGACCGAGAAAGGCGCCGAAACCCGCCGCCAGCGCGACGCTCGGTCCGAATTTCGCGGCGATCAATACGGGGAATGTGCCTTTGAGCGCGTCCAGCAGCACGGTCGCCGCGGCAAGATCCTTGCGGCCCGTGCGCAGCACGTTGGTCGCGCCGATATTGCCCGAGCCGATCGAACGCAAGTCGGCCGTGCCGAACAATTTCGTCAGCACGAGGCCGAACGGGATCGAACCGCAGAGATAGCCGAACACGAACGCGATGATCAGCGTGGCGCCGGCGATCTCGGTGAGAAAGGTAAGGTTCATGGACGCCCGACGTGTGATTGCAGGCGGAGCCTATTCGTAGGCGACGGCGCCGGCAACCAGCGTCATCTTCACGCGGCCCTGCATGCGCGCCTCGTCGAAGGGCGTATTGCCGCACCTGGAATGCAGCTTTTCGGGGTCGACGACGAAGGGCTCGTCCGGATCGAAACGGATGACGTCGGCCGGCGCGCCGGCGGCGAGACGTCCCTGCGGCAGTCTCAGGATTTCAGCCGGCCGCGACGACATGGCGCGCAGCAGGCGCGGCAGGCTGATGTCGCCGGCGTGCACGAGCCGCAGGCCGGCCGCCAGCATGGTCTCCAGCCCGATCGCGCCGAACTCGGCTTCCGCGAACGGCAG
>DAIRCS010000138.1:0-10239 GCA_036796555.1 Rhodoblastus sp. | reverse complement strand
CGAGGCGCTCGACCTCGCGCATGTCGTGCGTGACATAGACGACGGGCAGCGCGAGCCGCGCATGCAGCCGTTCGAGATAGGGCAGGATCTCGTCCTTGGCGCTGGCGTCGAGCGCCGACAGCGGCTCGTCCATCAGCAGCAGGCGCGGCTGGCTGAGCAGCGCGCGGCCGAGCGCGACGCGCTGGCGTTCGCCGCCCGACAGGTGGCGCGGCGAGCGGTCGAGCAGTCGCGCGAGGCCGAAGAGATCGATCACCTCGTCATAGCCGATCGCCTGCGACGGCGCTTCGCGCGGCGCGCCGTACAGGAGATTGCGCCGCACGGACATGTGCGGAAACAGGCTCGCCTCCTGGAAGACATAGCCGATGGCGCGGCGATGCGGCGGCGTGAAACGCGCGCTGTCCTGCCATACGTCGCCGTCGATGACGCAATGGCCCTCGGCGATGTGCGTGAGGCCCGCGAGGCAGCGCAGCACGCTGGTCTTGCCGCAGCCGGACGGCCCGAACAAAGCCGTGACGCCGCGCGCCGGCGCGCCGAAATCGGCGTCGAGCATAAAGGCGCCGATGCGCCCGCGAAAGCGCGCCTGAAGCCCTGCCGTCATCAGGCGCGCGCTCCGGCGACGCGCTTCTCGATCAGGATCATCGCCAGGACGACGGCGAAGGCGAAGACGACCATGCCGCCGGCCAGAATGTTGGCCTCGCGCCATTGCGAATTCTCGACGTAGTCGAAGATCGCGGTCGAGAGCACGCGCGTGCGGCCGGGAATATTGCCGCCGATCATCAGCACGACGCCGAACTCCCCGATCGTATGCGCGAAGCCGAGAATGGCGCCGGTGAGGAGCCCCGGGCTCGCCATCGGCAGGGCCACAGTCCAGAAGGCGCGCCAGGGCGAGGCGCGCAGCGTGGCCGCGACCTCGAGCGGCCGGTCGCCCATGGCCGCGAAGGCGTTGCGCACGGGCTGCACGACGAAGGGCAGCGAGTAGACGATGGAGCCGATGACGAGGCCGCCGAAGGTGAAAGCGAGCGTGCGCGCGCCCCACAATTCCGCCAGCGCGCCGCCTGGCCCCTGCGGGCCGAGCGCGACCAGCAGATAGAAGCCGAGCACGGTCGGCGGCAGCACGATGGGCAGCGAGACGAAAGCGGCGACCGCTTCCTTCCAGCGCGCATGCGAGCGCGCGAGCCACCATGCGAGCGGCGTCGCGACGACGAGAAGAATGAGCGTCGTCAGCGTCGCCAGTTCGAGCGTGAGGCCGATGACGCGCCAGAGATCGGCGGGAAGGCCGTTCAGCATTCCGCCTGCTCGCGGGTCGTCGTCGGGTCGGGCGGCATGCGTATTCCGGCTGTTGTATCGCCGGGAGAATAATATGGCGGCGCGCCCCGCGCCAAGCGCGCGTTCAGAACTGCGCCTGCTCGGCCTCGAGATAGGCGATGCTGACATATTTGCCGATATTGCTGGCCCAGCCCTTGGTCTCGGCCGCCTTGTCCGCCACGCGCGGATCCTTCATCGCCACCGCCAGCGCGCCTTCGAGCGGAACGCCCTGCTTCACCGCTTTCGTGCAGGCCTCGTAAATGCCCTGGAACAGCGAGCGCTGCCAGTCGAGAACCTTCGCGCCGGCGTCGCCATGGCCGGGAACCCAGGCGGCCGTCTTGCTGTTCCTGATCAACGCGTCGATGGCGTCGAGCGTGCCCTGATAGGAGCCGTCCTCCATGTTGGCGATGCGGCGGTCCATCATGATGTCGCCGACGCACATGACCTGGTCTTCGGGCACTTCGATCGCGACGTCGAAGGGCGTATGCGCCGTTCCGTAGTGATGGATTCGCAGCGTGGCGCCGCCGAGCGAGAGCGTGAACCCGTGGTCGATATCCTTGCCGGGCGGAATGATGCGCGTGCCGGAGCTCGCCTGGTTCGTCCACTTGAGCATGGCGTCGCGCCACGAGGTTCCCGTGCCGCCCTCGATCGCCGTGCGCGTGCCGGCCATGGCGTAGATCGGGATCGACGCGCCGTAGGCCTCGACGAAGCCGTGATTCCCGAGCCAGTGATCGCCGTGATAATGCGTGTTGAACACGCCGACGACGGGCGCCTTCGTGACCGTCTGCAACTGGCGGATGCTCATCCGCGCGATCTGCAGCGAGGCGCCGCTGTCGATGACGACGACGCCCTCCTTGCCGACGATGAAGACGATGTTCGACATCAGGCCCTGGTTTTCCGGCGTCGGAAATCCGTCGGGCGCCTCGACCATGTAGACGTGCTCGCTCAGCTTCCGGATCGGCTGGTCCTTGACCGGCGGCCCGAGGATGACGTCGTCGTCGCCCGCCAGGGCCGGCATGCAGAGATTGTATTGCGTGAGCGGCAGGCCGCCGGCCGCAGCCGCTCCCGCCAGAACGCCTCGCCGTGTGATCGCCATGTGCGCCTCGACTGTCCTATTTGTATTTGTAGAAATCGGCGTTGAGCGCCGACGACATTTTTGCGATGTCGTCGGGAAAGGCCATCGCGCCGACGCTCGCCACGCAGGCCCGCACGTAGCGGTCGAGCGCGGCGCGGTCGCGCGCCTTGCGGTCCTCGCGCGTGTAGAGGCTCAGCGCCTCGTTGTCGTCAGCATGGCTCTGGTGGCAATTGCCGTTGCAATTATGCTCCTTCAGGAGCGCGCGGCCTTCCTCGATCGCGGCGGCGTCCTCGCCGAGGACCGGCGACGCCAGGAGCGGCAGGAGCGCGACGCCGCGCGCGAGATCACGCAATCGCATAGGCGGGCTTCTCCCTCGGGCGGTCGACGAGCCGATCCGTGACGACGGCGCCGATCCACATCGACCACAGCACGATCCAGGAGGTCAGCGCGAAGACCGAGGCGCCGGAGACGCCCGCGCCGACCGCGCAGCCGCCGGCCAGCACGCCGCCGAAGCCCATGAGGCAGCCGCCGGCGATGTAGCGCCGCATGGTCGAGCCGTCGTGGAAGCCCTCGAGCCTGAGATCGCCGTTGAGCGCGCCGGACATGAAGGCGCCGATGAAGACGCCGGGAATGAGACCGAGATCGAACGTCACTTTCGAGCCCGGCGGCGCGAGCACATACATCAGCATGTCGGCGGACGGCGAGGTGAAGCTGATCGCATGGACCGGCGCCATCTCGAAGGACACGGAGGCCATGTGGAAATTGAACCACCAGGCCGCGCCGACCGCGAGGCCGACGCCGACGGCCGCAACGGCGTAGGCGAGCCGCGTCCGCGACCTCACGGCGATGACGACGCCCGCAATCAGCCAGAGCGCGGCGAAGACGAGGCCGCCCTTGTTGCCGATGCGGAACATGGCGAGCAGGTCGCGCGCCGAACTGTCGATCGTCCACCAGCCGTTGATCGCCGCGCGCGCGGGCGACAGCAGGCCGTCGCGCGACATCTGCGCGACGACGGCGAAGACGAGGCCGGACAGCAGCGCGCGCAGATTGCCGGTCGCCGACAGCACCAGCATGCGGCTGGCGCAGGCGCGCGTGAGCGTCATGCCGCAACCGAACATCAGGCCGCCGATGATCGCGCCCGACAGGCTGCCGGTGTTGTTGAGCTGGCGCACGGCGCCCGTGTCGAAGAGGCCGAGCAGGATGAGCGCCTGCGTGACGATGAGCGCGGTCGAGAAGGTGAAGAGCCAGATTGACATGCGCTCGCCGCCCACGCCATGCGCGATCTCGAGCGTCGCCGCGCGCAGGCAGAAGCGCGAATATTGCGCGAAAGCGCCGAACAATATGCCGACGACCAAGCCGCCGAGGGCGAGGACCCACTGGTCCCCGAGCATATCGATCAGCCAATCGATCATCAGGGCTTGATGTAGGCGTAATGTTCGCGGAACTGGAGTTCGCCGAGGCGCACGACGCCCGACGGCGTGAAGTCGGCCTCCATCACGAACTTGTCCTTGCCGATATTGCGACGCTTCATGGTGATCTCGCAGACCTCGAAGGTCACGCCCTTGGCCTTGAGGGCGGAAATCAGCGGCGCATATTCGGTTCCGCTCTTCGGATCCTTGGCGCCGTCGAACAGGAAGTCGATGCCGTCGGCGTGGGTGACGACGACGATCTTGGTGTCGGGCGCGACGTCGAGATGATTGCGGATGTTGCGCAGGCCCTTGAGCGCCTGCTCCGCCGCATTGTCGATGTGATAGACGACCTTGTCGCCGGCGAAGGCCGGCGTCGCGCCGACGAGCAGGAGAAGCCCGAGCGCGATCCGCTGCAGGGCGTGGCGTAGTGCGTTCATGTTTTCCTCCTGTCGTGCCGCGTCAGACGGCCATGCCGGGATTGCCGTCGACATTCTTGAGCGTCGGCACGTTTAGCACCGGCGGCTTGAGCGTCTTCCTGGCGCGCAGGTTGCGCGCGACCAGATCCCAGATCGGCTCGCCGCCCGCGTCGCGCGCGGCTTCGGCGGTCGGGTCGCAGGAATAGGACATGCCGCCGACGCGGACCATGTCGCCGCCCTGCTGATAATAGGGATCGGGATTGAAGAGATTGTCGCAGACGTCCTCGAGCACGCCCTTGATCTGCGCGCCGGTCATCTCGGTGAGCGTCACATAGGGATAGACGATCGCGGTCTGGTCGAGCAGGTTCTCCATGGCGATCGCCTCGCCCGGCATGATCGTCGTGCCCCAGCGGAACCCCGGCGACAGGGCGATTTCCGCATTCTTCTCCTGCATCAGCGCATCGAGGATGAGCTGATCGAAGCTGCCGTTGAAATTGCCACGGCGGTAGAGCAGCCCCTCGCTGACGACAAGCTTTTCGTTCAGCTTGGACTCGTAAGGCGCGCGCGACTTCTGGATGAGCGCCTGCATCGCCGCGTCGGCGGGGAGGAGATTGGCGAAGACCGGCAGCAGTTTGTAGCGGAAGTCCGCGATCTTGCCGTTCTTCACGTCGAGATCGAGCACGCCGAGAAACTTGCTGTTGGAGCCGCCGTTCATGACGATTGTCTTGCCGCCGGGATTGGCGACGATGGTCGGGCGCGGCATGCCGTCATGCGTATGTCCGCCGAAGATCGCGTCCACGCCGGTGACGCGCGAGGCCATCTTGAGATCGACGTCCATGCCGTTGTGCGAGAGGACGACGACGACCTGGGCTCCTTCGCCGCGCGCCGCGTCCACGGTCTTCTGCATGTTCTGTTCCTGGATCCCGAAGGTCCAGTCGGGCGCGATGTAACGGGGGTGCGCGATCAGCGTATAGGGGAAGGCCTGGCCGATGACGGCGACCTTCACGCCGTTGACGTTGCGGATGACATAGGGCTTGAACACGGGATCGCCGAAGTCGGCGGTCTTGATGTTCTGCGCGACGATCTCGATCTTGCCGGCGAAGTCCTTCTTCGAAACTTCGAGCACGCGGTCCTGGCCGTAGGTGCTTTCCCAGTGCAGGGTCATGATGTCGACGCCGAGCGCGAGCTGGGCGTCGATCATGTCCTGCCCCTTGGTCCACAGCGCGGCGCCGGAGCCCTGCCAGGAGTCGCCGCCGTCCAGCAGCAGCGCGCCGGGGCGCTGCGCGCGGATGCGCTTCACCAGCGTGGAGAGATGGGCGAAGCCGCCGACCTTGCCGTAGACGCCGGCGTAGCGCTCGAAGTCGAGGTAGGTGAAGGCATGCGCGAGCCGCGTGTCGGCCGGAATCTCGAAATACTTCAGGAATTCCCGGCCGACGACATGCGGCGCCTTGCCGGCCATTCCCGCGACGCCGATGTTGACGTTCGGCTCGCGGAAATAGATCGGCATGAGCTGCGCATGACAGTCAGTAATGTGCAGCAGGGAGACGTTGCCGAACGCCGGCGCGTCGTAGATCTGCTCGGCGTTCTTTTCAGCCTGCGCGAAGCTCGCCGTGGGCGCCATGCCGGACACGCCGGCTGCCGCGAGAACATTCAGAAATTCACGACGGTTCACGAGACTTTTCCCTGATGCTTCACTGATTGACGGGCGATTGCGGATCGAGCAGCAGGGCCATCAGGTCCTGGATCTGCTTTTCCGTGATGATGCCCATGTTGCCACCGCGCGGCATGTTGGAACATGCGTTGTAGGCCTTGGCGTTGAAGATGCGGCCCCAGGTGTATTTGAGCGTCTCCTCGCTCTGGCCGCGCGCCTTGCCGTAGCCGAGAAGGCTCGGCCCGATCGTGCCGTAGGAAATCTCCTTCGGCGAGATCTGGTGGCAATTGTAGCAATTGCCGCCATTGACCTGGTCGGCCTTGTCGGTCGAGGTCAGGCCGCGCCCGCTCTGCGCGATCTTCTCGCCTTCCTTCCAGTCGCCGAGATATTTGCCGTCGGACGGCCATTTGATCGTCGCCATGTTCTCGGCTTCGATCTTCTCGCGCAGCTTGGCGGAATCCTTGTCGTCGGCGTGCTTCGGATCGGAGCAGAAGGCCTGCGTCGCGTCCTGGTCGAGGCGCGAGAGCTTGGCGATGCCCTTGTCGCGGAAGCTCGTCTGCACCATGGCCTTGAAGGCGGCGTCGTCGGCGCCGGCGCCCCAGTTGGTGTCGGCGGCGAAGGCCGGCGCGCCGGCGGCGAGAGCGGCGAGGATGAGAAACGTCTTCTTCATGGTCTCTCTCCTCAACGCTTGATGCCGGGCGTCTGCATGATCGCGCCGTTGGCGGTCGCGGCCATGAACATGGACAGCGCGATCGTCGCGTCCGATGCGTAGATCGGCTCGGGGAAGCGCTGCTGGCGGAAGCAGTCGGCGAGACGCCACTGCATGCCCCACATCTGGCCCGCGCTCACGCGATAGGCCGGCCACGAGGTCCAGCCGGCGGCTGCGCCCTTGGGCGTGGGAATGTCGGGCAGGTCCTGCAGGCGGATGCGCACGCCTTCCTGGCCGTGGCAGGTGGCGCAGGCGAAATCGTGCGGGCCGCCCTGGTAGTAGAACATGCGCTTGCCCAGATTGAACATCGCCTGTTCCTTGGGATGCGCAAGGCTCACCTTCACCGGCTTGTCCTTCGACATGCCGGAGATGTAGGTCGCGATCGCGTTGAGCTCATCCTTCTCGGGGCTGCCCCAATTGGCGTTGACGTATTTCGAGACGTCGACGCCCTGCAGCGTCGCCATGCAGGTCAGCACGCGGGATTCGGCGTCCTGCACCTTGTCGGTGTCCTTGAAATAGCGCGGCAGTTGCGCATAGGCGCCGGCGACGACGCCCGCGCCGAGGCCGAGGTCGCATTTTTCGAGCGAAACGTTCTTCGGCCCGGCGGGCTTCTTCCAGAGCTCCTCGCCGCTCGCCTCGAACAATTCGGCGGGATTGCCGTCCTTGAGCGCCTCGCGATATTGCTCGATGCTCTCGATGGACTTGTCCGCCTCGGCGAAGGCGCCGACCGCGCCGAGCAGCGTGGCCGCGGCGATCGCGGCCATTGCGAAATTCAATCCTCTCATCATTCCCCTCCCGACCAACGCTCCGGCGTCCCGGAACGCTTGTTCGTCATTGCCCCGACGCGCGCGGCTCGCGAAGCTGCGCGCCCCGCATTCCCTAGGTCACGGTCGCTTCGTCGGAGCGCGTGTCGCCCTTGCTGTCGGTCCAGGTGATGGCGATCTTGTCGCCCGCCTTGCCGCCCTTGATCTTGAAGGCGAGATAGGGGTTCTTGGAGACCGACGGCCCCCATTGCGCGGTCATCACTTCCTTGCCGTTGAGCTTGGCGACGACCTCGTTGATGAACCACGCCGGCACGACATTGCCGGAGGAATCCTTGCGGAAGCCCGTCTCCATCTCGTGGTTCATGAGAACCTTCACTTCGGTCACGCCGTCCTTGGAGGCGGCGCGGATCTTCATCGGATTGCCCATGTGTCTCTCCTCCTGTCCCGGTCAGCCGCCGCAGCCGCCGAGCGTGACCTTGATTTCCTTGGTCGCGGTGTAGAACTTGCCGTCGGCCTTCACGAGCGCGATGACGTTCGAGGTCTGGCCCATCTTGATGCGGGTCGTGACGTCGGCGACCATGTCGGGGCTGATGTCGAAGCTCGCCGCGAGCATGTTCGGGTTCTTCTCGACGAGGAACGAGATCTGCGTCGTGTTCGGCAGCTTGCTCACCGCCTGCAGCGGCACGACCGCGCCGTTCTCGGCGATGTCGGAAGCGAGAAGCTGCACTTCGCCGCTCTCCTTCGGGCCGTCGGCGCCCATCGCCTTGTAGGTGTCGGCGAGCGTCTTGCCGTCGAAGGCCGCCTTGTTCCAGGCGGCGAAGGCGAGGCGCGGCGCGATCGTGGAGCCGAAGGCCGCGATCAGTCCGAGCAATCCGCCGTTCTTGAGAAGCTGGCGGCGACTTGTCTGGTTCAGCATGGAATATGCCCTCCACATTTCGATATCGATCGTTGCGATGTCACTTGCCCGGAGCGCCTTCGAGAATCCACGTCACGAGCGTCTTGATATCCTCGTCCTTTATATCAGCCTGCGGCGGCATTGCCATGTCGCCCCAGACTCCCTCGCCGCCTTCGCGAATCTTCTTCGCCAGTTTCGCGGCGACATCCTGGCCCTTGTATTTCTGCGCGACGTCCGCATAGCTCGGACCGACGAGCTTGCTGTCGACGGCATGACAGGCGAGACAGCCCGACGCCTCCGCGATGTCCGCCGCGGGATGTTTGGCGGGCGCATCGGCGGCGGACGGGCCGGTGGTCTGGCCGCGCACCGGACCGACGCGCCGGTTCTGATCGGCGATGTTGCCGTGCGAGGGAAGCGCATAGTCGGGAAGCACGGATGCGATCTCGACCTTGTCCTTGCAGTTCTTCATGCAGGCCGTCGCATGCGTGTCCGGCTGCTCGGGCTTGCCGCTGAAGACAGAGCTCGGCCACATGGCGTGATCGTAGGTCATGCCGTTGCGGTTCGGCATCATCTTCTGCACGTCCTTGATCGTTTCCTCGTTGAGGACGAAGTCGTCGGGAACGATTTCCGAGAGGTTGAGCAGATAGGCGAGCACCGCATAGACCTGATCGTTGCTCAGGCTCTTGGGCGCGTTCCACGGCATGGCGCGGCGGATATAGTCGAAGATGGTCGAGACGGTCGCGTCCTTCATGAACGTCGTGCGGCCCGGAAAATCCGGACGCATCAGCGAGGCGACATGGCCGGTCTTCACGTCGTCCTTCGTCACGCCGCCGATCAGCGGCATGAACACCTTGTTGCTCTCGCCGAACGTGCCGTGGCAGGCCGCGCACTTGCCTTCCCACACGGTCTCGCCGTCGGAGACGCTGCCCGAGCCCTTCGGCAGTCCCGCGAAATCGGCGCGCACGTCGATGTCCCAGGCCTTCAGCTCGTCGGGCGTGGCGGCGCGGCCCAGGCCGAAATCATCGAGCGCGCGCGCGGGTGCCGCGGCGGCGAGAACGGCGACGAGCGCCAGGGCGGGTCTAGAGAACCTGAACATTGCCCACGTCACCGCTTTCGACGACCTTCCACGACTGGATGGCGTTGTTGTGATAGATGGAGCGTGTGCCGCGCACCTCGCGCAACATGCGATAGCCGGGCTGCACGTAACCGGTCTCGTCGGTCGCGCGCGATTGCAGGAGGGCCGGCTTGCCGTCCCAGTTCCACGCGACGTTGAAGCGCGTGAGGCATTTCGACAGCACCGGCGTCTGCAAGGTCGCCTCGGTCCAGTTCACGCCGCCGTCGAAGGAGACGTCGACGCGCTTGATCTTGCCGCGGCCGGACCAGGCGAGGCCGGTGATGTTGTAGTAGCCCTTGTCGAGCAGCGTCTGGCCGCCCGAAGGCGAGGTGATGACGGACTTGGCTTCCTGGATCGACGTATATTGGCGATGCTGTCCGTTCGGCATCAGGTCGATGTAGTGGACGGCTTCGTCCTTGGTCGCCCACGGCTTGTCGCCGACCTCGATGCGGCGCAGCCACTTGACCCAGGAGACGCCCTGCACGCCGGGCACGACGAGGCGCAGCGGATAGCCGTTCTCCGGCCGCAGCATTTCGCCGTTCATGCCGTAGGCGACGATCACTTCGCCCGAGGTCACGAGCTCGATCGGGATCGTGCGCGTCATGGCGGAGCCGTCGCCGCCCTCGGCGAGCACGAACTTCGCCTTCTTCCAGTCGACGCCGCAATCCTCCAGCAGCGTGCGCAGCGGAACGCCGGTGTATTCGCTGCACGACAGCATGCCGTGCGTGTATTGCACGGTCGGCACGGCGACGTTGCCCCATTCCATGCCGGTGTTGGCGCCGCATTCGATGAAATGCATGCGCGACACCGAGGGAAAGCGCATGAGATCGTCGAGCGTGTAGACCTTCGCCTTCTTCACGAAGTCCGGCGTCGAGCCGTTGATCATGAAGCGGTGCTTGTT
>DAIRCS010000137.1:8224-10265 GCA_036796555.1 Rhodoblastus sp. | reverse complement strand
CGCCGCGACAAAGCGAGGACGCAGCACTGACTTCAGTCGCTCTTCCGGAAGCGGGTCGTTCGCCCCTTCCACCGGCCACGGGCCCGGCAGGGCCCTCCGCCGTCACGCAGGACCCTACGGTCCAGAAAACGCCTCTCCTGCAAAAAATCCTCGACAGCCTCGACGATTCCAAAGCGGAAAACGTCGTCGTGATCGATCTGGCGGGCAAGACCTCGCTGGCCGACACGATGGCGATCGCCCAAGGTCGCTCGAACACGCATGTCGGCGCCATCGCCGAGCGCGTCATCAAGGCGTGCAAGGAAGCAGGCGTCGCCGCGCCGCGGGTCGAGGGCATGCCGCACAACGACTGGGTGCTGGTCGACGCGGGCGATCTGATCGTCCACATCTTCCGGCCGGAGGTGCGGCAGTTCTACAATCTCGAGAAAATGTGGAGCGGCGACCGCCCGACCGACAAATCGGCGGGCAAGTCCGTCGGCGCAAAGCCCGTGGGCGCGAAGGCCGGCCGCAGGGCCGACTGACGAGGCTCCTCCATGCGTCTCACCCTGGCCGCGGTCGGCCGTCTCAAGGCCGGCCCGGAGCGGGAGCTGGTCGCGCGCTACGTCGAACGGATCGCGGCGACCGGCAAGGCGGTCGGCCTGACCGGCCTGACGCTGAAGGAGACGGAGGAGAGCCGCGCGCGGCGCCCGGAAGACCGCAAGGCGGAGGAAGCGCGCGCGCTGCGCGCGCTGATCCCGGAAGGCGCGCTCATCGTCGCGCTGGACGAGCGCGGCAAGAGCCTGACGAGCGAAAAGTTCGCCGCCGAGATCGGCGCGCTGCGCGACGCCGGCCAGCGCGACCTGTGTTTCGTGATCGGCGGCGCGGACGGGCTCGACGAGAGCTTGCGCAACGAGGCGGCGCTGGTCTTTTCCTTCGGCGCGGCCACCCTGCCGCACCAGATCGTGCGGGCCTTGGCGGCGGAGCAGGTCTATCGCGCGATTTCCATCCTGGTCGGCCATCCGTATCATCGCGCATGAATTGGCCGAATCACGCCGTATTGCCGGCGTTTTTGAACGCTATTTCCCGAAGCCTGTCTTCGGGCTGAACTGCGGGACCGCATTGATTTCAAGCTCCATGTTCGCGGGAACCATGTCGACGCGCCAGTTCGCCCGGATCGCCGCCTTGGCGGGGACGGCGCTGCTCGCCGCGCCGGCGCTCGCGCAGCCGGCGACCGAACCCGGCTTCGATCCGGTCGAAGGCAAGAAGCTCGAATTGCGCGGCGTCGAGGACACGCTTTCGGCCTCCGCCGGGCAACGCGCGAAAATTCAGGCGGAAATCGACTCGATCCGCGAGGACCGCGCCCGCCTGAACACGGCGCTTCTCGACGCCTCCGCCAAAGTGTCCGAGGCCGACGCGCGCATGGCGCGGATCGAGCAGCGGCTCGATCGGCTGACCGGCAGCGAGGAAGCGATCCGCCGCTCGCTCGAACGTCGCCGCGGCGTGGTGGCCGACGTTCTCGCCGTCCTGCAGCGCATGGGCCATCGCACGCCGCCGGCCCTGCTCGTCCAGCCCGAGGACGTGCTGAAGGCCATTCGCGCCTCGATGACGCTCGGCGCGGTGCTGCCGCAATTGCGCGCCGAGACGGAGGCGCTCGCCGGCGACCTCAACGATCTCGTCAGCCTGCGCGCATCGATCGCATCGGAAAAGGACAATCTGGCGCGGGAGCAGCAAGGCCTCCAGAACGAGCGCGCGCGGCTCGCGGCGCTGGTCGAGACGCGGCAGAAGACGCTCGGCGAAGTCCAGGGCGCGCTCGAGGCCGAGCAGAAGCGCGCCGCCGAACTGGCGAGCCAGGCGACGAGCCTCAAGGACCTGATCGCCAGAATGGAGCGCGAGAGCGCCGCGGCGCGCAAGGCGGCCGAGGAGGCGCGCAAATACGACGAGGAGCGCACGAAGCAGGCGGCGCTGGAGACCCAGGAGCAGGAGGCCCGGATCGAGGCCTCGCCGTTCAAGGACCCGGCCCGCCTGGCCCCCGCCATTCCGTTTTCGAAGGCGCGCGGGCGCCTGC
>DAIRCS010000137.1:0-8214 GCA_036796555.1 Rhodoblastus sp. | reverse complement strand
GGGGGCCCGGGAGGGGGCCCCGGCTTTCAGGGGGCGGGGGGGCTCTCCCCCCCCGCGTTCGTTTTCCGAGGGCGCGGGGGGGCGTGCGGCTGCCCGCCAATGGCGAAATCGTCAAGGCCTACGGCGCCTCCGACGCATTCGGCAGCACGGAAAAGGGCGTTTCGATCGGCATCCGGCCCCGCGCGACGGTGGTCTCCCCCGCCGACGGCTGGGTGCTCTACGCCGGGCCCTATCGAACTTATGGCCAGTTGCTCATCGTCAATGCGGGCGACGGCTATTATATAGTTCTGGCCGGGATGGACAGGATCAATGTCGCCGTCGGCCAATTCGTCCTTTCGGGCGAACCGATCGGCGTCATGGGCGACGGCGCGACCCGCACGGCCTCGGCCGTCGCCATTGGCGCAAGCCAGCCCATCCTCTATGTTGAGTTCAGAAAAGACGGCGCTCCGATAGACCCGGGGCCGTGGTGGTCCAAGCCTGATTCGAAAAAGGTTCGTGGATGATGCGCAATGTGAACTATGTGCTGCTCGGCGCGGTTGTCGGCGCGTCGGCCTTCGGCGTCGCCCAGAAGGTCGACTTCTTCGGCCTGCCCGCCACCGCGGCGATTTCCGACACCTACCGGAGCCTCAATCTGTTCGGCGACGTCTTCGAGAAGGTCCGCACGGACTATGTCGAGAAGCCGCAGGACCAGAAGCTGGTGGAAGCCGCCATCAACGGCATGCTGACCTCGCTCGATCCGCATTCGAGCTACATGGACGCCAAGTCCTTCCGCGACATGCAGGTGCAGACGCGCGGCGAGTTCGGCGGCCTCGGCATCGAGGTGACGCAGGAAGACGGCGTCGTGAAGGTCGTGACCCCGATCGACGATACGCCGGCCTCGCGCGCCGGCATTCTGGCCGCCGACCTCATCACCGCCATCGACGGCGAATCCGTGCAGGGCATGACGCTCAACCAGGCCGTCGACAAGATGCGCGGCGCGGTGAACACCACCGTCACGCTGACCGTGCTGCGCGGCAAGGAAAAGAAGAAGCTCGACGTCAAGCTCACCCGCGCGGTCATCCAGATCAAGTCGGTGCGCTCGCGCAAGGAAGGCGACGACATCGGCTACATCCGCATCACGCAGTTCAACGAGCAGACCTACGACGGCCTGAAGGCCGCCATGCAGAAGTTCCAGCAGGAAATCCCCGCGGACCAGTTCAAGGGATATATTCTGGACCTGCGCAACAATCCCGGCGGCCTGCTCGACCAATCGGTGGCGGTCTCCAACGCCTTCCTCGAGCGCGGCGAGATCGTTTCCACGCGGGGCCGCAATGCGGATGAAACGCAGCGCTACAATGCTCGTCCGATCGACATTTCCAAGGGCAAGCCCGTGGTGGTGCTGATCAACGGCGGCTCGGCCTCGGCCTCGGAGATCGTCTCCGGCGCCCTGCAGGACCACAAGCGCGCCACGCTGATCGGCACGCGCTCCTTCGGCAAGGGCTCGGTGCAGACGATCATCCCGCTCGGCCAGAACAACGGCGCGCTGCGGCTGACCACGGCGCGCTACTACACGCCGTCGGGCCGCTCGATCCAGGCCAAGGGCATCGACCCGGATATCGTCGTGCTGCAGGACGTCCCGGACGAGCTGAAGGGCAAGGACGACCTGAAGGGCGAGGCCTCGCTCAAGGGCCACCTCAAGAACGGCGACGCGGAAGAACACGGCTCGCAGGCCTATGTCCCGCCGGACGCGGCCAAGGACAAGCAGTTGATCGCGGCCGACGAACTGCTGCGCGGCATCAAGACCGCCCAGCAGCTCGCCCAGCAGTCGCCGCCCAAGGCGACCGAACCCAAGGCGACCGAACCCAAGACGACGGAGCCCAAGGCCGCGGAGCCGAAATCCGAGGCGGCGCCCGAGACCAAGGCGCCCGACGCCGACAAGAAGAACTGATCCCGCGCGCAAGCGCGCGGATATGACGTCTCGACGCGCCCGGCCGGCATGACCACAATGCCGGCCGGGCGTCTGATTCGCGCGGCCGATTCGCGGCGGCGCCCTCATGCTTCGGCGTGGCCGGAAGCAGGCAAGAGCGACGGATGTCGGACGAACTGCATCAACCCCTGGGACTGCCGCCTGCGGGCGCGACGCGCGGACGGCGCGTGGACGGCCCGCCGCGTCCCACCGGACCGCGCATTTCGCTCGCCGGTTTCGTCTATGCGCTGATCGGCGCGACGGCGCTCGCCGCCGGGTTCACGGTCTGGCGCTACGGCGACCCCAACGGCGGCTGGCCGCGCGCCGTCGCCAGGATCGAAGCCTACAAGCCGCCGGCCGCCGAAGCGCCGCGCGATCCCCAGCCGACCGGCACGATCGAACGGCGCGCGGAGCGCCACACCGGCCAGGAGGTCGAAAGCCAGTCCGGCGTGAAAGTCACGCGCGCCGGCGGCGGGCAGGCGCCGGGCGCGCTGATCATCCAGCTCGACCAGACCGCGAGCGTCAGCCTGCCGCCGGCGCCGGACAAGCGGCTCGTCGAGCGCGGCCGCTTCGGACCGCTGCCGCGCATCGGCGCCGACGGCGCCAAGCCTTACGAAGTCTATGCGCGTCCCCTCGTCACCTCGCAGAAGCTGAAGGCCGGCGCGCCGCGCATCGCCCTGATCGTCGGCGGGCTCGGGCTTTCGGCCGCCACCACGGACGCCGCGCTGGAAAAACTGCCTGCGGACGTCTCCTTCGCCTTCGCGCCCTACGGCGCCGACGTGCAGGGCGCCGTGGCGAAAGCGCGTGAAAGCGGCCACGAGACGTTCCTGCAGGCGCCGATGGAGCCGTTCGACTATCCGCAAAACGATCCCGGCCCGCATACGCTGACCGTGCGCGCCTCCGACAAGGATCTCGACAGCGACCTCTCCTGGCTGATGAGCCGCTTCAGCGGCTATGTCGGCGTCGTGAATTTCCTCGGCGCGCGCTTCATGTCCAATGCGGCGGCGATGACGCCGGTCATGCGCGAGCTGGCGCGGCGCGGCGTCGCCTTCGTCGACGACGGATCCGCGCCGCAATCGCTCGCCGCGACGATCGGCGCGCAAACCGGCGCCGTCGCCGCGCGCGCCGACGTCGTGCTCGACGCCGATCCGCGCGGCGAGGCGATCGAGGCCGCCCTGACGCGGCTCGAGACGCTCGCGCGACAGAAGGGCGCCGCCCTCGGTTTCGCCAGCGCGATTCCGCAGAGCGTGGAACAGGTCGCGCGATTCGCGCGCGGTCTCGAACGGCGCGGGGTCGCGCTTGTGCCAGCGAGCGCCCTGCTGTCGCGCGGCGGCGGCGCGCAGGCGGAGAACAATCGGCCGTGAAGCGACAAGCGCCCTATCGGCCCTGCGTGGGCGTCATGCTGGTCAACGCCCAGGGCCTCGTCTTCGTCGGCCGGCGGCGCAACAAGCGCCAGCCCGAGCATGTCGCGCCCGGCTACGAGTGGCAGATGCCGCAGGGCGGCATCGATCCCGGCGAAGACCCCTATGCGGCCGCGCTGCGCGAATTGCACGAGGAAACCAATGTGCGCTCGGTCGAAAAGATCGCCGAGGCGCCGGACTGGTATTCCTACGATCTGCCGCAGGACGTCGCGAAGAAGGCCTGGCGCGGCGGCTATCGCGGGCAGACGCAGAAATGGTTCGCGCTGCGCTTCACGGGCGACGACAGCGAGATCGACATTCACGATCCCGGCCCCGGCCACAAGCCCGAATTCGACGCCTGGCGCTGGGAGGACGTTTCGCGGCTGCCGGAGCTGATCATTCCTTTCAAGCGGCAGGTCTACGAACAGGTCGTCGCCGCCCTCGCGCCGCTGATCCGAGAGTAAGAATTGCGATGGCGATCGACCATGTCTCGCTCGCCGTCCGCGACCTCGACCGCAGCGCGGCCTTCTACGAGGCCGTTCTCGCGCCGCTCGGCTACGCGAGGCTGGTGACGCGCGAACGCACGATCGGCTTCGGCAAGACGCATGCTGAAATCTGGATCAACCTGCGGGACAATCCGCCGCCGGCGCACGCCGACAGCGGCGCGCATGTGGCATTGCGGGCGCGCTCGCCGGAAGCGGTTCAAGCCTTTCACGCCGCCGCGCTGGCCCATGGCGGAACGGACGACGGCGCGCCGGGCCGGCGACCCTACGGCGCCGGCCCGAACATTTATTACGCGGCCTTCGTGCGCGACCCGGACGGCAACAGGATCGAGGCGGTGACGTTTCTGCCGCCGTGACGAGAATGTCATCCCGGACCAGCTTCGTCGGCTGGTTCCCGGCTCTCCGCTTCGCTGCGGCCGGGATGACAGATGCGAACGCCCGTCGACGCCTTCACGCCACCTGCGCCGGCTGCGAGCGCTTCAATCCGATCCACTGCCCCGCCGCGATCGCCGCGACGACCGTCGCCTGCGCGACGATGGCGGCAATGCCCAGTTGCGTCGGCGCGGTCTGCGCCAGCGTGACGAGGCTTTCGGCGACCCACAGCGCATTGCCGGCGACGACGAACCAGACCAGCCCGCGCGGCAGCATGGCCCACAGGCCGAGCGTGCCGACGAACAGCGCATAGGGCATGAGGAACACGCCCGCGCCGAGCACGAGACCGTGCGGCAGGCCGAAGGCAGATGCGAGCGGCGCGGCGGCGGCGGCGAGCGTGACGCCCGAGGCGCCGCTGAAGGCGGCGTCGACGATGAGCACGTTGCGCAGGAGCGGCGAGGAAACGACGAAACGCATGATCTCTCTCCTTTGGTTCATTGTTGGGGCATGCGGTCGAGGAAGCCGGTGACGGAGGCGATGCGGCCGTCGGCGGCGATGACGGCGAAGTCCGTGCCGTCGATGATCGTGTCGGCGCCCTTGGGCCCGAGCGTCCAGCGGAAGCGCAGGCGGTCGCCGTGGGCGTCGGGCGCGCCGAGCGGCTTGAACTCGAAGCCGGGGAATTGCGCCTGCGCGCCCGCGATCATGGCGTCGATGCCGTCGTGGCCCGCGCCGCGCATCACCGGATCGACATAGGTCGCGTCCTCTGTCCAGGCGGCGGCGATCAGCGCGCGGCGGCGCGCGGCGTCATCCTCGTTCCAGATCGCGAGATAGCGATCGACGATCGTCTTCGTGTCGGTCATGGCTTGCTTCCTTTCCAGCCGCGTTCTGCGGAATGACGGGAAGCCTGAGCGCGAAACGGCGCGCCGTCGATTACGCGCGAGGTAATTGGATGGCCGCGCGGACGCGCTAGATTGCGCGCATGGGATACCATCGACCTCCAGGCGAATATCTGCGCCAATGGCGGCAGCGCCGCCGCATGAGCCAGCTCGAACTCGCGCTCGAAGCGGAGATTTCCGCGCGCCATCTGAGCTTCGTCGAAACCGGCCGCGCGCAGCCTTCGCGCGACATGATCGTGCATCTTTCCGAAACGCTCGCCGTGCCCCTGCGCGAGCGCAACGCCATCCTGCTCGCCGCCGGCTTCGCGCCGCTCTACGCCGAGCGCACGCTCGACGATCCCGCGCTGGCGGCGGCGCGCGCGGCGGTCGACATCGTGCTGCAGGGCTGCGCGCCCTTCCCCGCGCTCGCCGTCGACCGGCGCTGGAACATCGTCGCCTTCAACGCCGGCGCCGGAGCCTTGCTGGACGGCGTCGCGCCGGACCTGATCGCTGCGCCCAACGCCATGCGGCTCGCGTTGCATCCGCAGGCGCTTGCGCCGCGCATCCTGAATTTCGGCGAATGGCGCGCGCATCTGCTCGCGCGCCTGCGCCAGCAGATCGCGGCCAGCGGCGATACGGGGCTCGCGGAATTGCTGAGCGAATTGCTCGGCTACGCCTATCCGGAAACGATCGATTTGACGTCGCATGAGCATGACGCGAGCGGCGATCCCGCGATCGTCGTGCCGCTGCGCCTGCGCGACGGCGGGGCGACACTGTCGTTCATCTCGACCATCACCGTCTTCGGCACGCCGGTGGACGTGACTCTTTCGGAACTGGCGATCGAGACGTTTTTTCCGGCCGATGCGGCGACCGGGGATTTCTTGCGGGGAAAGTAACCGTCATTGCGAGCGCAGCGAAGCAATCCATCCACCGGAACGCGGTCGAAATGCGGGGATGGATCGCCGCGTCGCCTTCGGCTCCTCGCGATGACGGCTGAGAGCCCTCACCGCAACATCCGCCGCAAAATCTTCCCCGTCACGGTCTTCGGCAATTCGTCCACGATCTCGATGACCTGCGGCCGCTTGTAAGCCGCCATCTTCGCGCGACAATGCGCGTCGAGTTCAGCGGGCGTCGCATTCGCGCCGGGCTTGAGGCTGACCACCACCTTCACCGTCTCGCCGCGATAGGGATCGCTCACGCCGATGACGGCGGCCTCGCGCACGACGGGATGCGCATAGAGCACGTCCTCGACCTCGCGCGGCCAGACCTTGAAGCCGGAGGCGACGATCATGTCCTTCTTGCGGTCGACGATGTAGAACCAGCCTTGCTCGTCCATGAAGGCGACATCGCCGGTGCGGAAGCCGTCTTCGCGCATGGCGTCCGCCGTCTCCTTCGGCTTGCGCCAATATCCCGGCGACACGCTGGGACCGGAGACGACGATCTCGCCGGCCTCGCCCACGGGCGCGGGCGCGCCGCTTTCGTCGGCGATCCACACGCGCGCGTTGAATTTCGGAACGCCGATGGCGAGCGCGCCGCTGGCGGGATCGACGGGCGCGGTCGCGCCGTGCGGCACGGCGATCACGCCGGCGTTGGTCTCGGTGAGGCCATAGCCGCTGTGGATGTAATGGCCGGTGCGCGCCCTGAATTCATCGACGACCGCCGGCGGGATCGGGGCGCCGCCGGAGACGACGACCTTGAGGCTTTCGAACTTCTTCGGCGCGCAGTCGGGATGGTTGAGCAATGCGATGAAGGCTGTGATGGCGCTGACCGTGAAGGCGGGCCGATGCTCGACCAGCGCATCCAGCACGACGCCGGGCTCGAAACGAAAACACAGGATGAGCGGCGCGGCCAGAACCCAGGATTTCACGACATGCGCGATCAGGCCCGTGACGTGAAACAGCGGCGCGAGGCCGAGAATGGAATCGCCGTCCTCGGCCGAATACCAGTCGGCGATCGCCTGCGCGTTGAAGGCGACATTGGCGTGCGTATTCATCGCCGCCTTTGGTAGGCCCGTGGTGCCGGAGGTATAGACGAGGAAGGCGATGTCGTCCGGCTTCGGCGTCACAGGCGTGACCGGCGCGCCGCGATGGGCGGCGATGACGGTGAGTAGATCCTCGGCTCCGGCGGGCGTCGCGATGCGCGCCGCCGGCAGAACACGCCGGTCGTTGCGCGTTTGCAAATCGAGCGCGGAGGTCGTCAACACGATGGCGGGCCGCGCGACATTTTCCGGCAGCGTTGCGATCACCTCGGCGCAGAGCTGGTCGAGACAGACGAGCGCCTTCGGCGCGCAATCCTCAAGCATCAGCGTCAGCTCGCGCTCGCGGTTCATCGGGTTGATGGGAACCGCGACGCCGCCCGCCTTCCAGGCGCCGAGCACGGCGATGACGAATTGCGGCATGTTCTGCATGTAGATCGCGCAGCGGTCGCCGGGCTGGAACCCGCGCGCCTGCAAGGCGGCGGCAAGCGCGTCGCTCATGCGGTCGAGCTCGCCGTAGCTGAGCGCGCCGTCGAAATAAAGGAGCGCGGGCTTGTCCGCCGCGCGCGCGACGGCGGCGCGGAAGAGGGAGAGAGCGTCCTTGTGGGCGGCGTCTATCTCGTGCGGCAGGCCCGGCGTGTAGAGCGCAAGCCACGGCTTGCGCGCGTAGGCGTTCGCGTCGGACATGTCGGCTTCTCCCTGCGGCGCGGCTCTGGCGGCGACGCTCGATAGGTATGAATCATAACAAATATCGCAAGGGCCGCAAAGCGCCCCCGAAAGGTCAGCCGGCCGTCAGCGCCCTGAGGCGCGCCAGCACCGGCGCAGGCGGCTCGACCGCGCGGCCGTCTTCCGACGAGACGAAGACGATGGCGAGTTTAGCCGCGAGGCGCGGCGATCCGTTCACCGAACCATCGATCAGGATGCGCAGCGAGGTGCGGCCAATCGCGACAAGGGTGAGCGCCAGATCGAGCCTGTCGCCGATGCGGCAGGGCGCGATGAAATCGGCCTCGATGTTGCGCAGCGGCGTGACGACGCGGAACTCCGCGCGCATGGCCTGGAACGACGCGCCGACGCAATCGTCGAAGAAGTCCTCGACCACGCCGTTGAACATGTCGAAATAATGCGGGTAGTAGACGATGCCCGC
>DAIRCS010000136.1:0-10279 GCA_036796555.1 Rhodoblastus sp. | reverse complement strand
CTGCGTGAAGGCGCGCACGCGCATCACGCCGTGCATCGCGCCCGAAGGCTCGTAGCGGTGCACGACGCCGAATTCCGCCATGCGCAGCGGCAGTTCGCGATAGGAGCGCAGCCCATGCTTGTAGATCTGCACGTGGCCCGGACAATTCATCGGCTTCAGCGCGAACACGCGCTGGTCGGCTTCCGGGTCGTCGGGATGCATGAAGGCCGTCGCCGATTTCACGGCGAACATGTTGTCGGAATACCACCCCCAATGGCCCGACGTTTCCCACAGAGACTTGTCCATCACCTGCGGCGCATTCACCTCGTCATAGTCGCCCGCGAGCCGCCGGCGCATGTAGGCGACCAGCGTCTGGAACAGGGTCCAGCCCTTGGGATGCCAGAAGATCGCGCCCGGCGCCTCCTCCTGGAAATGGAACAGGTCCATCTCGCGCCCAAGCTTGCGATGGTCGCGTTTCTCGGCTTCCTCCAGACGATGCAGGTAATCGTCGAGGTCCGCCTTTTTGGCGAAGGCCGTCGCATAGATGCGCTGGAGCATCGGCTTCGTTGAATCGCCGCGCCAATAGGCGCCGGCCACCTTCATGATCTTGAAGGCTTCGCCGATCTTGCCGGTCGAGGTCATGTGCGGGCCGCGGCAGAGATCGAGCCACTCGCCCTGCTTGTAGATTTTCAGGTCCTGGTCGGCAGGAATGGCTTCCACCAGCTCGACCTTGAAGGCCTCGCCCTTCTTCTCGAAGAACGAAATCGCGTCCTCGCGCGACCAGACTTCCTTGGTGAAGGGCCGGTCGCGCGCGATGATCTCGCGCATCTTCTTCTCGATGGCGGCGAAATCCTCGGGCGTGAACGGCTCGGCGCGATAGAAGTCGTAATAGAAGCCGTTCTCGATGACGGGCCCGATCGTCACCTGCGTCCCCGGATAGAGCGTCTGCACGGCCTCCGCGAGCACATGCGCCGCATCGTGCCGGATCAGCTCCAGCGCGCGCGGGTCTTCGCGCGAGATGAACTCGACCTGCGAATCCCTCGTGATCGGATCGGCGAGGTCGGCGAGCGCGCCGTCGAGCGCCATGGCGACAGTGCGCTTGGCGAGGGAAGGCGAAATGGATTTGGCGATGTCGAGGCCGGAAACGCCGGGCTCATAGGCGCGCGAGGCGCCGTCGGGGAAGGTCACCGAGATCATGTCTGCTCCTTGACGCTCACTCGCCGATACAGATCGGCGTAAGCTCGCGCGCGCCTGCTGAGCGCGCCAGACGCGCCTTTTAGGCAAAGCGATACGCTCTGGCAATTGTTTCAGCTTCCGAGGCCCGGCGCGCGGATCGCCCGGGCTTGCTCACCGCGCCCGGTTGGGCCTAAGTCGTCGGAGAAGTATTCGGACCCGGGCATGTCCAGACAGGACCTGAAACTCTTTCTCCTCGGCTTGGTGGGCACGCTGCTCATCGGCAGCGGCGTCTGGCTGGCCGTGGACATGCTGCAGGCCCCTGCGCCGCCGCCGGCGGCGGCGCCCCCTGTCGTCGCAGCGCCGGAAACGGCGGCCAAGACCGCGCCGCCGGTCGATACCGCGCGCAAGGCGGTCGAGGATACGATCGCCAGCGCGCCGGAAGTTGCGCGCTTCTTCGATCGCCTGCGGCTTGCGCTGCCCGCGGACTACGAGACCGCGATCGCCGCGCTCGCCGCCCGCAAAACGACCGGCGCGATGGATTCGCCGGATTACGACCTCTCCCAGGCGGTCAAGACGCTCCGCCAGTCGCGCGGCGCGCTGGCCGCCAAGGCAGACGGCAAGACTCTCGGCGCCGTGTTCGACGCCCAACTCGCCGTGCTGAAGGCGCTGAGCGGGGTCAATGCGCGACTTTGTGTCGATTTCCTCTACGGCGGCGCGAGCGAAGCCTTCTTGAAATTTTCCGCCGAGAACCGCACGCTCGTTTCCGATCTGGCGATCGCCGGGCTCGATGCGATCCTCGACGGCAAGGACAAGAACGTCGCGCGCACGACGCCGACCGAATCCGATTTCCAGATGTTCGAGACTTCGCTTCGGCAGAACGGCGTCGGCACGGCGGAGATCGGCGCCCTCCTCGACGGCAAGACCCCCGATCCGCCGATCTCCGACGACCGCATGTGCGCGGCGGGCAAGACCTATCTCGAAACGCTGCAGCAGATGCCCGAAGACGTGCGCGGCCGTATCGAGGCGTTGGCGGTCGACCTCATGGCGCGATCCTAAGGCCCGTCCACGGGCTCGCAGACCCGCGGGCTCCGCCACTGGCCGTAACGCCAGAAATGCAGGGGGTCCGCCCCCTGCGGCGCCTGGCTCGGCACCGGATCGAAACCCGCCGTGCCGCCGGGCCTGCAGCGACAGATGCGTGCAAACCCCATCCAGCCGCCGCCCCACAGCCCGAAACGCCCGATGGCTTCGCTGGTATAGTCCGAGCAGCTCGGCAAATGGCGGCACTGGCGGCCCATGAAGGCCGAGAGCGTCAGCTGATAGCTGCGAATCGCGCCGCGCGCGATCAGCGCGGGCGCATCGCCAAGAGACCGATAGCGGAATTCGTCCTTCACGCCACGACCTATCCCGCCGCTCCAGTCGACTGTTTTTCCTCCGCTTCCGTCGCCGCCTGCGCAGCCGCCTCGAAGGTCAGCAACGTGGAGGCGTGGCGGGCCTTGTAATTGCGCACCGGTTCCAGCGCCGCGATATCGGCCCACTTGCCTTGCGGCGGAGGACCGTTCTCCTTCAGCATGCGGCGAACCTCGTCGCGCAGCGCGCGCAATTCCTGCGGAGTCGAACCGATCACATTGCGCGCCATGATGGACGAGGAGGCCTGCCCGAGCGCGCAAGCCTTCACGTCATGCGCGAAGTCGGAAATGCGGCCATCGTCGATCCGGATGTCGACGACCACGGTCGAACCGCACAGCTTCGAATGCGCGGTGGCGACGGCGTCCGGTCGCTCGAGGCGTCCAAGTCGCGGGATATCGGCGGCAAGTTCCAGGATTCGCCTGTTGTAGATTTCGTCGAGCATTCGATCGGGCATCCCGGGCTAGCGAAAAACGGCCCGCAGCCCTATGTCCTATATATAGTCGTCCAACGCCGCGTGGCGAAGGGCGGTGAAATTTCGGGCGAAGGTTCGAAATCCCCTTTTGGAGGCTCCACATGGATGCGGTGGTTAAGTCCTTGAACGCCCGAAATATTTCCAAAATCGACACAAAGCCTCAACCGTCCGTCCCCACGCAGGAAGAAGCGGAGGCGGCCGTGCGCACGCTGCTCGCCTATGCCGGCGACGACCCGGCCCGCGAAGGACTGGTCGACACCCCGCGGCGCGTCGCCAAGGCTTATCGCGAGCTCTTCGCGGGCTACCAGCAGGACGCCGGCGAAATTCTCGATCGCGTCTTCGAGGAAGTCGAAGGCTACGACGACATGGTGCTCGTGCGCGACATTCCCTTCGCCTCGCATTGCGAACATCACATGGTGCCCTTCGTCGGCAAGGCGCATGTCGCCTATTTCCCGAGCGAGGGCGTCGTCGGACTGTCCAAGCTCGCCCGCCTCGTCGACATGTATGCGCGCCGCTTCCAGACGCAGGAGGCGATGACCGCGCAGATCGTCGAGGCTATCGAGACGCATCTCAAACCTCGTGGGGTCGCGGTCTACATCGAGGCCGAGCACATGTGCATGTCGATGCGCGGCGTGCGCAAGCAGGGCGCCTCGACGGTGACGACGCGTTTCACCGGCGTGTTTCGCGACGATCCCGCCGAACAGGTTCGCTTCCTCACCATGGCGAAAGCCTGATCGACACGGGGCGCGCGGCATTGGCAAGCGCGCGCGCCGCGTGGCATGGTGCGCCGACAACGAGGACGCCCATGCCGATTTACACGCTCGACGACCTTTCGCCTGAACTGCCGCCGGAAGGTCGCTACTACGTCGCGCCTGGCGCGCATGTGATCGGCAGGGTGCGCATGGGCGAGGATTCGAGCGTCTGGTTCAATGCGGTGGTGCGCGGCGACACGGATCTGATCGACATCGGGGCGCGCGCAAACATCCAGGACGGTTGCATCCTGCATACAGACCCCGGCTTCACGCTGACGATCGGCGCCGACGCGACTATCGGGCACAAGGTCATTCTCCATGGGTGCACGATCGGCGAGGGCGCGCTGATCGGCATGGGCGCCACCATCCTCAACGGCGCGAAAATCCCGCGCAATTGCCTTGTCGGCGCCAATGCGCTCGTCACCGAAGGCAAGGAGTTTCCGGAAAACTCCCTTATTGTCGGCGCTCCGGCGAAGGCCGTGCGCACGCTCGACGACAAGGGCGCCGGCATGGGCCGCATGATCGCGGCCGTCTACGCGGCGCGCGCGAAGAGATTCCGCGACGGCCTTCGCAAGATCCAGGACTAACCGGCCAATGCGCTTCTCACGGGACCTTTTTCCCAAGATCGACGGTATGCGGGAGCGCCAGCGCCAGCATCATCCCGAAATCGAGGACGAGGACTTCTGGCGGTTCTACGAGGCCTCGAAGGACTATTCCCTCGTCCATGTCGCGGGCTTCTACAACGTCTTCCAATCCATCAACTACATCGCGCGCAACGGCGTCCGGGGCTGCGCGATCGAGAGCGGCTGCTTTCTCGGCGGCATCGCGATCTTCATCGGCCTGATGCGACGACACCTGCAGCTTGATTTGCCGATCATCCTGCTCGACACGTTCTGCGGTCCGCCCGTCGGCACGGCGGACACGTTTCTCGGGCGCGCCATTCGCACGATCAAGCCGCTCCCCAATTACGAACTCACCATCAAGCAGCACATCACGCGCCAGCTCGGCTCGCTCGACGGCTACACATTCGTGAAGGGCGAGGTCGAAACGACGATACCCGCGCTCGAGGTCGGCGACGTCGCGCTGCTCAGGCTCGACACGGATTTCTATTCCTCGACGTCGACCGCGCTGAACTATCTCTATCCCAAGCTCGTCGCCGGCGGCGTGCTCATCGTCGACGATTACGGAACATTCAAGGGAGCGCGCACGGCGACGGAGGACTATCTCGCAACGCTGGAGCGAAAGCCGCTGCTCAATCGCATCGACACCGGCGTCTGGGCGGGCGTGAAGCCCTGAGTTCGAAACCTAGAGGATAATGTCCTCGTCGAATTCCTCGATCGGAATGAGGCGCGCGAATTCGACAGCGAGGCCGCCGTTGAAATGGCGCACGACGCGCCCCGCGCGCCGTCCGATTTCGACGCGCGATCCGATCGACGGCAGCGTCGCCGATTTGAGACCCACGCCGGACACGGAGACGTCGACGATTTCGACCTGCAGCGTCCTGCCGCCCTCGGTCAGCATGTCCGCGTGTTTCCGTTTCGGCGCGATGCGCTTGTGGCGCCGGCTTGCGACCCCGTCGTCGGAATCGCTGTTGGCCATCCAGGTCAGCAGATCGGCCACTCTTTCACGCTTGGCGGCAGGCAGCATGAGGGCGACGGCGAAGCCGATATCGACATGGCGCACGATCATGCCCTCGAGACGGCCGAGTTCTTCGAAGTAGAACACCACGCGCTCGCCCACCGAGCCTTTCGCCGGCCCCGCGACCAGAAGGCCGCCAGGCGAGGCGTCGACCGTGCGGCAGGGAAATTCCTGCTTGTTTTCGAGCATGTAGCGGCCGGCGATCGAGACCTTGACGCGCTGATGGCGCCGGCGTTCGGCTCCCCGTGGGCTCGTTCTCGAAACTGGCAGCGCCAAGACCCGTCCTCTTTCGCACGCGTGACCGCACCACACTCTAGGGACGGCTGGTTAATTCCGGCTTACCCCCGGAACATTTGGCGATCGTCGCGCATGATCAAAGTTTGTGCGCGCCGGATTACGCGCCGCCGGACAGCCCGCCCTGGATCAGCCGGAAATTCGGGACCAGTCGGGCGCGGCGATCCACGCCTCCGGGCGGCCGTCGCATGAGCGGCAGATCGATCGCCGGCTGCACGCCCGAGAGAATGCGCAACGAACGCAATTCGAGGCGCTCGATCGGAATGAGCCCGACCCATTCGGGAGTGTGAGCGGCCACGAGCGAGCCGAGCACGCGCGCATGCGTGCGACCGTGATGCCGCAACGGAAGAAGCAGAAGCTCCACGTCCAGCGGCGCACGGCCGGCAAGCTTCGACTGCGCGCCCGCGACGACCGGGCAGGCGCCGTCCATGACAGTCAGCAGAACGGCCGCGACATTGGCGCTATCCTCGCCCCAGAGGTCGAGGAAGGAACGGCCCTTGAGATCGCGGGCCCACAGCGCGTTCACCCGCGCCCCGCTGAGCCGTAACGGGAAGAGGGAATCCGCGTCGGTCTCGATCATGAACGTGTCGGAGAGGACCGAACGGATCGCCGCGGGATCGATATCGGCGCGATCCGGCGCGGCGCGCTGTCGCCGCAACGCGTTCCAGTATGCGTAAAGTTCCCGCGTCGCCTGCTGTCTCATCGTTCCTCGTGGCCCTGCCCGGACCGGCTGTTTCCATTCGGCACAGCGCGGACGATCCGTCCGCGCCGGGTTCGGAAACAGCAGGCCCCGTGCCACGCGAACGCGCGTTAACGCTAACAAGTCGTCTCTATTGCGCGGGCCGCTCGAAGGTGAGAGAAAATAAGGCATACGCGACGCCCGAGAGACTTCGGCTCCAGCTCCCGGTCGCAAGCGTGGCGGGCATTGGGCGTCCCGCGATATGGCTCATCGATGCACATGTGCGTCAGCGCGCATGGCGGGCGGTGGTAGAAGGCTCCTCGTTCGAGGGGGAAGATCCCGGCTCAGGCTCTTCCCCCCGCTCCTGTCCCGCCAATGACGCAAGTCCCCGCCTCCGAACGTCAATTTGCTCGCGCCGGCGACGCCGCCATCGCCATCATCCTCGTGCTCGTGCTGATCCACCTTCTGCGCCAGACGCTCGATCCCGAGGCCGACTTCCGTCTTCTCGCCGAATTCGCCTTCACGCCCGCCAATTTCAGCGCGGGCTTCGCGGCGGAGGACATCTGGAGCGCTGCAAGGCAGGCGGTCGAGCGCGGCGAGGCGTCCTCTGCGGAGGTCGCCATGCTCGTCGGGCTTTCGCCGCGCTGGTGGACGCCCCTCACCTACTCGTTCCTGCACGGCGGCTTCACGCATATCGCGGTCAACGGCGTCTGGTTGCTCGCCTTCGGCGCCGCCGTCTGCCGGCGCTTCGGCGCATTGCGTTTCCTCCTCTTCTACGCGTTCGCCGCCATCGCCGGCGCGCTCGCGTTTTACGTCGTGCATCCTCTCGGGCTTCAACCCGTCGTCGGGGCATCGGCCGCAATTTCCGGCGCCATGGGCGCTGCGGTGCGCTTCGCCTTTGCGCCCGGCGGCCCCCTCGGCGGCGGGTTCGCGCCGCCGCGCGATCTCGCCGCCTATCGCCGCCCCGCGCCGCCCTTGCGCGCGCTGCTGGCGGACCGGCGCACGATGACCTTCATCGCGCTCTGGTTTGCGGCCAATTTCCTGTTCGGCGCTGTTGCGCCCGTCGGCGCGGATGGCGCGAGCGTGGCGTGGGAGGCACATATCGGCGGCTTTCTCGCCGGGTTCTTCGGCTTCCCCCTCTTCGATCGTTCGAACGCAAACGGCGCGCCGCCGAACGACGACCGTGAAGGCGGCTTGCGCGCCTGAACGAAGCGGCGCATCCTTGCCCCAAAAGACGGTCCCAGGCCGCGACTTCGGAAACGAACAGCAAGAGGCCAACCATGACAGTCGCACGCATTCTCGCGATCAAGGGCAGCGACGTGGTCACCGCACAGCCGCACCACACCTTGCGCGAAGCCGCCGATATCCTCTGCCGCCATCGCATCGGCGCCGTGGTCGTCGCCGACGCCGCGCGCAAGGTGCTCGGCATTCTTTCGGAGCGCGACATCGTGCGCGCCGTTTCGAACGGCGGCTCGGAATCGCTCAACGATCCGGTTTCGCGGCACATGACCTCCAAGGTCATCACCGCCGCCGAGGATCAGTCGATCGAGGAGACGATGGGCGTGATGACCGACAGCCGCATCCGCCACCTGCCGGTGCTGCGCGACGGCAAGCTGATCGGCGTCGTGTCGATCGGCGACGTCGTGAAGATCCGCCTCGAGGCGATCGAGACCGAGCACAAGGCGTTGCGCGAATATATCGCCAGCGCCTGAGCGCGCCGCGGAGGCGATCGTCCCGCTCTCTTCAGGCCTGCGCGGCGTGCGAAAGCTCCGCGCCCATGCTGGCATGTTCGAGAATGTCCGGCAGACGGCGGCGCGCGATATCGCGGCCGATCTCGATCATTTCGGCGGCGCGGTGAAAATCGAACAGGCCGAATTTCTCGAGCCGCGCATTGATCAGCACATCCGGCGGATCGCCCGCCAGCCGCGAGCGCGCGATGCGGTCCTGCGTGATCGAGAAGGCGTCGAGCATGACCGAGGCGACGCCCGGCCCGTCGTGCGCGCCGCGCCGCAGGCGGCGCTTGATGAGCGCGGTCGGCGAGGCCACGCCGCCGAGCCAGCCGCGGGCCGCGACATCCTCGACCTTCTGCGCCAGCGCATTCGTCGTCTCGTCGCCGACGTTGCGGTCGCCGATGACCGTGCCGCGGAACATGGAATCGGAGACGACGTTGATCGCGATGACGATATCGGCGCCGAGCGCGCGGCACACGGAAACGGGGATCGGATTGACCAGCGCGCCGTCGAACAGCCACCGCCCGTCGACGTTCAGCGGCTCCAGCAGGCCCGGCAGCGCATAGGACGCGCTCAGCGCGCGGGCGAGCGGCCCGGACCGCAGCCAGATCTCGTGCCCGGTCGAGATTTCCGTCGCCACGGCCGCGAACGGGATGGGCAGCCCCTCGATCGTCTTGCCGACCAGCGACGCCTCGAGCTTTTCGCGCAGCCGCGCGCCGGAAAACAGGCCGCCGCCGGAGAAGGACAGGTCGAGCAGGGACAGAACGCGCCGGCGCGACAGCGACAGGCTGAACCGCTCGATCTCGTCGAGCTGGCCCGCCACGTAACAGCCGCCGACCAGCGCGCCGATCGACGTGCCCGCGACAATGTCGGGCTTCAGTCCCGCCGCCTCGAATTCCCGGAGAACACCGATATGGCACCAGCCGCGCGCCGCGCCCGCGCCCAGCGCCAGGCCGATCTTCGGTCGCCGCGCGGCCGGGCCGGAAACGGCGGGCGGTTTTGCCCGCGCCGGAGCCGCCGCAGCGCTCGCCGCGCCCGATTCGTCGCTCCACATCAACTGGGCCTTACGCATGAACGACATCATCGCCGGACTCGCTGACTGCAGGGACTTCGCCCGTCTCCTTCAACATGGAGGCTGATCCGGCAGTGTCGCTACATCATTAATAAAATGGCGTGTAAACGCGAAAGTTCCAGCGTCGTTAGCGCTCTATGAACGTCAGCGCCCCCGTCGCCGGATCGACGGCGCGGTAGAAGCAGGACTTGCGGCCCGTGTGGCAGGCGCCGCCGTCGCCGCCCGCCTCCACGCGCAGCAGGATCGCATCCTGGTCGCAATCGACGCGCATCTCGACGACGCGTTGCGTCTGGCCGGACGTGTCACCCTTGCGCCAGAGCGCGTTGCGCGAGCGCGACCAGTAGTGCGCGACGCCCGTCTCCAGCGTCAGCCGCAGCGAGTCCGCATTCATGTAGGCGAGCATCAGCGGCTCGCCGGTCGACGCCTCGACCGTCACGCACACGATCAGCCCCGCCGCATCGAAGCGCGGCGCGAAGACGCCGCCCTCCTCCAGCGCGTGCTTGTCCTTTATCGTCGCGAAGCTCCCGCCCGCCATGGCCCGTCCTTCATTCCAGCGAATCTGTCATAGTTGCGCCGCATGTCGCGTCGCGCCCGCATATTCGTCTACGCCTTCGGCGCCGCGCTGGTCGCGGGCTCCGGCGCGCTCGGCTGGTATATCACGCAACGCGCCAGCCAGAATCGCACGCTCGCCATCTCCACCATCGGCGACGTAACGCTTGCTTATGCGCCCGCCTACGCGCGTTTCGGCGGCGGCCGGTCGGGCGGCCGGTTCGAGACGCTCGAACTCGCCGCGACCTTTCCCGATTTCCGCCCGGCCGGCGACAGCGTCACGCCGCTGGCGCAGGCCGACGGCTCGGACAAGACGGCGCTCGTCTTCTTCACCTTCGCCCGCGCCGATAACAAGATCGATCCGGCGGACCTCGTCGGCCAGCTCTATGCCCGCTTTCTCGAGCCCGCCGTCGAGGAAACCGAGGAAGGCCTGATCAAGCGGGCCTTCCAGGACGGCTCGCCCTACCAGGGCGAGGACCTTTATTTCGCCCCGCCCGAAGGCCACGCCTTCGCCGCCCGCTGCGCCCGCCC
>DAIRCS010000135.1:0-10304 GCA_036796555.1 Rhodoblastus sp. | reverse complement strand
AGGCGCGGGGACGTTGTCGTGCGCCCCTTCTCCCGTGAAACGGGAGAAGGTGTCATGCGCAGCATGACGGATGAGGGACGCGCCGCTGCCCGAACGCCCGTCGCAATCTCCGGTCCCTCACCCCAGACCGAAGTCGGCAAAAGCCGACTTCGTGTCGACCCCGCTGCGCGGGGCCGCCCTTCTCCCGCTTCCGCGCCAAAGGGATGCAGACTCCCAGATGCAATTCGCCTCCGACTGCGCTACATAGACCGCCCATGAGCCCGCCGCTGAACTCGCTCGACCTGCCCAAGGCGCCGGCCGACACGCGCGTCGTCGTCGCCATGTCCGGCGGCGTCGACTCGTCGGTCGTCGCCGCGCTGCTCAAGGCCGAAGGCTACGACGTCATCGGCGTGACGCTGCAGCTCTACGATCACGGCGAGGCGACGCACCGTCCCGGCGCCTGCTGCGCGGGGCAGGACATACACGATGCGAGACAGGTCGCCGCGCGGCTTGGCGTTCCCCATTACGTGCTCGATTACGAGAGCAAGTTCCGCGAGAAGGTGATCGATCCCTTCGCCGAGAGCTATGCGACCGGCGAGACGCCCGTGCCCTGCGTCGCCTGCAACCAGCACATCAAATTCGCCGATCTCTTCGACACCGCGCGCGATCTCGGCGCCGATGCGCTGGCGACCGGTCATTACATCGTCTCGAAGCCCGATGGCTGCGGCGGCCGCGCGCTCTATCGCGCGAAGGAAGCCGCGCGCGACCAGAGCTACTTCCTCTACGCGACGACGCGCGCGCAGCTCGATCTCCTGCGCTTTCCGCTCGGCGGCTACGAAAAGGCCGAGGTGCGCGACCTCGCCCGCAAGTTCGGGCTGGCGGTGGCCGAGAAGCACGACAGCCAGGACATCTGCTTCGTGCCGCAGGGCCGCTACACCGATCTGCTCGAAAAGCTGCAGCCCGGCGCCGCGCGCCCCGGCGACATCGTCCATGTCGACGGGCGCGTTCTCGGCCGCCATTCCGGCGTGATCCACTACACGGTCGGCCAGCGGCGCGGTCTCGGCCTCGGCGCCAAGACGCCGATGAACGAGCCGCTCTACGTCGTGCGCATCGACGCCGCCAACGCCCGCGTGATCGTCGGCCCGCGGGCGGCCCTGCTGGCGCATGCCGCGCTGCTGCGCGACGTCAACTGGATCGGCGAAGGCGAGCTGGACGCCATCCCGCACGCCGGCCTGCCGATCGCCGCCCGCGTGCGCTCGACGCGCGCGCCGGCGCCCGCCCTGCTCTTCGCCGAGCGCGGCGAGGCCAAGGTCGTGTTCGGCGAGGACGAATCCGGCGTCTCGCCCGGACAGGCCTGCGTCTTCTATGCGAGCGCGGAGCCCGGCGCGCGCGTGCTCGGCGGCGGCGTGATCCGCGCGACCGAACCGGCCTGGACATTCGCGCCCGAATGCGCGCCCCTCGCAGCCGCGGCGGGACGCTGAACCGGCATGGCGGGCGAACGCGCTGACGCGCTGGCGTCGATCGACAATTCCAATGTCGAGGAGGCCTACGCCCGCTGGGCGCCGGTCTACGATCTCGTTTTCGCCGCCGTGATGCGCCCCGGCCGCAAAGCCGCCGCCGCCGCCGCCTCGCGCGACGGCGGGCGCGTGCTCGACGTCGGCGTCGGCACCGGCCTCGAACTGCCGATGTTCTCGCGCAAGACGCGGCTCGTCGGCGTCGATCTTTCCGAGCCCATGCTCCGGCGCGCGCAGGACCGCGTGACCAGGGAGCGCCTCGACAATGTCGAGGGCCTGATCAGGATGGACGCGATGAACCTCGCCTTTCCCGACGCGAGCTTCGATTGCGCGGTCGCGCCCTTCGTGCTGACCGTCGTGCCCGATCCCCGCGCGACGCTCGACGAACTCGCCCGCGTGACCAGGCCCGGCGGCGAGATCGTGCTGGTCAACCACATCGGCGCGGAAAGCGGCCCGATCGCGGCGATCGAAGGCTGGATGGGCCGGCGCTCGGCGGATCTCGGCTGGCGCCCGGAATTTCCCTGGAGCGTGATCGGCGACTGGATCGCGGGTCGCGACGACATCGTGCTGACCGAACGCCGCCGGCTCAACCCGCTCGGCCTGTTCACCCTGGCGCGGATGGCGCGCCGGTAGCGCCGGGCGGGCCCCGAAAGGCTTGTGCGCGCCGCCGCCCACGTCTATAGAACCGCCAGCGCCGCCACGCGCCGCGCTCCGCTCCCTTCGTCTAGCGGTCTAGGACGTCGCCCTCTCACGGCGAAAACAGGGGTTCGAGTCCCCTAGGGAGCGCCAATAAAATCAACGTTGGCAATCGAAGGCGCCCGCCGCAATCGCGTCGCGCGTGGCCAAAAAGGCGTGAGGCAAAAGGAAAATCCCGCCGGGCTCGGCCGCAGCCTCGGCGGGATCGTCTCGTCTCGAGGCTCAGCGAGCGAAGCCGCGAGCGGTCGTCAAGACTGCGATCAGGATCCGACGCAAGACTTCAGGTAGTCCTTTCGGGCCGCGCCGACGACCTTTTCGGCGATCGCCTGCTTCAAGCAGTCCAGACGCGCTTCTTCCATGCAGAGCTGCATGGAATCCGCCCGCTCGGGCCCGCGCAATGAAGACGCCTGGGCCCGGCAATTGGCGCGTTTGCTGACGGCCGGCGAGGCTGCGGGCGCCGCCGGTTTCGGCGCGTCGGTCGAGGGCGCGGGCTGGGCGACGGCCGCCGCGACAAGAAACGCCAGCATGGCCGGCGCGATAGCGATCGATTTCTTCATAATAGCCTCACCAGTTACGTAGACGGGCCATGCGGGGATCGCCTTCAGGACACCCGACCGGCCGACCGCCCTCCGGGGATGGAAATCGCGGCTTTGCAGAAACTATAGCGTAAGCTTGACGGTTCCAACCATCCGGAAGATTTTTGCCCTGCCGCCGCCCTGCAAGTCTCTTGGCATGCGGATTTCAGAGGCGCGCGCCCCTGGGACGTTGATCGAATTCAATGGCTGAAATTTGTTCCAGGCCCATCGAAACGCCCATTGGGAATAGGCAATAATTCCCTTCCCACAAGCCGCGCCAAGCCGATATGCTGGCTGGACTCATGTCAGCTTCAGCTCCCCTCATGCGCGCGCTTGTTCTGCATGCGCCCCATTCGCCGCTCGTCGTGGAGGAGCGTCCCCTGCCCGCGCCCGGCGCGGGCGAGGTGCGGCTGAAGGTGCTCGCCTGCGGCGTCTGCCGCACCGATCTGCATGTCGTCGACGGCGAATTGCCGAAGCCGGCCTTGCCCGTCGTTCCCGGCCACGAGATCGTCGGAACCGTGGACGCGATCGGCGCCGACGTCTCGGGCTTCGCCGTCGGCCAGCGCGTCGGCGTTCCCTGGCTCGGCCACACCTGCGGCCATTGCCCCTATTGCGCGGAAGGCCGCGAAAACCTCTGCGACGATCCGCTCTTTACCGGCTACACGCGCGACGGCGGCTATGCGAGCCATGCGATCGCCGACGCCTCCTATTGTTTCGCGCTGCCGGAGGACGGCGATCCCGCCGCGCAGGCGCCCCTGCTCTGCGCCGGGCTGATCGGCTGGCGTTCGCTGAAGATGACCGGCGCGGCGCGCGCGATCGGCATCTACGGCTTCGGCGCCGCCGCCCACATCATCGCGCAGGTCGCGCGCGCGCAGGGCAGGCGCATCTTCGCCTTCGTGCGCCCCGGCGACGAGGCGGCCAGACAATTCGCGCTGTCGCTCGGCGCGGTCTGGGCGGGCGCGTCGGACGAGGCGCCGCCCGAACAACTGGACGCCGCCATCATCTTCGCGCCCGTCGGTCCGCTCGTGCCGCTTGCGCTCAGCCATGTGCGCAAGGGCGGGACCGTCATCTGCGGCGGCATCCACATGAGCGACATACCCGCTTTCCCCTACGCAAGACTGTGGGAGGAGCGCAGAATCGTCTCCGTCGCCAATCTCACGCGCGAGGACGCGCGCGAATTTCTCGCGCTGGCGGGCGAAGTGAAAATCGACATGCATGTCCGGCGTTACGCGCTGACCGACGCCAATGGCGCGCTCTCCGATCTGCGCGATGGCCGGCTGCAGGGCGCCGCCGTTCTCGTTCCTTGAAGCAGTGGCGACATTTAATCCCGCAGCGCACGCGCCGCGCTCTTCACATGGCCGGCGCGTGAAGCGCGCAGTTCTCAACAGCGCGCCCCAGCCTCTACGATCGGCGCGCAGCAGCAGAAGCGCGCAGGCGCTCAGGGAGGAACGGATGAAATTGACCAGGAGCGCTCTCGCGCTCGCGGCGGTATTCGCCGCGGGCGTGCAAGTCGCGCAGGCCGAGAGCCAGGGCGTGACGGCCACCGAGATCAGGATCGGCCAGACGACCGCCTATTCCGGCGCAGCGTCCGCCTATTCCACGATCGCCAAGGCGGAGGCGGCCTATTTCGCCATGATCAACGCCAAGGGCGGCGTCAACGGACGCAAGATCAATTTCATCTCGCTCGACGACGCCTACAGCCCGCCCAAGACCTTCGAGCAGACGCGCAAGCTGGTGGAGCAGGACGGCGTCGCCGCCATTCTCAATCCGCTGGGCACGCCGACCGGGCTCGTCGTGCGCAAATACCTCAACGACAAGAAAATCCCGCAGCTCTTCATCGGCGCCGGCGGCACCATGTTCGGCGATCCCGCCCATTTCCCCTACACGATGGGTTTCCAGCCGAACTATCATATCGAGGCGTCGATCTATGCGCGCCATGTGCTGGCGACGCAGCCGAACGCCAAGATCGCGATCTTCTACCAGAACGACGACGCGGGCCGAGACTACGCCAACGGCTTCAAGGCGGGCCTCGGTTCGCCCGAGAACGTCAAGAAATACGTGATCTTCGAGACGACCTACGAATCGACCGATCCGACGATCGATTCCAAGATCGTCGCGCTCAAGAATTCGGGCGCCGACGTGCTGTTCATGCACGCCATTCCGAAGCAGGCGGCGCAGGCGATCCGCAAGGTCGCGGAGATCGGCTGGAAGCCGACCTTCTATCTCGCCAATGTCTCGGCCTCCGTCGGCGCGGTGCTGAAACCCGCGGGCCTCGACAACGCCAAGGGACTCATCACCGCCTCCTACATCAAGGATCCCGCCGACAAGCAGTGGAAGGACGACGCCGGCTACAAGACCTGGCTCGCCTTCATGAAGGAATATTACCCGAGCGGCGATCTCATCGACGGTCTCAACGTCTACGGCTACACGGTCGCGCAGACGATGGTGAAGGTGCTGCAGCAATGCGGCGACAAGGTCTCCTCCGAATGCATCATGAAGGAGGCCGCCAACCTGAACTTCGCGCCGGACATGCTGCTGCCGGGCGTGGACGTGAAGACGTCGCCGACCGACTTCTACCCGATCAAGAAGATGTATCTGCAGAAGTTCGATGGCCAGGTCTGGCAGCTCTTCGGCAACGTGCAGAGCGCGAATTGACAGCGTCTAGAGGAGCGGCGTCGGTGTTGCGCCGCCTCCTTCCTTTTCCTCCCCCGCTTCGCGGGAGAGGGAACGGTCGCCGTCGTTGTTCATCGATCGCGTGAAGCCGCGCATCTGGCTCCCTCTCCCGCGAAGCGGGGTAGGGCTGGGGAGGGGTTCAGGCAAAATCACCCCTTCCACGGCGTCTCCGCCACCGGATCGAGCGGCCCCTTGCCCGCCGCGAACGACCGCACGTTCTCGACCAGCCGCACGCCGACCGTCGCCATCACATGATCCGTCGCGCCGCCGACATGCGGCAGCAGAACGACATTCTCCATCGCGATCAGATCGGCCGGCACGCTCGGCTCGTGCGCGTAGACGTCGAGGCCGGCGCCGGCGATGCGACCTTCCTTCAGCGCCGCGATCAGCGCCGGTTCGTCCACGCTCGTGCCGCGGCCGATGTTGACGAAGTACCCCTTCGATCCGAGCGCATCGAACACGGGCCGACCGACCTGCGCGCGGGTCGCGTCGCCGCCGGGCAGGACGCTGAGGAAGATGTCGCAATTGCGCGCGAGTTCTTCCGCTGTCGCGAAATAGGGATAGGCGACGCCCTCCTGCCGGCGGCGCCCTGAGTAGGAAACCGTCAGCCCGAAGGCTTCCGCACGACGCGCGACCGCCTTGCCGATACGGCCGAACCCGAGAATGCCGAGCCGTTTGTTACGCAACGAGACCGACGTTCCGAACGGCTTGCCCGGCTGCCATTTTCCCGCGCGCAGGTAACGCTCGGCGGCGGGAAAGCGGCGCACCGTATCGAGGATAAGCGCGAAGGCGCAATCGGCCGTATCCTCCGTCACCGCATCCGGCGTGTTCGTCACGCACACGCCGTGCGCGGCCGCATAGGCGACGTCGATATGCTCGTAGCCGGCGCCCATGGTGGCGACGAGTTCGAGCTTCGGGAAGCGCTTCATGAACGCGCCCGTCAGCGGCCCGCCGAACGGCGTCCAGACAAGGCCGCGCACCGATCCGCTGATCCCGGCGAGGCCGGCGTCGTCCGGCCCTTCGAAACGATGCAGCGGCGCGATCGCCGCCAGCGCCGTGGCGAGCGGCTGCGGCAGGCTCGCCGACGCCAGCAATGGAAAATCGTTCATTTCATCGCCTTCTCTTCCGCGGCGCCGAGCGCGAGTTTCGCGCCCGCCATCGCCAGCGCATTTTCGACAGCATCGACATCGCGCACCGCGCCGCGCGAGGCGGACGTCGCGGTCAACGCATAATGGCGTAAAGCGACCGACATGATGCGCTCGCGCGGCTTCGGCTTCCACGCCGCCCGCCCGAGCTTGTCCATGTCGGCGCGACGCCGCGCGAGCTCGTCGCCGCTGACGGCGAGATGCAGCGAGCGCGTCGCGATATCGATCTCGATAGGATCGCCATCCTCCACGAGCCCAATCGCGCCGCCGGACGCCGCCTCCGGCGAGACATGGCCGATCGAGAGGCCGGAGGTCGCGCCGGAGAAACGCCCGTCGGTGACCAGCGCGCATTTCTTGTCGAGCCCGCGCGCCTTCAGCGCCGTCGTCAGCGCCAGCATTTCCTGCATGCCCGGGCCGCCGCGCGGCCCCTCGTAGCGCACCACCAGCACCGTGCCGGGCGCGACCTTGCCGGAACGGATCGCCTGCGCGCCTTCGTCCTCGCTGTCGACGACGAGCGCCGTCCCCGAGAACCTGTGCAGCGAAGCATCGACGCCCGCCGTCTTCACGATGGCGCCGTCGGTCGCGAGATTGCCGTAGAGCGTCGCAAGGCCGCCATCGGGCGAATAGGCGTGCGCCGCGTCGCGGATGCAGCCCTTCTCCCGGTCGCGGTCGAGCGTCGAATAGCGCATGTCCTGCGACATGCCCTCGACCGTGATGCGGCCGCCCGGCGCCGCGCGATAGAAGGTCTCGATGTCCTGATCCTGCGTGCGCAGGATGTCCCAATGATCGATGGCGTCGCCCAGCGTCGGCGCATGCACCGTCTTCACGTTGCGATGCACGGCGCCGATACGGTCGAGCTCGCCCATGAGCCGCATGATGCCGCCGGCGCGATGCACGTCCTCCATGAAATAATCCGGCGTCGACGGCGACACCTTGCACAGGTGCGGCGTCGCGCGCGAGACGCGGTCGATGTCGCTCATCGTGAAATCGACGCCCGCCTCGTGCGCGGCGGCGAGCAGGTGCAGCACGGTGTTGGTCGAGCCGCCCATGGCCATGTCGAGGCGGATCGCGTTCTCAAAGGCCTCGAACGTCGCGATGGAGCGCGGCAGCACGCTCTCGTCGTTCTGCTGGTAGTAGCGATGCGCCAGCTCCACGACGAGGCTGGCGGCGCGCGTGAACAGGTTTTTGCGATCGACATGCGTCGCCAGCATCGAGCCGTTGCCCGGCAGCGCGAGCCCGAGCGCCTCGACGAGGCAGTTCATGGAATTGGCGGTGAACATGCCCGAGCACGAACCGCAGGTGGGACACGCATGCTGCTCGTAGGCGGTGACCTTCGCGTCTGTGATGTTCGGGTTCATCGTCGCGACATAGGCCTCGACGCCCGAAAAGCGTTCGTCCTTGCCCTCCCAGTTCATGCGGCCGGCCTCCATCGGACCGCCCGAGACGAACACAGTCGGGATATTGAGGCGCAGCGCCGCCATCAGCATGCCGGGCGTGATCTTGTCGCAATTGGAAATGCAGATCAGCGCGTCCGCGCGATGCGCGTTGACCATGTATTCGATGGAATCGGCGATGAGGTCGCGCGAGGGCAGCGAATAGAGCATGCCGTCGTGGCCCATCGCGATGCCGTCGTCCACCGCGATCGTGTCGAACTCGCGGCCGACGCCGCCCGCCTTGGCGATCTCGCCCGCGACCATCTGGCCGAGGTCCTTGAGATGCACATGGCCCGGCACGAATTGCGTGAAGGAATTGGCGATGGCGACGATGGGCTTGCCGAAGTCGCCGTCCTTCATGCCGGTCGCGCGCCACAGCGAGCGCGAGATGGCGGCGGCGCGGCCCATCGTGACTTTCCTGGAGCGAAGTTCGGGCATCCTGTCCTCCCGTTGATGTCGTGGCCGCTCGCGGGCCTTTGCGTCGATTATGCAGCGCCCCGCACGCGCGCGAAAGTCAGGCGGGCGGCGCCGCGACGCCCACGCTGCGGGCCGCGTCGACGATCTCGCGCCACGTGGTTTCGTCGATCGGCACGCCTGCCGCCCGCTCGGCCGCCGTCGCGCGCTCCGGTTCGCCGGGAACGAGCACCGGCGCCGCGGGATCGGCGGCGGGCGAGGCCTTCACGTAGTCGATGAGTTCCGCCACATCGGCGAAATAGGCGCCGTCGCCGATCAGCCGCTTCTGGTCGATCACGATGGAGAACAGTCCGTTGACGAGCCCCTTCGGCTTGTCGGCCGCAGCCTGCGTGCCGCCGCCGGCGAGCGCGCCGCCCAGCATTTCGGCGACGAGCGCGAGGCCCCAGCCCTTGTGCAGCCCGAAGGGCAGGATCGCGCCCTTGGGCTCGACGAATATCTGCTTCGGATCGCGGGTCGGGTGTCCCTTGTGGTCGACGAGCGTGTCGGACGGCGCCTCGACGCCCTTGTTCATCGCCACGCGCACCTTGCCGAGCGCGATCGCGGATGTCGCGAAATCGAGCACGACCGGCGGCCGGTCCGATCCGATCGGCGCGACGATGCAGACCGGGTTCGTCATCAGCCGCGCATCGGAGCCGCGAAACGGCGCGACGCAGGCCTGCGCGTAGACCGCGTTGACGAAATGGATCGACAGCAGGCCCTTTGCGGCCAGTTGCTCGCCATAGGCCCCGATGCGCCCGACATGCTGCACGTTGCGCAGCGCCGAGACAACGACGCCCGCCTGCAAGGCGCGCTCGCCGACCATGTCGAACACGCTGTTGGCGATCGGCTGGCCGTAGCCGCTGTCGCCGTCGTGCACGACCATGGCGCCGAGATCGGCCACGAGTTTCGCCTTCCGGTTGGGGAAGACGGCGCCGTCGCGCAGATGCAGCAGATAGGCCGGAACGAGCCCGACGCCGTGGCTGTCGTGGCCCTTGCAATTCGACGTCACGAGATGTTCGGCGATTTGCTCCGCCTCCCCGCGCGCGCTTCCGGCGGCGACGAAAATGTCGGAGACAAATGCCTGCAAGCGCGCAGGCGCGATGAGCATGATCGTCAGTCCTCCCGCGCAAACGCGCCTGTTTCGCAGCAGATTTGCACAGGATGCGACGCCGTCAATCGCCGCGCCTGCAATGGACCTATGCGGCCGGCCCGCCATATGGCTCGTGCGCTTCGCTTCGACGGCGGCTAACATCGGACGAAACGACAATACGGAGCGAGGAACGCGCATGAACGAACTGGATTATTCGGGCAAGACGGTCTGCGTCGTCGGCGGCTCGAGCGGCATCGGCAACGGCATCGCGCAGGGTTTTCGCGCGAAAGGCGCGATTGTTCATGTCACCGGCACGCGCGCGGCGGCAAGCGACTACGACAAGGCCGACGGCTCCGACCTTTCGGGCCTCGAATATCAAAGGCTCGATGTCGCCGCGGCGGGCGCGGTCGAGGCGTTCAAGCCTTCCTTCGACAAGCTCGACATTCTCGTTCTCTCGCAAGGCACCGTGCTCTACCGGCGCGGCGAATTCGAGATGGACGGCTTCCGCAAGGTGATGGAAGTCAATCTCATGAGCCTCATGGCCTGCGCCGCGAAATTCCACGGCATGCTGGCGGCGGCGAAGGGCTCGCTCATCATCGTGTCGTCCACGGCCGGCTTCCACGCCACCAAGGGCAATCCGTCCTACAACGCCTCCAAGACCGGCGCCGTCGGCCTCACGCGCACGCTGGGGCAGGCCTGGGCGGAGGACGGCATCCGCGTCAACGGCATCGCGCCGGGCCTCGTCG
>DAIRCS010000134.1:0-10307 GCA_036796555.1 Rhodoblastus sp. | reverse complement strand
AGCCGGCGCGGCCGAAGAGATAGGGAAGATAGGCGCGCGCCTGCTCATCGACAGTCACAGCGAAGACGGCCTGGCCGAGACGGCGCGCCTCCTGCACCGCCATGCGCGTGTCCTCGATCCCGAACCGGCCTTCGTAATGGTCGATGTCGTTCGGCTTGCCGTCGGTGATGACGAGCAGAAGCTTGCGTGCGTTCGGCCGTTGCGACAATCGGAAGGAGACATGCCGGACCGCGGCGCCGAGGCGCGTATAGAAGCCGGGCTTCAGTCCCGCGATGCGCGCGTCGACCTGCGCGCCGAACGGCTCGTCGAACGTCTTGCAGACGTCGACGAACACCTTGTCGCGCCGCACGGACGAAAACGCATAGAGCGCCACCTGGTCGCCGCAGGCGTCGAGGCCACGCGCCAGCGCCTCCAGCGCCTCGCGGGCGATGGAGATCACGCTCTTGCCGTGCACCGCGCTTTCGGTCGAGCGCGAGGCGTCGAGCAGAACGGCGACCGCGAGGTCGCGCTCCTCGTTGCGCGCGTCGCGGTAGAGGCGCTCGCTGACGATTCCGCCGGCGCGCCGATCGGCCATCGCGCGCACGACCTCGTCGAGGTCGAGTTCCGACCCTTCGCTCTGCCGCGACAGCATGCGACGCCGCGGCCGCAGCGCCTCGAACCGGCGACGGACCTTCTCGATCCGCCGGCGCGAAGCCGGACTGCGCGGAACGATCGTCTCGGCCGGCTTCGCGGGATTTTCCAGAATCCGCGTGCGCGCGGGATCGAGGCTGCGCGTTTTGTAGTTCCATTCGGGATAGATATGCAGCCCGGCCGTCGTCTCGCGGTCCGCGTCCTCGGGCGCGAGATCGAGATCGAACTTGAGGCGCGTCTTCGGCGACTTGTGATGCTCGCCGACCGCCATCTTGTCCGCATCGTCGGCGGCTTTCCGCGCGCCTGCCTCGTCGTCGTCGTCCACGGCGCGATTGAGGTTGAGAAAGTCGGCCATCGCCAGGATCGATTCGAAGCGATGCAGGATGAGACTGTCGCGCCGGTCGGCCTGGTCGGATTTCTGGCGCTCGGCGGCCCGCTTTTTCCTAGCCTCGTCGGCCGCGCCGGAGCCCGGCGCCGGCGCGTCGCCGCCGGTGCGGCGCGGACTTGCAGACGGCGGGGCACGCCGGTCGAGCCACACCGGCGCGGGCCGAAACGGTCGGTAGCCCTTGGGCGCGACGAGCGTCGCCAGGGCCTGCGCATCGCCCGCGAGCGCGCGGGCGAGCGCGTCGTCGGGAGCCTGCGGCGCCACGCAGTCGAGTTCGGCGCAAATCCACTCCTCGAGGCGCGCCTCGATCGGCGGGCGGGCGAGATCGAGGCGCGCGGCGCGCGCGTTGCGATAAAGTTCGTCCCGGATCGGCGCGAGCCCGGGCAGCAACGCGACCGCGTTGCGCGCATCGGCCGCCGCCCGCGCCAGACGCGCGACGTCGGCCTGCAGGGGATCCCTGGGCGCGACGACATCTTCGGCGGAGAACACGGCCTGCGCGGCGAGCCACAGATAGAGCCGCCGATTGGCCGCGCGATCGGCGAATACGTCGAATCTTTCCGGCAGCAGCAGCTCCGCGCCGTCGTAGCGCGCGGTCGCGACGCTTTCGTTGACCCGCGCGAGACGGCGGCGGAAGCGGCGGCGATGCTGGCTCAGCGTCTCGGCGCCGGCCTTGATCGCGACGCCGTGATCGCCGCCGAGGCCGCGGAAGAACACGCCGAGAGGACCGGACATCTCCGCCAGCGTCACGGCGGCCTCGGGATAGGCGGGCGTATCGCCGACCCGATGCAGATAATCGTCCCAGGCGTGGCCGACCGTTTCCTCCGGCTCCCAGAGCTTCAGCCGCGACAGGAAGGAGCCGCCGGTCATGGCGTTCAGCCGAGCGTGACGGCGACGAGGTCGATGAGGCCGCGCTTGACGTCGGGATCGTCGCTCAGCGGCTCGATCAGCGCGGCGCGGATCGCGTCGTCGCGCTTCATGCCGCCGGCGATCAGGCTGGCGCAGGCGACGATGAGGCGCGTCGAGGCGCCCTCCTCGAGATCGTGGCCCTTCAATTCGCGCAGACGTCCGGCGAGGCGCTGCAGCGTCCGGCAAGCCTCGAGCGGCAAGCCGCTCTCGCGCGCGACGATGCGCGCCTCGTTTTCGGGCGAGGGATAGTCGAATTCGACCGCCAGAAAACGCTGGCGGGTCGACGGCTTCAGCGCTTTGAGGATCGACTGGTAGCCGGGGTTGTAGGAGATCACCAGCATGAAATCGTCCGGCGCGTGCAGCGTCTCGCCGGTGCGCTCGAGCGGCAGGATGCGCCTGTCGTCCGTCAGCGGATGCAGGACGACGGTGACGTCCTTGCGGGCCTCCACCACTTCATCGAGATAGCAGACGCCGCCGCGTCGCACGGCGCGCGACAGCGGACCGTCGCTCCAGACGGTCTCGTCGTTCTTGATGAGATAGCGGCCGGTGAGGTCGGCCGCCGTCAGGTCGTCATGGCAGGCGACCGTCTCGAGCGGAAGCCCGAGACGCGCCGCCATATGCGCGACGAAGCGCGTCTTGCCGCAGCCGGTCGGCCCCTTGATGAGCAGCGGGAGACGGCGGCGGAACGCCGTCTCGAACAATTCGCATTCGTCGCCTTGCGGCTGATAGAATGGAAGCTCCGTCGCCTCTTCCGGCTTGCTGATCATGGCTGCGGCGTTCATGCGCCAGTCCTCTTTTCCTGAGTTCACTCGGCCGGGGCGGGCTTCATGTCGCCCGCGATGACTTCCTGTTCGCGCGGAACGAGGATGGCGTAGATGTAGATGAACACGCCGATCGCCGTCACCGCGCCCGCGCCGAGACGCAGCCAGTAGAAGAAGCCGAGCTGGTCCTGCACGTCCATGTAGGGCATGCCGTTCACGCGTTCGAGATGCGTCTGCAGCACGCCGGCGAAGGTCAGCACCACCGTCATGAACACCACGCCCGACGAGATGATCCAGAAGCTCGCCATGTTGAGCACCTGATTGTAGGGCATGCGGTTCTTCAACTGCGGGAAGGCGTAGGACATGATCGCCAGGTTGATGCACACATAGGCGCCGTAGAAGGCGAGATGCCCGTGCGCAGCCGTCACCTGCGTGCCGTGAGTGTAATAATTCACCCACGACAGCGTGTGCAGGAAGCCCCACACGCCGGCGCCGAAGAAGGCGAGCACGGAGCAGCCGAGCGACCACAGCAGCGCCGCCTTGTTCGGATGGTCGCGGCGGCCCTTCCAGACCATGGCGAAGCAGAACACCACCATGCCGAAGAACGGGACGACCTCGAGCGAGGAGAACACCGAACCGATCCACTGCCAGTAGCCGGGCGCGCCGATCCAGTAATAGTGATGGCCGGTGCCGAGCACGCCGGTGAACAGCGAGGTCGCGACGATCACGTAGAGCCACTTGTCGATCACCTCGCGGTCGACGCCCGTGATCTTCAGCATGATGAAGGCGAGAACCGACGCCATCACCAGCTCCCACACGCCCTCGACCCACAGGTGCACGACATACCACCAGTACATCTTGTCGACCGCGAGATTCGCCGGGTTGTAGAGCGAGAACAGGAAGAAGATCGCGACGCCCCACAGACCCAGCAGAAGGACGTTGGTGATCGCGGTCTTGCGGCCCTGCAGCACCGTCATCGATATGTTGAACAGGAAGATCAGCGCGGCGACGATGATGCCGAGCTTCACCCACAGCGGCTGTTGCAGATAGCTGCGCGCATGATCCGCGTAGATATGAAACAGATAGCCGACGACAGCCCCCAATGCGCCGAGGAAGAAGATGGCGAACTGGATGTAGGCGAGCTTGGGCGAATAGATGTCGCGCTCGGCTTCTTCGGGAATGAGATAGTAGGCGGCGCCGAAGAAGCCGAGCAGCAGCCACACGATGAGCGCGTTCGTATGAATCATGCGCACCGTGTTGAACGGCAGCAGATCGGTCGGGAACAGGTTGGGCAGCACGTAGATCGTGGCGCCGATCAGTCCGAACAGCATCTGGACCGCCAGGATAAGCAACGCGCCAAGCCAGTAGACCTGCGCGATGCGTTGGGATTCATATCGCATCGAATATCCTCCGGATCTTCTCACTTGGCCTTCTGGGGCGGCCAGCCCTGCGTATCCGTGCGGCTCGCCCACGCCAGGAATTCGGCGAGATCGTCGAGCTGCCCGTCGCTGAGATGGAAGTTGGGCATCTGCCGGCGTCCGGGGACGCCCGAGGGCTGCGCCTTCATCCAATCCTTGATGAGCTGTTTGGCGCCGGCTGGATCCTTCTCGCCGCCCCAACGCTTGAACACGTCGCCGACCTCGGGCGCAAAGCGCGCGCCTTCGCCGTAGATCGTGTGGCAATCGAAGCAGGCGTTGCGTTCCCACACGCGCTTGCCCCGTTCGACGGCGTCGGTCAGATGCGCCGAATCCGTGCTCTTGTTGATCATGTAGAAGTGGCTGTGCGCCGTCAGCGCGACGAAGATCGCGAAGAAGAAGGCGGAGCCGCCGTAGAAGATGTTTCGTGCTGTCGATTTCGTCAGAATTTCGCTCATGCTCCCCGCTCCGACGCTTCTCTGGGACGGGCGGACGCTAGATATGTGGGCGGAGGTTCGCCTTACCGGATGTCAAGCAACCGGAAGCGTGCGTCAGACGAGCGCGGCCATCAGGATTTGCACGGCGAAGGAGCCGAAAACGATCGCGAGAATGGCGGCTATGGCGAAGGAAAAGCCGCCGAGCGCGGACGGCGCCACGCGCAATCCGAGATAGGCCGACAGGACGATGCGCGCCTTCCAGAAGGCGACAATGCAGACGAGGGCCGTCCAGACGAGCACGTATCGCAGCGGCCGCGCCGATTCGGCGGCGATCGCAAGCGCGACCGACAGGCCCATCAGCAGCCCCCAGGCACGCAGCAGCGATTTCTCAGGCGCGCTCATGGCTACCGCAGCAGATAGATGACGGGAAAGATCACGATCCACACGAGATCGACCATGTGCCAGAAGGCGGCGCCCGTTTCGTAGTTCGACAGCGAATCATGTCGCGCGACGATGGCGAGAATCGCCATGCCGAGCAGGACGTGCAGCGCGTGGAAGCCGGTGATCAGATAGTAGAGCGTGAAGAAGCCGCCGCTGTCGATGTCGAAGCCCGCCGTCAGCTCGCGCGCATATTCGGCGAACTTGACCGCGAGAAAGACCGCGCCCAGCCCGGCCGCGGCGAGGAGGCGCCAGCGCGCCGCGCCGCGACGCTCCGTCTTCCGCGCTTCGACCGCGAGCGCGGCGAACAGGCCGCTGGTGATGAGGACGGCGGTGTTGACCACCCCGGCGACCCGGTCGAGATGATTCTGCGCGGCGAGAAAACCTGCGGGATCGCGCAGGCGCGCGCCGGCATATCCGATCAATGCGGCGCCGAACACCGCCAGTTCGCTGGCGATCAGCACCCACATCAGCGGATTGCCGGGCAGGCGCGACAGCGGCCCCCATTCGCCGCCCCCCGGACCAGCGTCCGCCGCCGGTCCATCTTCCGTTCGCGTCATTTCGACAGGCCCCGGACCTACTTGGACCCGTCGGCCTTGTATTGCTTCAGAAAGGCGGTGATATCGACAATGTCGGCTTCCTCGGTCAGGCCGGCGAAAACCATCTTCGTGCCGGGGATCACGCCCTTCGGGTCCTTGATGTATTTCGCAAACGTCGCCTCGTCCCAGGTGATGCCGGAATTCTTGTTGGCGTCCGAATAGGAATAGCCTTCGTATGTCCCGGACTTGCGGCCGAAGAGACCGTTGAGGGGCGGTCCGACCCGCGGCTTCGCGTCCGGGCCGACGGCGTGGCAGGTCGAGCATTTCTTGAAGACCTTGGCGCCGTGCTCGAGGTCCGAGGCCAGCGCGGGGCCTGCGACGAGCGAAACTAGTATGCCGGCGGCGATGATCAGGCGCATGACATTCTCCTTGTGCGGCGCAAAGCTGCGAGAAGCGCCCATCGGCCGCATTGACGATTATCAAGCGCAGCTACGTTTCGACGGTTTCGCCCGCGGCGGTGGCGCCCCAGATGCGAACACCCGCCATGTCCCGCGCGGCGCGCGCGGCCTCGGCGGGCGGCAGGCAATAGAGCCCTGTCGACAGCCCGTCGGCCACCGTCGCGGAAGGATGCGCGACGCTGAGCCAGCGCCAGTGCGGAGCGGGGCGTCCGGTCGCCGGATCGAAAATGTGATGGTCGCCGTTGTCGGCGAACTGGGTCGCCGCGCCGGAGGACGTCGCGAGCGCGCCGCCCGACAAGGCGATCCGTCGACCGTCCGGCAGTTCGAGGCGCCAAGCCGATCCGTCGACGCGTGTCTCGATCACGCGCGTTTCGCCGAGATCGACGAGGACGTTCCGAAAGCCCGCCGCGCGCAGCAGGTCGGTCGCGCGATCCGTGATATGGCCCTGCGCCACGCCGTTGAGCGTGAGCGCGCCGCGGGCCGGAAGCTCGATAGCCTCCGGCGCGATCCGGACGCGCGAAAAACCGACGCGGCTGCGGACGTCCGCCAGATCCTCTTCGGTCGGCCGCGCCCGCCGCCGGTCGGCGGCGTACCAGTCGACGTGGAACGTCCAGAGCGGCTGGACCGTCGGATCGAATTTGCCGCGCGTCGTCGCATACGCCTCGCGGGATCGCGCGAGGACATGGACGAGGTCGGGCGACGGCGCATCGAGGCGGCCCGCCGCATTGAGCCGCGCCAGTTCGGAATCGCCGCGTTGCAGACTGAAGATCGATTCGAGCCGCTCGACCTCCGCGACGATGCGCGCGACCGCCGCCTCCGCGGCCGCGGCGTCCGCGCTGGAGAAAACGACCGAAACGTCCGCGCCCAACGCCGCGCCGCGCCATTCGAAGCTCTCCGCGCGGGCGGGCGGCGCGAGCGACGTCGCAGCCGCCGCGGCCAGAATGCGCAGGACGCGGCGTCGCGTCGGCCTAGCCATTGGCGGCTCCTCCGGAAATCTGCGCACGCGCCGCCTGCCGCGCCGCCCGGGCCTTCAGCCCGAGGCAGACATGCGGATCGTGATAGAGCGACTGGCAATTGAGGCAGTAGATGCATTCGTTGGGGCTGATGGCGCCGGACGGATAGATCGCCCCGACGGGACAATGGACGGCGCATTGCCGGCATTCGCGCCCGCATTGCGGACGGCGCTTCAGCCAGTCGAACATGCGCATCCGCGCGGGGATGGCGAGCGCGGCGCCGAGCGGGCAGAGATAGCGGCAGTAGAAGCGCCGCACGAACAGACCCGCCGCGAGCAGCGCGACCGCGAAGGCCACGAACGGCCATTCGCGCGCGAAATGCAGCGCCACCACCGTCTTGAACGGCTCGGCCTCGGCCGCCACGAAAGCCATCTTCATGTCGTTCAGCGACAGCGCGAAGATGGCGAGAAAGACGAGATATTTGACGATCCAGAGCCGCTCGTGCAGGCCCCAGGGCGCCTCGACCTGCGGAATGCGCAGACGCCGCGCGGCCTCGTTGAGCAATTCCTGCAAGGCGCCGAACGGACACAGCCAGCCGCAGAAGACGCCGCGGCCCCAGAAGAGCATGGCGACCGCGACGAATCCCCACAGCAGGAAGATCAGGGGATCGAGCAGGAAGAACGACCATTGGAAATTGGTGCGCAGCGCATGCGCGAACGTCACGACATGCACGACCGAGAGCTGCGCGCGCGCGAAGACGCCGATGAAGCCGAGCGTCGCCGCCATGAAGACGATGCGGGTCGCGCGATAGAGTTTCGGCCGCGCGACGAGCTGGTCCTGAAACAGCAGGATGAGGACGAGCGCGCCGAGCATGACGAGCAGCGCGCCGATCTCGTAGCGCCGCTCGCGCCAGGCCCGCTCCCACAGCGCTTCCTCGCCGGCGGCAGCGGCCTCCGGCGGCGGGCGCGCGACATAGTCGGTGGGAACGGCGTAGGGGATTTCGAAGGTCTGCGCCGATTCGCCACCCTCCGCCGTCCGGCGCACCGCCAGGACCTGCAGGCGCCACGGCTTCGTCGCGTCGAAGCCCGTTGCATGGGGCACGACGAAAATCGCGCGCTCGCGCAGCTCCGGCGCATATTCGGCCTCGATCTTGTCGAAGGCGCGGTGCATGTCGCCGGTCAGGCGGATGGTGCGCGCGTCCTGCACGATCGCCAGACGCTCGAAGACGCCGGTCTCGCGCCATTTCCCGCCCTTGATCGACAGAAGGCCGTTGGCGCCGACCATGACGAGGTCGTCCTCGGGACCCGCGGTCGACACGATCTGTTCGTAGTGCTTGCGCCCGATCAGATTGACGCCGATTCCGGCCGGCGTCGCGAGCGCGACGAAAACGTCGAGAAGCGGCTGGTCGCGCGCTTCGCCGCCTGCCCCCGCAATGGCCATGTCGGACGCATTGATCTTGCGTTCGGCGATTGCGCCCGCGGCGACCAGCGCGCGCCAATCGCTCATTTCGAACCTGTCGCGCAGAAGCTTGCTTCCTTCGCCGAGGCGCCCTGAAATGCGCGCCGCCTTGCGCGCGGCGCGAATGACGGAATCGCGCAGGACGTTGGACGATATGGTCGCGCCGGAGATGTGATCGACGCCCGGCTTTCCGTCGATGGCGGCGACACGCTTCAACGATCTGATGTCGAGACCGGACTGGCCCGCGACGAGCTCCTCGAGCTGCTCCGGCCGCAGGCCGATGACGAGGAGCGGCTCGGTCTGGCGCACGAGGCGCGCCGCGCCGACGACGAGCGCGGGATCGAGCGTCGCCCAGATGTCGATCGGCTGGCCGGAATAGCCGACGGACCTGATGAGATCCCATGTCGAGAAGGCAAGGCCGGCGTAGACGCCGTCGCGCCAGGCCTCGACGACGGCGCCCTCGTCCGTCTTGTGGTCGCGCAGCTCGACGCCGGGTCCGAATTTTTCGCGCGCATAGGCGCGCAAATCCGCCGGCGCCGCATGCGCGACGCAGGACAACAGGCTGGCGACGGCGCAGAGCGCCATGACGCCCATGCGCAATGCACGGATGGCGGACATCATCGTTCCTTCTTCCGCGATGAATCGGACGCAATCGCTTGCGCCGCCTTGACAATCGTCAAGGCGAGGACGGGCCGCGCATATCCAATGTCAAGGCGATCCCTGCCCGATGCAGGTTACCCACCAGCGCCACCGACAGGAGGGTGTGACATGACAGACAGGACAAGAAGGTTGGGACGGCTCGGGTTGCTCGGCGCGGCGGCGTTGCTCGCGGCGACGGCGATCGCGCCGCTGGCGAGCGCGCAACAGGCGCAGGCGCCCGCCGCCGCTCCCGCGGCGAAGGCGCCCGGGGATCACGGCGACAAGAGCGGAATTCCGCCCTATGTGCCGAGCCTCAACACGATGAACACAGACAAGCTGGAGCAGCCCGGCCAGAAGCCCGGCGACCCCAAGCTCACCGCGGAAGAATTCGCCGCCGCCAACAAGATTTTCTTCGAACGTTGCGCCGGCTGCCACGGCGTGCTGCGCAAGGGCGCGACCGGCAAGGCGCTGACAACCGACATCACCAAGGCCAAGGGCTTCGAATATCTGCGCGACTTCATCACCTACGGGTCGCCCGCCGGCATGCCGAACTGGGGCACGTCAGGCGAGTTGACCAAGGAGCAGGTCGACCTGATGGCCCGCTATCTCCTCAACGAGCCGGCGACCCCGCCGGAATTCGGCATGAAGGAGATGAAGGAGACGTGGAAGGTGATCGTTCCGGTCGACCAGCGGCCGAAGAAGAAGATGAACGACATCGATCTCGACAACGTCTTCTCCGTGACGCTGCGCGACACGGGCGAGATCGCGCTGATCGACGGCGGCTCAAAGAAGATCGTCACGCGTATCAAGACCGGCTACGCCGTGCACATTTCGCGCATCTCCGCGTCGGGCCGCTATCTCTATGTGATCGGGCGCGACGGCAAGGTCGATCTCATCGACCTGTGGATGCCGACGCCCGCGACCGTCGCCGAAGTGAAAATCGGCGCCGAGGCGCGCTCCGTCGACACGTCGAAGTTCAAGGGCTTCGAGGACAAGCTGGCGATCGCCGGCGCCTATTGGCCGCCGCAATACGTGATCATGGACGGCCCGACGCTCGAGCCGCTCAAGATCGTGTCGACGCGCGGCATGACCTACGACACGATGGAATACCATCCCGAACCGCGCGTGGCGGGCATCTTCGCCTCGCACTATGCGCCGGAATGGTATGTCAACGTCAAGGAACGCGGCGTCATCGACGCGATCGACTATTCCGACATCGTGCAATTGAAGGTGCGGTCGATCCCGTCCGAACGCTTCCTGCATGACGGCGGCTTCGACAAGTCCGGCC
>DAIRCS010000133.1:0-10561 GCA_036796555.1 Rhodoblastus sp. | reverse complement strand
GTCGCCATCGTCGAGAAGCGCAAGACGCTCGGCGGCACCTGCCTCAACATCGGCTGCATCCCGTCGAAGGCGCTGCTGCACGCCTCCGAAATGTTCGAGGAAGCGAGCCACGACTTCCCGGCGCTCGGCGTGATCGTCGGCAAGCCGAAGCTCGATCTCGCCGCGATGATGAAGCACAAGGCCGACACGGTCGCCGCCAACGTCAACGGCGTCGCCTTCCTGATGAAGAAGAACAAGGTCGACGTGCTGTCGGGCGCGGGCCGCATCGTTTCGGCCGGCAAGGTCGAGGTAAAGGCGCAAGACGGCTCGGCTCAGACCCACGAAACGAAGAACATCGTCATCGCCACAGGCTCCGACGTCGCCGTCCTGCGCGACAAGAACGGCGCGCCGATCCCGGTCGACGAAAAGGTCGTTATCTCCTCCACCGGCGCGCTCGAACTCGGCGCGGTTCCGAAAAAGCTCGTCGTCGTCGGCGCCGGCGTGATCGGGCTCGAACTCGGCTCGGTGTGGCGTCGTCTCGGCGCCGAGGTCACCGTGATCGAATATCTCGACCGCATCCTGCCGGGCATGGACGGCGAAGTGGTCAAGCAGTTCCAGCGTATGCTCGAAAAGCAGGGCTTTGCGTTCAAGCTCGCCTCGAAAGTCACGGAAGTGACGGTCAAAGGCGCCTCCGCCAAGGTGACCTTCGAGCCGGTGGCCGGCGGCGAGGCGCAGACGATCGAGGCCGACCGCGTGCTGATCGCCACGGGCCGCGCGCCCTACACCGAAGGGCTCGGCCTTGAGGAGGCCGGCGTCGCGCTGGAGCGCGGCCGCGTCGTCATCGACGATCATTTCGCCTCGAACGTGCCGGGCGTCTACGCCATCGGGGACGTCGTGCGCGGCCCGATGCTGGCGCACAAGGCCGAGGACGAAGGCGTGGCGGTCGCCGAAATTCTCGCCGGCCAGCACGGCCATGTGAATTACGACGTCATCCCGGGCGTGGTCTACACGACCCCCGAAATCGCTTCGGTCGGCGCGACGGAAGAGGCGCTGAAGGAAAAGGGAATCGCCTACAAGGTCGGCAAGTTTCCGCTCACCGCCAACGGCCGCGCCCGCGCCATGCGCAAGACGGACGGTTTCGTGAAAATCCTCGCCGACGCCGCCACCGATCGCGTGCTGGGCGTCCATATCGTCGGCTTCGGCGCCGGCGAGCTGATCGCGGAGGCTTGCGTGCTCATGGAGTTCGGTGGCTCGGCCGAAGACCTCGCCCGCACCTGTCACGCCCATCCGACCGTGTCGGAAGCCGTCAAGGAAGCCGCCATGGCGGTCGACAAGCGCGCGATCCATACCTGAGAGATATCATCCCGGCCGAAGCGAAGCGGAGCGCCGGGATCCAGCAGCCGCAGGCGTACAGGCTGCGTCCCGGAGCAGACTTTCGGCCGTCCGGGATGACAGCGCCGACTCTGTCCGTCTCGCGCCAGATGCATATTTCCGCCGCCTTTAAGCTGGAATTTCAATATTCCATGCGACAATGGCTCCGATGCAAACCCGCCTGACCCGCTTCCTCTGGACGCTGCTGGCCGCGATCTTCCTGATCGAGGCGTGGCTGTGGGACGTGTTCGGCGGCGCCGTGAAGGCCATCGTCGCCGCGCTGCCAATCGCCGCGCTCCGGCGGCTGATGCAGAAGTTGATCGACACCATGCCGGCCGGCTTCGCGCTAGCCCTGTTCATCATCCCCATTCTCGTCGTGCTGCCGTTCAAGATCGCCGGCCTCGCGCTGATCGCGGGCGGCCGGGTTCTCTCCGGCGGCTGCGTGTTTCTCGCCGCCAAGACAATCGGTCTCGGCGTCACGGCTTTTGTCTTCGACGTCTGCCACGCGCGTCTGATGACCCTGCCCTGGTTCGCGCGCTTCTATGCGCTCGTCATCTCTTTCCGCGACTGGGCGCACACCAAGGTCGATCCGTATAAAACGGCCATCCGGGAGCGCGTCGCCGAACTGCGCGCCGGACTGCGCGCGAGATTTTCCAGCCACGCGCCTTCGCTCATGCGCAAGCTCGCAGCATTTCGCGCCCGGGTTCACGCGCGCGGCCGCGAAGTGCTCTGAGGTTCATTTCGCGCGCGCCGCCAGCGCCACGCCGCAGGCGGTCAGAGCCATGCCGACGATCTGAACCGCGGTCAAAGTCTCCCCGAACAGGAAATGCGCCTGCAGCGCCGACAGCGGCGGCACGAGAAAGATGAGTTGCGCCGAGCGTGAGACCTCGCCGCGCCGGATCAGCAGCAACAGCAGCGCGATCGCGCCGATTGACAGGGCCAGCACCGACCACGCGAGCACGGCGAAAGCCGTCGGCGTCCAGTCGATGCGATATTCGCCGGCAAGCCACGCCATGGGAACGCCGGCCGCCAGCGCGCCGACATATTGCAGCGTCGCCACGCTCCGCAGATCGCCGGTGTGGATGAAGCGCTTCTGGTAGAACGTACCGGCCGTGACGCCGGCCATGGCGACGACGTTGACGCCGATCGGCGTGAGCGCGGCGCGCAATTGCGCCGCGTCGAGGCCGACGAGCTTCGGCGCCAGCACGAGACACAGGCCGGCGAAACCGATGACGACGCCGCTCCACCGGGCCAGCCCGACGCGCTCGCCGACCAGCGCCGGCGCGAGGAAAGCGGTCATGATCGGCTGCAGCGCCGCCAGCAGGGCCGAGATCGACGCCGGCACGCCCTGCTCGATCGCCCACCACACGCCGCCGAGATAGATGGCGTGCAGCAGAACGCCCGACACGATCGCATGCGCCGCTTCCGTCGCGCTGCGCGGCCATTGGGCGCGGGCGTAGAGCGCGAACGCGCCCAGCGCCAGGCCGGCGCAGATATAGCGCACGCACAGAAACGCGAGCGGATCGGCGAAATCCTTGGTGTAGCGGGCGACGATCCAGCCTGTCGACCAGATCAGCGGAAACAGGATGGGCGCGAGCCGGACGAGCATTTTTGGCCTTCTGCGCCATTTTGCTGGCCGGCGCGTTGTGACAATGCGAATCTTCTAGCGGCTCACGATGCGGACCTACAAATGATCGGACGGCTCTGGCGCATCTTCTATCGGTCCTGGACGCGGTTTTCCGCAGACGACGGCTGGGCGATCGCGAGTCACATCGCCTTGTCGGGCCTCACGTCGCTCTTTCCCTTCCTGATCTTCGTCGGGGCGCTGGCCGGTTTCATCGGCACGCCGGATCTCGCCAAGCGCGCCACGGACCTTCTGTTTGAAAGCTGGCCCTCGCAGGTCGCCGCCCCGATCGCGCGCGAGGTGGAAAACGTTTTGACCCAGCCGCGCACGGGCCTCGCGACCCTGAGCGCGCTGCTTGCCGTCTATTTCGCCTCGAGCGCCGTCGACGCCGTGCGCATCGGCCTCAGCCGCGCCTATGACGAGACCGACGCGCGCGCCTGGTGGGTGCTGCGGCTGGAAAGCGTCTTCTTCGTTCTGGTCGGCGCCGTGGCGCTGATCGGCTTCACCTTCCTTGTCGTGCTCGAGCCGATCGTCTGGGCGCAGGTCGTGCGCTGGCTACCCCGCATGACCGAATTGCAGGGCGTCTTCGACGCTTTCCGGCTGGCGACGGTCTCCCTGATCCTGCTGGCGACGCTGGTCTTCGCCCACAAATTCCTCGCCGCCGGCAAACGCACGCTCGCGCAGGTCGCGCCGGGCATTGGCCTCACGCTGATCCTCTGGCTCGTTTTCGGCGAAGGTTTTGGCTTCTATCTCGCCCGCTTCTCGCAGAATTACGTCACGACCTACGCCGGCCTCGCCTCGGCGATGATCGCGCTGGTCTTTCTCTACGTACTCTCGGCGATCTTCATCTTCGGCGGCGAAGTCAACGCCTCGATCGCGGCGACGGCGAAAAGAAAAGCCGGCGCGCAGGAGACCCCGCGCGCCGGCGAATGAAAGCGTCTGCCGCTCAGGCCGACTTGCCCGCCTCGATCACGTCCTCGACCGTCCGCAAGCCGGGCTTCGGCGAATTGACCAACACGGCCATGTTGCCCGGCGCGTGCTGGTTCTTCCACATCTTCATGTGCGCCAGCGGGATCTTGTCCCACGGAAACACCTCCGACATGCAGGGATCGACGCGGCGGTCGAGCACGAACTTGTTGGCCGCCGACGCCTGCTTCAGATGCGCGAAATGCGAGCCCTGGATGCGCTTCTGGCGCATCCACACATACCGGGCGTCGAAGGTCAGGTTGAAGCCGGTCGTGCCCGCGCAGAACACGACCATGCCGCCGCGCTTCACCACGAGGCAGGAGAGCGGGAAGGTCGATTCGCCGGGATGCTCGAAGACGATGTCGGGATCCTTCTTGCCGGTGATGTCCCAGATCGCCTTGCCGAACTTGCGCGCGGCCTTGGTCCACTCGTTGAATTCGGGCGTGTTCACCTTGGGAAGCTGGCCCCAGCAGCCCTCGAAATCCTTGCGGTTGATGACGCCCTTGGCGCCCAGGCTCATCACGTAGTCGCGCTTGGACTCGTCGGAGATGATGCCGATGGGATTGGCGCCGGCCGCCGCGCAGAGCTGCACGCCGAACACGCCCAGACCGCCCGATGCGCCCCACACCAGCACGTTGTCGCCGGGCTTCAGGCGGTGCGGCTCGTGGCCGAACAGCATGCGATAGGCGGTCGCCAGCGTCAGCGTATAGCAGGCGGCCTCTTCCCAGGTCAGGTGCTTCGGCCGCTCCATCAACTGGCGGTCCTGCACCCGGCAGAACTGCGCGAACGAGCCGTCCGGCGTCTCGTAGCCCCAGATGCGCTGCGAGGACGAGAACATTGGGTCGCCGCCGTTGCACTCCTCGTCGTCGCCGTCGTCCTGGTTGCAGTGGATGACGACCTCGTCGCCGACTTTCCACCGCTTCACCTTGGAGCCGACCGCCCAGACGATGCCCGAGGCGTCGGAGCCGGCGATGTGATAGGGCTGCTTGTGGGCGTCGAGCGTCGAGATCGGTTCGCCGAGCGCAGCCCAGACGCCGTTGTAGTTGACGCCGGCCGCCATCACGTAGACCAGCACGTCATGACTGTCGAGCTGCCAGGTCGGCACCACCTCGAGCTGCATCGCCGTATCCGGCGGGCCGTGGCGCTCCTTGCGGATCACCCAGGCGTGCATGTTCTTCGGCACGTGCCCGAGCGGGGGAATCTCGCCGAGATCGTAGAGATCCTTGAGTTCGCCCTGGCCCTTGCCTTCGACAAGCTTGAGTCCGGTCACCTGCTGCTCCCTCGATCAGAGACCCGTCACGGGTCCGTCATCTTACCTAGTTCGCTGCATTGCACTATACAAATTGCAGCGCAACGCAAGATGGTTCATTAGTAAACTGTATCGCCCGCCTTTTTATGAGGCGATTTCCGGTTCCTTTGCAATGCCGCGGGTGGTTGGAGTTTGGTCGACTACCGGCCGATTGCCAATCCGGCGGCGGAGCAGATAGGGATGCGCCACGGCTGAGCAGCCTGACGAGGTCCAGATGGTCGAGAACAGGTCCCACCGCGACAAGCCCTGGATTTTCCGCACCTACGCGGGTCACTCGACCGCCGCGGAATCCAACAAGCTCTACAAGGGCAATCTGGCCAAAGGCCAGACGGGCCTCTCCATCGCCTTCGACCTGCCGACCCAGACTGGCTACGATTCCGATCACGCGCTCGCGCGCGGCGAGGTCGGCAAGGTCGGCGTGCCCGTCTCGCATCTCGGCGACATGCGCACCCTGTTCGACGGCATTCCGATCGCGCAGATGAACACGTCGATGACCATCAACGCCACGGCGCCCTGGCTGATGGCCCTCTACATCGCCGCCGCCGACGAGCAGGGCGCGCCGCGCACGGCGCTTCAGGGTACGACGCAGAACGACATCATCAAGGAATATCTTTCGCGCGGCACCTATGTCTTTCCGCCCGCGCCCTCGCTGCGCCTGACGCGCGACATGATCCTGTTCACCACCGCGCAGGTTCCCAAGTGGAACCCGATGAACGTCTGCTCCTACCATCTGCAGGAAGCCGGCGCGACGCCGGTGCAGGAATTGTCCTATGCGCTCGCCACCGCCGTCGCCGTCCTCGACACGGTGAAGGCCGCGGGCGTCTCGGAACAGGAATTCGAGGACGTCGTCGGCCGCATCTCCTTCTTCGTCAACGCCGGCATGCGTTTCGTCACCGAACTCTGCAAGATGCGCGCGTTCACGGAGCTGTGGGAGGAGATCACCCGCGACCGCTACGGCGTGAAGAACGAGAAGATGCGCCGCTTCCGCTACGGCGTGCAGGTCAACTCGCTGGGCCTCACCGAGCAGCAGCCGGAGAACAACGTCTACCGCATTCTCCTCGAGACGCTCGCCGTCGTTCTCTCGAAGAACGCCCGCGCGCGCGCCGTGCAGCTTCCGGCGTGGAACGAGGCGCTCGGCCTGCCGCGCCCCTTCGATCAGCAATGGTCGCTGCGCATGCAGCAGATCCTCGCCTACGAGACCGACCTGCTCGAATACGCCGACATTTTCGACGGCTCGGCGGAGATCGCCCGCAAGGTCGATGAACTCAAGGCCGCCGCGCGTGAAGAACTCGCGGCGATCGACGCGATGGGCGGCGCGGTCGCCGCCATCGACACGGGCTACATGAAATCGAAGCTCGTCGAATCCAACACGCGCCGTCTCGAAGCCATCGAGAAGGGCGAACAGATCGTCGTCGGCGTCAACAAGTTCGTCGAGACCGAGCCCTCGCCGCTGACCGCTGGCGAAGGCGCGATCATGGTCGTGCCGGAAGGCGTCGAAGCGCAGCAGATCGCACGTCTCAAGGCCTGGCGCGAGCGGCGCGATCAGAAGGCCGTCGACAAGGCGCTCGCCGATCTTCGTTCCGCCGCTTCCGAAGGCCGCTCGGTGATGGAGCCGTCCATCGCCGCCGCCAAGGCCGGCGTGACGACCGGCGAATGGGGCGCGACGCTTCGTGAAATCTTCGGCGAATACCGCGCGCCGACCGGCGTCGGCCGCGCCGCGCGCCAGACGGGCGGAGACATCATCGCCGTGCGCGAGGAAGTCGAGCGCGTGTCGCAGCAGCTCGGCCGGCGCATAAAATTTCTGGTCGGCAAGCCCGGCCTCGACGGCCACTCGAACGGCGCCGAGCAGATCGCCGTGCGCGCGCGCGATTGCGGCATGGAGGTCGTCTACGAGGGCATCCGCCTGACGCCCGCCGAGATCGTCAACGCCGCGCTCGAGGAAGGCGTGCATTGCGTCGGCCTGTCGATCCTCTCGGGCTCGCACGTGCCGCTCGTGCGCGACATCATGGATCGCATGCGCGCGGAAGGCCTGAGCGACATTCCCGTCATCGTCGGCGGCATCATCCCGCCGGAAGACGAGAAGACCCTGAAGGCGGCCGGCGTGACTGCCGTCTACACGCCCAAGGACTTCGACCTCAACGCGATCATGTCCGACATCGTCCGCATCGTCGGCGCCGGGCAGAACAAGGCGGCCTAGCCGGGGCGCCTACGCATCCGGGACCGCCGGCCTCCGGCCGGCATAGATAGCGCTGCCGGCCGGGGGCCGGCGGTCCCGGATAGTTAGCAAGGCGTAAACCTCTGCGGGCGTAATTTCGCGTAGAGCAATTTCACAAGCGGAACAGACATGGCGTCAGCCTGCACCGCCGGCCTGGACACCGGCTTCATCGAACTCGGCTACGCCAAGGTCGCCGTCCTCGGCGTCGTCCAGGGCATATCGGAGCTCATGCCGATTTCCTCCACGGCGCACATGCGCATCGTACCCGCCCTGCTCGGCTGGCGCGATCCCGGCTCGGCCTTTTCCGCCGCCATGCAGATGGCCGCGCTCGCCGCCGTCATCAGCTATTTCTGGAAAGACGTGCGCGGCCTCGTCTTCGGCTCGATCGGCGCCGTCGTCCGCCGCGACTTCCGCGACTGGAACTTTCGCTTCGCGATCTGGATCGTGCTCGCGACCCTGCCGATCGTCATCGCGGGCGTGCTGATGTCGCCGCTGCTCAACGCCTGCAACACGCCGCTGCGCAGCCTGCCGGTCATCGGCATTTCGATGATCACGCTCGCCGTCATTCTCGCCATCGCCGAATTCTACTGCGATCACTCACGCCGGTTCGACCAGCTCAATCTCAAGGATGCGATGATCGTCGGCATTGCGCAGGTCGGCGCGCTGATCCCCGGCGTGTCGCGCTCGGGCTCGACGCTGACCGCCGCGCTGTTCCGCGATCTCAACCGCGAGGACGCTGCGCGCTTTTCTTTCCTGCTCGGCCTGCCCGCCATCGCCGGCGCGGGCCTCAAGGAGTTTCACGAACTCTACAAGGCCCATCTCGATTTCCACGGCTGGTCGATATTGGCGGTCGGCCTGATTGTCGCTTCTCTGTCCGCCTTCGTCGCGATCTGGGGCTTGCTGCGCATTCTCGAGAGGTTCTCGGCCTGGCCGTTCGTCATTTACCGCGGCTTCATCGGCGTCGTCCTGCTGCTGGGCGCCTATTTCGGGTTCCTGCACTAGAGCGGTTCATACCTTTTTAGAATCGGGCTGATTCACAATCAGCCCGGTTTGTGATTCAAGATGCTGGCTGGGCGGGAGGCCAGCATCGATGACGCGACCTCTTTCCAATGATCTTCGTGAGCGGGTTGTGGCGGCAGCGGCGGCGGGCGAGAGCTGCCGAGCGGTAGCCGAACGTTTCGGCGTCGCTGTGTCGTCGGTCGTGAAGTGGTCACAGCGCCAGCGCGCGACCGGCTCTGTCGCGCCGAGCAAGATGGGCGGTTATCGCAAACCCATCCTCGCCCCGCATCGCGCGTTCATCGTGGAGCGGATCGCGCAGACGCCGCACCTGACGCTGCACGGCCTGAAGGGCGAGTTGGAGGCCCAAGGCGTCAAGGTCTCGCACAATGCGGTCTGGACGTTCATGCGACGCGAGGGGCTGACGTTCAAAAAAAACGTTGTCCGCGCTCGAGCAGGCGCGTGACGACATCGCCCGCAGGCGTCGGCGCTGGCGCTCATGGCAAGGCCGCCTCGATCCAAAGCGCCTGGTCTTCATCGACGAGACCTGGATCAAGACAAACATGGCGCCGCTGCGCGGCTGGGGCGCGAAGGGCAAACGCCTGCGCGGCTACGCCCCGCACGGCCACTGGCGTACGCTGACGTTCCTCGGCGCACTGCGCTGCGATCGGCTGTCCGCGCCTTGCGTCTTCGACGGTCCGATCAACGGCGAGTGCTTCCGCGCCTATGTCGAGCAGCAGCTCGCGCCGGCGCTGCGCAAAGGCGACATCGTCGTGATGGACAATCTCGGCAGTCACAAATCGACGGCCGTCCGCCAAGCGATCCGCGCAACTGGCGCGCGGCTCTGGTATCTGCCGCCGTACTCGCCCGATCTCAATCCGATCGAGCAGGCCTTCTCGAAAATCAAGCACTGGATGCGGCAGGCACAGAAACGAACGGTCGAAGACACGTGGCGCCACATCGGCCATCTGGCTGAAGCCATCGAGCCTGCCGAATGCGCAAACTACTTCGCAAACGCCGGATACGCTTCCGTCAAAGCATGAAACGCTCTAAAGGCGCGCGGACGCGTCCCGACAAAAAGGGCGGCCCGGGAGCCGCCCTTTTCATTTTGTCAGTGGAGCGCGTCCGCGCCCTTCGGGAAATTGACGATCTTGTCGACATCAGGCTCGTCGTTGGCCGCCTCGCCCTTGCCAACCGCCTTGCCGTTGATCGTCAGGCCGGCAGGCCCGGTCGACAGCGCGACAGTCTCGCCGTCCGCCACGTCGCCCGCGAGGATCATCTCGGCGAGAGGATCCTGCACGGCCTTCTGGATCACGCGCTTCAGCGGGCGCGCGCCATAGGCGGGATCGTAGCCGCGATCGGCGAGCCACGCGCGCGCCTTCGCGTCGAGCGACAGGGCGATCTTGCGATCTTCGAGCAGCTTGGCGAGCCGCGCGAACTGGATGTCGACGATCGCGCCCATGTCCGCACGCCGCAACCGATGGAAGAGAATGATCTCGTCCACGCGGTTGAGGAACTCGGGACGGAAGTGCGACCGCACGACCTGCATGACCTCGTTCTGCACGGCCGAGGAATCCTCGCCCTCCTTCTGCATGACGAGGAATTCCGCGCCGAGGTTCGACGTCATGATGATCAGCGTGTTGCGGAAGTCGACCGTGCGGCCCTGGCCGTCGGTGAGACGTCCGTCGTCGAGAACCTGCAGCAGGACGTTGAACACGTCCGGATGCGCCTTCTCGATCTCGTCGAACAGCACGACCTGATAGGGCCTGCGCCGCACCGCTTCCGTCAGCGCGCCGCCCTCCTCGTAGCCGACATAGCCCGGAGGCGCGCCGATCAGCCGGGCGACCGAGTGCTTTTCCATGAACTCGGACATGTCGATGCGCACGAGCGCGGTCTCGTCGTCGCACAGATACTCCGCCAACGCTTTCGTGAGCTCGGTCTTGCCGACGCCGGTGGGGCCCAGGAACATGAACGAGCCGATCGGCCGGTTCGGGTCCTGCAAGCCCGCCCGCGAACGGCGCAACGCGTTGGCGACCGCCGCGACGGGGTCGTCCTGGCCGACCACCCGCTCGTGCAGGCGCTCCTCCATGTGCAGGAGCTT
>DAIRCS010000132.1:3527-10597 GCA_036796555.1 Rhodoblastus sp. | reverse complement strand
AAATCCAATCAGGAGTGGAAATATGATCAAGGTTGGCGATCGCCTGCCGAAGGCCACGTTCACGGTCATGACGGCGGACGGCCCCGCGGCGAAATCGACGGACGACCTGTTCAAGGGCAAGAAAGTCGTGCTGTTCGGCGTGCCGGGCGCCTTCACGCCCACCTGCCACAAGAACCATCTGCCCGGCTTCATCGAGAACGAAAAGGCGATCAAGGCCAAGGGCGTCGACGATATCGCGGTCATCTCGACCAACGACGTGTTCGTGATGAGCGCCTGGGCCAAGGATACCGGCGCCGCCGACAAGATCACGTTTCTCGCCGACGGCAGCGCCGCCTTCGCCAAGGCGACCGGCCTCGACCTCGACCTCAGCGAGCGCGGCATGGGCATGCGCAACAAGCGTTTCTCGATGATCGTCGACGATGGCGTCGTGCGCTCGCTCAACATCGAGGAAGGCCCGGGCGCGGAGAAATCCGGCGCCAAGACCATGCTCGAGCAGCTCTGAAGGCCGGATCGCCCATTGGCCCTGCCCGGCACGATCGGTCTAGGATGACCGGACCGGTCGCGCGCGGGAGGGCCTTTCTCCTTGATCGAACTTCAACGCGTCAGCGTCGCCTATGACGGCGGACGCCAGCCGGCCGTGCGCGACGTGTCGCTCGCGATTCCGCCAAAAACCTTCGTCGCTCTGATCGGGCCTTCGGGCTCCGGCAAGACGTCGCTGCTCAAGACCATCAATCGGCTGATCGAGCCGACGAGCGGAACGATCCGCATCGAGGGCCGCGACGCGGGTGAATTCGCCGCCCACGAGCTGCGGCGGCGCATCGGCTATGTCTTCCAGGGCGTCGGCCTGTTTCCGCACATGAGCGTGCGCGAGAATATCGCGATCACGCCCAGCCTCCTCGGCTGGCCGCGCGAAAAAATCGCGGCGCGCGTCGACGCCGTCTTCGATCTCGTCGCGCTGCCGCGCGACTATCTCGACCGCGCGCCCGCGGCGCTGTCGGGCGGCGAGCGCCAGCGCGTGGCGGTGGCTCGCGCGCTCGCGGCGGAGCCGCGCATCGTCATCATGGACGAGCCGTTCGGCGCGCTCGATCCCGTCACGCGCGATACGCTCGGGCGAGCCTATCGTGCGCTGCACGAGACGATGGGGCTCACCACCGTCATGGTGACGCACGACGTGCAGGAGGCGGCGCTGCTGGCCGACCGCATCATCGTGCTGCGCGCGGGCGAAATCGCCGCCGACGATACGCCGCGCGCCATGCTGTCGGGCGCGCATCCCAACGTCGCCGACATGTTCGACACACCGCGCCGGCAGGCGGCGGCGATCGCGGATCTCGCGCGATGAGCGCGCAGCTCGCGGCAGCTTTCGCGGTCCTGCCGAATTACCTGTCGCAGCATGTGCTGCTGAGCCTCGCCGCGATGGCGCTCGGCGCCGGCGTCAGCCTGCCGCTCGCCATCTGGGTCGCGCGCCGGCCGGGGTTGCGCTGGCCGCTGCTGGCGGCGACGAGCCTCGTGCAGACGATACCGGCGCTGGCCCTGCTCGCGCTGTTCTACCCGCTGCTGTTGGCGCTCTCCGGCCTCACGCAGAAACTGTTCGGCGCGAGCGTTCCCGCGCTCGGCTTCCCGCCCGCGCTGCTGGCGCTTGCGCTCTACGCCATGCTGCCGATCGTGCGCGCGACGATCTCGGCCATCGCAGGCATCGATCCCGCGATCACGGAAGCCGCTGACGCGGTCGGCATGACCGCGTCGCAGCGGCTGTGGCGCGTCGAACTGCCGCTCGCCGCGCCTGCAATCGTCGGCGGATTGCGCACGGCGATGGTCTGGACCATCGGCGCGGCGACGCTGGCGACGCCGGTCGGGCAGGTCTCGCTCGGCAATTACATCTTCTCCGGCCTGCAGACGGAGAACTGGATTTCCGTGCTGTTCGGCTGCGCGGCCTCCGTCGCCGTCGCGCTCGTCGCCGATCAACTGCTTGCGCTGGTCGAAGCAGGCGCCGCGCGACGCGACTGGAAACGCATGCTCGCCGGCGCCGGCGGATTCGCGCTGGCCGCGATCGCGGCGCTCGCGCCGGCAGCATCCGTGGCGCGCCATTCCTATGTGATCGGCGCGAAGAATTTTTCAGAGCAATTCATCCTCGCCGACCTCATGGCGCTGCGGCTGCAGGCGGCGGGGCTTTCGGCCGAGAAACGCGAAGGCCTCGGCTCCGCCGTCGTCTTCCGCGCGCTCGCGGCCGGCGACATCGACGCTTATGTCGACTATTCGGGCACGCTGTGGACGGGCCTCATGCATCGCACAGACAATCCGCCGCGTGAAAAAATGCTGGCGGAACTCGGCGGCTGGCTGAAGGCGAACACCGGCGTCGTCATGCTCGGCGCGCTCGGCTTCGAGAACAGTTACGCGCTGGCGATGAAGCGCGCGCGAGCGACGGAGCTCGGCGTCGCGACCATCGCCGATCTCGCGCGCGTTGCGCCGCGACTGACCTTCGGGACCGATCTCGAATTCCAGTCGCGGCCGGAATGGCGCAGCGTGCGCGACGTCTACGGCCTCGATTTCGCGGCCGTGAAATCCTACAATCCGACCTTCATGTATCGCGCGCTCGACGACGGGCAGGCCGACGTCATCACCGCCTTTTCGAGCGACGGCCGCATTCTCGCGCAAGACCTCGTGACGCTCGGCGACCCGAAGAACGCCTTTCCGCATTATGACGCGATCGTGCTGGTCGCGCCGAAGCGCGCGAACGACGAAAAGTTTCGCGCGGCGTTGCAGCCGCTCGCCGGCGCGATCGATCTCGAGCGGATGCGCCGCGCCAACCTTGCCGTGGATCGGGACGACGGCAAGCTGACGCCGCTGCAGGCGGCGCAAAAGCTGGGGAAAGAGACGGGGGTGATGAAGTGATCTGGACCGCGAGCCTTCAGGCTCGCCTTGGCTTCACCCATGAATGCGAGCCTGAAGGCTCGCGGTCCATTCAACCTCTACGCTTCGCCTCGAGAAACGGCTTCATGCCCGTGCGCGCGAGAAGGTCGGCGCGCTCGTTCATCGTGTCGCCGGCATGGCCCTTCACCCATTTCCAGTGGATGTCATGGCGCTCGGCGGCCGCGTCGAGACGCTGCCAGAGCTCGACGTTCTTGACCGGCTTCCTGTCGGCGGTCTTCCAGCCGCGCTTCTTCCAATTGTGAATCCAACCCGTCACGCCGTCGCGCACATAGATCGAGTCCGTGTGCAGGTTGACGGCGCAAGGGCGCGTGAGCGCTTCCAGCGCGCTGATGGCGGCCATCAATTCCATGCGGTTGTTGGTCGTCAGCGCCTCGCCGCCGGACAGTTCCTTTTCCACGCCGTTGAAGACGAGGATGGCGCCCCAGCCGCCGGGGCCCGGATTGCCGGAACAGGCGCCGTCGGTCCAGATCTCGACGCGTCTGGGCTCGGTCATCGGCGCCTCCAGCCCGTCATCCCCGCGAAAGCGGGGATCCAGTCGCCAATGACGAAACTTTCATCGCGCGGCTCTGGATTCCCGCATTCGCGGGAATGATGGCGATCGGCATTTTTGCTTGTCGTCACGCGTCGGCGCCGTAGTCGCGGATGGTTTTCGCCTGCGCGTGAAAGCGCAGCTTGCGGAAATATTCGAGCGGGTCCTTCGGCTTCACCAGCGCGCCCGGCGGCACGTTCAGCCAGTCGACGAGACGCGTCAGCAGGAAGCGCATGGAGGCGCCGCGCGCGAGCGCGGGAAAGGCCTCGATCTCTTCCGCGCTCAACGGCCGGCGGCGGCGATAATTTTCGATCATCGCCCTGCCCTTGGTGATGTTGAAGGAGGCGTCGGGCTCGAAGCACCAGGCGTTGACGCAGATCGCGAGGTCGTAGGCGAAGGCGTCGTTGCAGGCGAAATAGAAATCGATCAGCCCCGACAGCTTGTCGCCGAGAAAGAAGACGTTGTCGGGAAAGAGATCGGCATGGATCACGCCTTCCGGCAGGCCGCGCGGCCAGTTGGCCTCGAGCCAGTCCAACTCCCCGGCGATGAAGGCGCACAGGCCGGGCTGCACGGCGTCAGCGCGCGGCGCGGCCTGCTCGAACAGCGGCCGCCACGCGTCGATCGAGAGGGCGTTGGGACGCCGCAGCGCGAAGCCCTCGCCGTCGATATGCAGATCGGCGGCGGCGGCGCCCAGGGCGGCGCAATGAGCGGCCGTCTGCCGGCGCGGCCACATCCCTTCCAGAAAGGTCACGATCGCCGCCGCGCGCCCCGACAGGCGGCCGAGCGCTGCTCCCTTGCGGTTGCGCACGGGTTGCGGGCAATTCAGCCCGCGGGCCGCCAGATGCTCCATCAGACCGAGAAAAAAGGGGAGATCGCTTTCCTTCGTCCGCTTCTCGTAAAGCGTCAGGAAAAAATAGCCCCTGTCGGTATGGAGCATGTAGTTTGTGTTCTCCACGCCTTCCGCGATGCCCTTGAGCGAGAGCATGGCGCCGAGATCGTAATCGGCGAGGAAGGCGGCGAGGTCCTCGCCCGAGACATCGGTGTAGACGGCCATTGGCGCACTTCTGGACCGCGAGCCTTCAGGCTCGCACGAATTGACGACATCGGTTCGGCTGGTCAGGCTTGCAGGAGCCCGCGGCTCCTGTGCGAGCCTGAAGGCTCGCGGTCCAGCCCGGCTTTGCGGCGCGATCGGCAAACGTGTTAGCGAGGCCTTCCCTCCCCGTCAAACGCCCGCGCTCTCCGCATGACCGCTGTCCCATCCTGGCTCTGGATCGTTTTCACCGTCGCCGCCGCCGGCGGCCAGACTGCGCGCAACGCGATGCAGCGCGACCTGATCGCCACGCTCGGCACGGCGGGGGCGACCTTCGTGCGCTTCCTGTTCGGCCTGCCCTTCGCGCTGCTGTTTCTGGCGCTCGTGTCGGCGGCGAGCGGCGCGGCGCCGCCTGCGCCGGGGGCGGCCTCGTTCTGGTGGACGGCGGTCGGCGGCGTGTCGCAGATCCTGGCCACGGGCCTGATGCTGGCGGCGATGAAGGAAAAGTCCTTCGTCGTCGCCATCGCCTACACCAAGACCGAGCCGGTTCTCGTCGCCCTGTTCGGCCTTCTGTTCCTGCACGACAGCGTGACGCCGCAACTGGCCGCCGCCATCGGCGTCGCGGTCCTCGGCGTCATGCTGATGTCGTGGCCGAAACGGTCGGGCGACGCGTCCGCTATCGGCTGGCGGGCGACCCTCTACGGCCTCGCCTCGGCGGCCATGTTCGCGCTGTCGGCCATCGGCTACCGGGCCGGCATTCTGGCGCTCGGCGCGCCGAATTTCGCGCTGGGCGCCTCCACGATCCTCGCGCTGGCGCTCGCCATCCAGAGCGCGCTGATCGTAATCGGCCTCGCGCTGCTCGACCGCGCGCTGCTCGCCGGCATTTTTCGCGCCTGGCGTCCGTCGCTGCTGGCGGGCTTCATGGGCGCGCTCGCCTCGCAATTCTGGTTCCTGGCCTTCGCCATCGACACGGCGGCGCGGGTGCGCACGCTGGCGCTGGTCGAGATGATCTTCGCGCAGATCGTGACGAGGAAAATCTTTCAGCAGACGACCAGCGCGCGCGAGATCGCCGGCATGGCGATCATGATCGCGGGCGTGGCGATCCTGATGTGGACGTGAAAAAACACGCGGCGCTTCATGGGCGCAAAACGACTGGTCTCGTCATTGCGAGGAGCTCGGTGAAACCGCAACGCGGTTTCACCAGAAGCGACGAAGCAATCCATCCACAACGGATAGTTCCGGTGGATGGATTGCTTCGCTGCGCTCGCAATGACGGCTTGCTCAAGGACTCGCGTGAATTTCGGGCCAGACTCTGAGGCATGAGGACTCAAGTTATGAGCCTGGCGCCGAGGACGGATTGCTTCGTCGCTTCAGGCGAAACCGCGTTCCTCGCGATGACGGCTCTTGAACCCTACACGTTATCCCGCAATTCGCGCGGCAGCGGGAAGAACGTGTTCTCGCTGCTCATCGTCACCGTCTCGATCGTCAGGTCGAAGCGCTTGCCGAAGGCTTCGATCACTTCATTGACGAGCACTTCCGGCGCGGAGGCGCCGGCGGTGATGGCGATCGCGCGCACGTCCTCGTAGAGCGACCAGTCGAGGTCGCGCGCGCCGTCGACGAGCTGCGCCTTCGGGCAGCCGGACCGCTCTGCCACTTCGCGCAGGCGCTGCGAATTCGAGGAATTCGGCGAGCCGACGACAATGACGGCGTCGACGTTCGGGCTGATCGCCTTGATCGCCTCCTGCCGATTGGTCGTGGCGTAGCAGATGTCCTGCTTGTGCGGGCTGATGACGTTGGGAAAGCGCGCTTTCAGCGCGGCGACGATCTCCGCCGTGTCGTCCAGCGACAGGGTCGTCTGGGTGACGAAGGCGAGATTGTCGGGATCGGCGATCTCCAGCGCCTCGATCTCGGCGACCGACTGGACGAGCTGGACCGCGCCGTCCGGCAACTGGCCCATGGTGCCGACCACTTCCGGATGGCCGGCGTGACCGATCAACAGCACCTTGCGGCCGCGCTTGTGGTGGATTTCGGCCTCGCGGTGCACTTTGGTGACCAGCGGGCAGGTCGCGTCGATCGCGAAGAAATTGCGGGACGCGGCCTCCGCCGGCACCGATTTCGGCACGCCATGGGCCGAGAAGATGACCGGCGAATTTGTGTCGGGAATTTCAGAGAGGTCCTCGACGAAGACCGCGCCCTTGGCCTTGAGGCTTTCCACGACATAGCGGTTGTGGACGATCTCGTGGCGCACGTAGACCGGCGGCCCGTAGCGGTCGATCGCCCGCTCCACCGCCTCGATCGCCCGCACGACGCCGGCGCAGAAGCCGCGCGGCGCGCACAGGATGATCTTCAGCGCGGCCTTGTCCTCGGCCGAGCCGGCCCTGGCCTCGGTAATGGCTGTCATGCGACGACGCGTCTCCTGCGGCCGATGCGGCCCATGGCGTCTTAAATGGCCGGGTTCGACGGCAGGATCAAGGCCGCAGGCTCTCCCTGCCCGGCTCCCGCCCATGTGATCCGCCCTCGGATTGCTCAGGCGCGTCCGTCCGACTATCAAAGCGACGGACGCCGCCCGCCGATGCGGATTGT
>DAIRCS010000132.1:0-3517 GCA_036796555.1 Rhodoblastus sp. | reverse complement strand
GTGGAACGACGTCGGTTTCCGGTTGCACTACTCCGTACAGCACAAAGGAAAAAAAAATCCCCCGCCGATGCGGATTGTTCCGGCCTGTCGCCGATACGAATAGCGCAAAGGATCCGCATGGCGCGCGATGTGACCGACACCACGCATATTTCGTCGCGCGACGAGCTGGTGGGCTGGATTGAGGCGGGCTGCAAGCCGCCGGACCAGTTCCGAATGGGCGCAGAGCACGAGAAAATCCCGTTCTACACGGCCGATCATTCGCCCGTGCCCTACGACGGCCGCAGCGGCGGCGACGGCATTCGCGCCCTGCTGGAGGGCCTGCAGGCGAAGCTGGGCTGGGAGCCGATCATGGACGGCCCGGCCCTGATCGGCCTCTATGACGAGGTCGGCGGCGGGGCGATCTCGCTCGAGCCCGGCGGACAATTCGAGCTCTCCGGCGCGCCTGTCGAGACCGTGCACGCGGTCGAATCGGAGTTCGACGCGCATATGGCGGCCGTCAAGGCGATCGCCGGCCCGCTCGGCATGGGCTTCCTCGACATCGGCATGAGCCCGCTGTGGACGCGCGCGGAGACGCCCGTGATGCCGAAGCAGCGCTACGACATCATGATGCGCTACATGCCCAAGGTCGGCTCGCGCGGCCTCGACATGATGTTCCGGACCTCCACGGTGCAGGTCAACCTGGACTTCCAGAGCGAGCGGGACATGGTGCGCAAGCTGCGCGTCTCGCTCGCGCTGCAGCCGGTCGCGACCGCGCTGTTCGCCAACTCGCCCTTCACCGACGGCCGGCCGAACGGCATGCTGTCGATGCGCTCGGAAATCTGGCGCGACACCGACAGGGCGCGCACGGGCATGATGCCCTTCGCCTTCGAGGCCGGCATGGGCTTCGAGCGCTTCGTCGACTATGCGCTCGACGTGCCCATGTATTTCGTCAAGCGCGGCGACCATTACCACGACGTCGCCGGCGCGAGCTTCCGCGACCTGCTGGCCGGCCGGCTCGCGCAACTGCCGGGCGAGCGCGCGACCATGGCCGACTGGGCCAACCATCTCTCGACGCTGTTCCCGGAGGTGCGCGTCAAGCGCTACATCGAGATGCGCGGCTGCGACGTCGGCCCGCGCGCCCACATCTCCGCCCTGCCCGCGCTGTTCGTCGGCCTGCTCTACGATCCCCAGGCGCTCGACGAGGCGGAGCAGCTCGTCGCGGACTGGACCGCCGGGGACCGGCAGACGCTGCGCGACGACGCCCCGAGGCTCGGGCTCGCGGCGGCGGTGCGCGGACGTCCGTTGCAGGCCGTGGCGAAGGATACGCTGGCGATCGCGCGCGGGGGTCTCGCCCGGCGCGCGCGCAAGGATGCGCAAGGGCGCGACGAGAGCCGTCATCTCAGCGTGCTGGAAGGCTATGCCGACAGCGGCCGGCCGCTCGCGGCCGATCTGCTGCGCCGTTACGAGACGAACTGGGGCCGCAGCGTCCTGCCGACGTTCAAGGAATGCGTTTTCTGAGGCGTTCCGGCGCCGTCAGCGCTGGAACACGCCGCCGAGCGGCGGGCCTGCCCGCAGCCGCGTCACGTTTCCCGACCGCATGGCGGCGGGACGCGCGCCGTCGCGCGGCGGGGCGACGAATCCGGAGCCGAGGCTCGCCGAACCCTGCATCACCTGCGCCTCGACGCGCACATGGCGGCCGACGCTCAGGCAATTGTCGGCGCCGCTGATGGTGGCGCTCTCGGGGCTGTAGGACATGCAGCCGCCGGCAATGGCGGGGCCAGCGAAAACAGCGAGGCAGAGGACGGAGATTCCGGACGCCGAATATTTGATGATCGGTCGGGCCGCGCCCCTGCCGTCTGGATTTTGCATCGTCGCCCTCAGAGCTTCCGCGGAACGAGGTTCCGGCTGATGTCTAGCGAAGCGGCATCGGTTTGGGCGAACATCGTGGCGAGATCGTGACCTGCGGGGCGCTCACGCCCAATCTCCGAAAACGCTCTGCACGAGCGCCATTCCTGCCACAGCCGCCGTGTCCGCGCGCAGAATGCGCGGTCCGAGCGAAATCCGCAGCGCCCGCGGCGCCGTGAGCGCGAGCGCGCGCTCCTTCTCGTCGAATCCGCCTTCCGGGCCGATGAGCAGGCCAACGGCCCGCGGCCCCTCGCCGCGCGCGGCGCGCAGGGCCTCGAGGGGATCGGCGATCGCGGCGTCCTCGTCGCAGAAGACCAGCAGCCGGTCGGGCGGCCATTGCGCGATCATCCGCTCGAACGGCGTTTCCGCTTCCACCTCCGGCACGCGCAGCACGCCGCATTGTTCGGCGGCCTCGATCACATTGGCGCGCATACGGTCAAGGTTGAGGCGCGCGACCTGCGTGCGGCGCGTCAGCACGGGGCGCAGGCGCGCGGCTCCCATCTCGACCGCCTTCTGAACGGCGTAGTCGAGCCGGGCGTGCTTCAGCGGCGCGAAGCAGAGGTCGATGTCCGGGCCGCCCTCCTGCGGACGGGTCTGCTCCTCGAGCGCAAGGATTGCCTCGCGCTTCTTCGCCTCCGCGATCGAGGCGAGCCACTCGCCGTCGCGGCCGTTGAAGACGAGCAGTTTGTCGCCTTGCTTCAGACGCAGGACGTTGAGGAGGAAATTGGCGCGATCCGCGCCCGCCGCGATCCGCGCGCCCGCATGCAGGGCGTCTTCGACGAACAGGCGGGTCGCGGCGAAATCGTAGCGCGCCATGAGGCTAGACGCCGTCATTGCGAGCGAAGCGAAGCAATCCAGGAGTCGCAGCGCGACTCTGGATTGCTTCGTCGCTCCGCTCCTCGCAATGACGGTTATGCGTCACGCGCGGCGCCTCAGCACGCAATGCGTTCGCAGGCGCGCACGTTCTTCACCATGCGGGCGATCGTCTTCGGGCCCGGCCAGCCGCCGACGCCCATGCCGTTCATGGCGAAGGAGGGCGTCGCGTCCATGGCGAGCGCGCGGCCGGTCTGGACGTGCAGCGACAATTGCTTGCGCATGTCGCCGCCGTCGGCCTTCTCTTCCAGCGCCTTGGCGTCGAGGCCGAGTTTTTTCGCATGATCGAGCGCGCCCATGCCGTCGAGCGGGCCGCGATGGCCGAGCATGGCGCGATGAAGCGCATAGGCCTTTTTGTCGTCGTAGATGGCGCGCGCGGCCATGGCGACCTTGGCCGCCTGCACGCTGCCGAGCGACAGAATGGCGTTCTGCACGAGGATCAGACTGAAGTCCCTGTCGCCCGAGACGAGCTTGTGGAGATCGGGCGCCGACTTTTTGCACCACGGACAATTGTAGTCGAAGAACTCGTAGAGAATCGCGTCCGGGCTCTTGCCGCCGGCGACGATGACGCCGGGCAGGTCGAGCGAAATGTCCGACGGCAGGCGCCAGGTCGGCGCCGGCTTGCCGTCGTCGCCGCGAAATTCATCGTCTGCGCGCGCAACCGTCGAGACGAGCGCCGTCGCCGCGCCGCCAATGAAAAACCGCCTGTCCATCATGCAGCCTCTGTCGCGGCGCCCACGAGCTTGCGCGCGTCGAGCGC
>DAIRCS010000131.1:0-10606 GCA_036796555.1 Rhodoblastus sp. | reverse complement strand
TGCCGATGTCGGCGTGCTTGCTCTCGCCCGGCCCGTTCACGATGCAGCCCATGACGGCGACGTTGAGCGTCTCGACGCCGGCGTATTTCTTTTTCCATTCCGGCATGGACACGCGAATGTGGTCCTGGATGTCGCGCGCGAGCTCCTGAAACACGGTCGAGGTCGTGCGGCCGCAGCCGGGGCAGGCCGCGACCAGCGGCACGAAGGTGCGGAAGCCCATGGTCTGCAGGATTTCCTGCGCGACCTTCACTTCCAGCGTGCGGTCGCCGCCGGGTTCGGGCGTCAGCGAGACGCGGATCGTGTCGCCGATCCCCTCCTGCAGCAGCACGCCGAGCGCGGCGGCGGAGGCGACAATGCCCTTGGAGCCCATGCCGGCCTCGGTGAGGCCGAGGTGCAGCGCATAATCGGAGCGCTGCGCGAGCATGCGATAGACCGAGATCAGGCCCTGCACGGCCGAGACCTTGGCCGAGAGGATGATGCGATCCTTCGGCAGGCCGATTTCCTGCGCGAGATCGGCCGACATAAGCGCCGATTGCGCCAGCGCCTCGCGGGTCACCGCCTGCGCGTCGATCGGGCGCGACGACCTGGCGTTGCGGTCCATCAGCGTGGTCAGCATGTCCTGATCGAGCGAACCCCAGTTGGCGCCGATGCGGACGGTCTTGCCGTGTCTGATCGCCATTTCGACGATGGCGGCGAACTGCCGGTCCTTCTTCTCCTTGAAGCCGACGTTGCCGGGATTGATGCGGTATTTGTCGAGGGCTTCCGCGCAGGCCGGATGATCGGCGAGCAGCTTGTGGCCGATGTAGTGAAAGTCGCCGACGAGCGGCACATCCACGCCCATCTGCGCGAGGCGGTCGCGGATATGCGGGACGGCGGCGGCCGCCTCGTCGCGGTCGACGGTGATGCGCACGAGTTCCGAGCCCGCCTGCGCGAGCGCGGCGACCTGTCTCGCCGTGCCCTCGACGTCGGCGGTGTCGGTGTTGGTCATCGACTGCACGACGATCGGCGCGCCGCCGCCCACGCGCACGGCCGATTTGCCGGCGCCGACGAGAACGCCGGTCGTGCGGTGGCGGGCGGCGGGCTCGGCGGCGATGGGATCGGGCAGGCAAGCGTTTTGGGTCGTTTCGGTCATGGCTCGGTCTTCAACTCGTCTTCGGCGCAGGACTTCGGACCGCGAGCCTTCAGGCTCGCATTCTCAGGGCGAGCCTGAAGGCTCGCGGTCCAGTTAACTCCTCACGCTACATCCTTTGTGACACAGGCGGCGCAGCGCCCCGCTATTTCGATGATCTGCGCGCGCGGCGCAAATCCGCGCTGGCCCGCGACGGCGGCGACGTCAGCCGACAGGGCGGGCGACGTCGCCTCGTCGACACGGCCGCAGGCGTCGCAGATGAGGAAGGCGACGGGCTCGCTCGCCTCATGCGCATGCCCGCAGGCCAGAAAGGCGTTGCGGGAGGCGAGACGGTGGACAAGTCCTTGTTCCACCAGAAAATCCAGCGCGCGATACACTTGCGTCGGCGCAGGGCGTCGACCGCCGGACTCCGCCAGAAGCTCGATCATCTCGTAGGCGCCGACGGGGCGGCGAACCTTTTCGAGAATATCGAGAACGGCCTTGCGGCCGGGCGTCAGGCGGCCCGCGAGCGCCGGCGCGTCATGCGCGTGGCCGTGCGCAGGATGGTGCGCATGATCGTGATCTCGGTCGTGCTTCGGCCCGGTGCGATGCATCATTCAGCCATTATAGCGTGACAGTCCGGCATTTCGAACCATCGCTTTCGTGTTCGCGGCGCCATATATTGCGCCGCATCATTCCAGGAGATCGTCATGTCCCTCGCCAAGCGCACCGCCGTCGTCACCGGGTCCACGTCGGGCATCGGGCTCGCCTATGCGCGCGCGCTCGCCGCGCAGGGCGCGAATGTGGTCATCAACGGCTTCGGCGACAAGGACGCCATCGAGAAGGAGCGCTCCGGCATCGAGACGGAATTCGGCGTCAAGTGCCTCTACGACGGCGCGGACATGACCAAGCCCGCCGAGATCGCCGCCATGATCGTCAACGCCGAGAAGGCGCTGGGCTCGGTCGACGTGCTGATCAACAACGCCGGCATCCAGTTCGTCTCGCCGGTCGAGGATTTCCCGATCGAGAAATGGGACCAGATCATCGCGATCAACCTGTCCTCGGCCTTCCACACGATCCGCGCCGCCGTGCCGGGCATGAAGGCGCGCAAATGGGGCCGCATCATCAACACGGCCTCCGCCCATTCGCTCGTCGCCTCGCCGTTCAAGTCGGCCTACGTGTCGGCCAAGCACGGCATCGCGGGCCTGACCAAGACGATCGCGCTGGAGGTCGCGACCTTCGGGGTGACGGTCAATTGCATCTCGCCCGGCTATGTCTGGACGCCGCTGGTCGAGAAGCAGATTCCCGACACGATGAAGGCGCGCAACATGACCAAGGAGCAGGTCATCAACGACGTGCTGCTCGACGCGCAGCCGACCAAGCAGTTCGTGACCGTCGAGCAGGTCGCCGCGCTCGCCGTGTTCCTGTGCACCGACGGCGCGGCGCAGATCACCGGCGCGAACATTTCCATGGACGGCGGCTGGACCGCCGCGTGAGCGCGCCGGCCGCGGCTTCGAACAGGAAGCGTATCAACCTCGCCCTGCAGGGCGGCGGCGCGCACGGCGCCTTCACCTGGGGGGCGCTCGACGCGATCCTCGCCGACGGACGGTTTGAGATCGCCGGGCTGAGCGGCGCGAGCGCGGGCGCAATGAACGCCGTCGTGCTGGCGGACGGCCTGCGCGAAGGCGGTTCCGACGGCGCGCGCAAGCAGCTCAAGCAGTTCTGGCGCGCGATCAGTCTCGACGGCCAGCTCGACGCCGCGCAGCGCAAGCTGTTCGACGTCTACATGGGCGCGTTCGATCCGCTGAAGTTCAGCGAGCGCATGTGGCAGAGCGCGTCGAGCTTTCTGTCGCCCTACGATTTCAATCCGCTCGACATCAATCCGCTGCGCGTTGCGCTGACGAAACTCGTCGATTTCGACGCGCTGCGCACGAGCGATGGGCCAAAGCTCTTCATTTCCGCGACCGACGTGACGACGGGCAAGATCAAGATTTTCGAACGCGACAAACTGAAGGCGGAGATGGTGATGGCGTCGGCCTGCCTGCCGACGCTGTTCAAGGCGGTCGATGTGGACGGCGTTCCCTATTGGGACGGCGGCTTTTCCGGCAATCCGCCGCTTTTTCCCTTTTTCTACGAGACCGAGTGCCTCGACATCGTGCTCATTCAGCTCGATCCGATCATGCGGCCCGGCACGCCCGACAGCGCGGCCGAAATCTCGCAGCGCATGAACGAGATCACCTTCAACGCGCCGCTGCTCGGCGAATTTCGCGCGATCAATTTCGTGTCGAAGCTGATCGACGACGGCCGGTTGAAGGGCACGACCTACAAGAAGATCCGCATGCATCTGATCGAAGGCGGGGCGGCGCTCGCGGCCTACACGGCCGACACGAAAATGCAGGCCGATTACGGCCTGTTCCAGAAGCTGTTCGGTCTCGGCCGCAGCGCGGGCGAAAAATTCATCGCCGACACATACGACGCGATCGGCGCGCGCGCGACGCTGGATATTCAGGCCCTGCTCGCCTGACGGGCCGCCGGCTCTGGCGTCCGACGCCCGGCTTGCTACACTGGGCCGTCAAGTCGGAGGGGGGCATGCCGGCGGAACTCGTATCCGGTCTGGCCGCGTTCGCGGTCTATTTTGCGGGCGCGCTCGCCTATGGCGCCCTTTTTTGCGCGATCTACACGCGGCTGACGCCGCATCGCGAATTCGATCTGATCGTCAAGCAGCACAATGCCTCGGCGGCCGTCGCCTTCGGCATGACTCTCGTCGGCTACGCGATCGCGCTCGCCGGCGCCATCCACAATACCCAGAGCATCGTCGAATTCCTGATCTGGGGGCTGATTGCGACCGTCGCGCAGATCCTGGCCTTCGGCCTCGCCAACCTTGCGCATCCCGGCCTGTCGCAAGCGATCGAGCAGAATGCGCTGGCGGCGGCTGTCTGGTCGGGGTCCGTCGCGATCGCCACCGGTCTCGTGACCGCCGCCTGCATGAGCCCCTGAGCCATGGCCGGGCGAGGGAAGACATTCGGCCGGAAAAATGCGCCGCCGCCGGTCGTGCATGCGCCGGGCGGACTGCCGAACAAGGTCGCGGTTCCGACATTGAAGCGCAAGATGTCGCTCACCGTCGGCCTCGTTTCGCTCGGCGCGGCGGCGGTCGCGGGCGGCGTCGTCTACGAGAACCGCAGGGCGGCGCAGGCGGAGGAATGCCGGGCGCAGGCGGCGCAGCGCGGCCTGCCGCCGGACAATTGCCCGACGTCGCGCAGTTCCGGTGGGTCGTACCGCGTCGGCGGCCATAGCTGGTATTCGTCGAGCAGCTCCTCCTCGTCGAGCGCCACGCGCGGCTCGACCTCCCACGGCGGCCACGCGACCTTCGGCGGCTTCGGCCATTCCGGCGCGGCGCATGCGGGAGGCTCGTGAGCCATGCGCAGGGTCGCCAGTCCGCAGCGCCCCGATTTCGCGCGCTGCGCCGCCGACATCGGATTCGACTTCGCCGAGATCGACGGCGAAATCTATTGGGACGAAAGCGTGCGCTATGAATTCACGTTGCGCGAGATCGAGGACGATCTGGAAGCGCCGACCGAGGAGCTCGGCGCGCTATGCCGCGAATTCGTCGGCCGGGCCGTGACCGACGAAGGGGTCCTGCGCAAGCTCGCCATTCCCGAACACGCCTGGGACCTGATCGCGGGAAGCTGGAAACGCGGCGAGCCGTCGCTCTATGGCCGCTTCGACTTCGTCTACGACGGGAACGGGCCCGCCAAACTGCTCGAATACAACGCCGACACGCCGACGAGCCTGTTCGAGAGCGCCGTCGTGCAGTGGCGATGGATGCGCGATCTCGTCGCGCGCGGCTTGCTGCCGGCCGAGACGGACCAGTTCAATTCACTGCATGAAAAACTGATCGCGCGCTGGGGCGCGATCGCGCCCGAGCCCGGTCAATTCCTGCATCTGGCCTGCATGCCCGACAGCGTCGAGGATACGGGCACGATCGCCTATCTCGCCGATTGCGCGATCCAGGCCGGGCTCGAAACGTCGCAGATCGGCATGGGCGACATCGGCTTCCTGATGGATCGCTTCGCCGACCACGACGACCGCGCCATCGAATTCCTGTTCAAGCTCTATCCGTGGGAATGGATGTTCTCCGACGAATTCGGCAAGTCGCCCGCGATGAAGATGACGCGCTTCGTCGAGCCGCCGTGGAAGGCGCTCCTCTCGAACAAGGGCCTGCTCGCGCTGTTGTGGGAGGCGGAGCCCAACCATCCCAATCTGCTGCCGGCCTATTTCGAATCCGATCTTCGCGCGGATTCGCTCGGCGACCGCTATGCGCGCAAACCGCTGCTGTCGCGCGAGGGCGCGAATGTCACGCTCTACGACGGCGCGCATATTCTGGCGCGCCAGTCCGGCGACTACGGGGCCGAAGGCTATGTCCGCCAGGCCCTGCATCCGCTGCCCGATTTCGACGGCAAGCGGCCGGTGATCGGCTCGTGGCTCGTCGGCGACGAGGCCGCCGGCATGGGCATTCGCGAGGACACGAGCGCGATCACGTCCAACCGCTCGCGCTTCGTCCCGCACATCATTCTGGGATGAATTGGACCGTGAGCCTTCAGGCTCGCTTGAGCCGATGCGAGCCTGAAGGCTCGCGGTCCAGTCAGGCGAACGGCTCCTTTGCGCCGGGCGGCGTGGGCACCTCGAAGGCGTTGATGGTCATCGAGATCAGGCCGTAATAGCCGAGCACGCCGACGAGATCGACGAGCGCGCGGCGCCCGAGAACATTTTCGGCGAAAGCGTAGGTCTGGTCCGACACACGGCGCGTCGTCAACAATTCGCGCGCGAAGGCGTAGACGGCTTTTTCGTCGTCGTGCGTCAGGTCGGGTTCGGCGCCGATGCGGATTTGCTCGACGGCCGCGGGATCGAGGCCGGCGGCGAGCCCGATCGGCGCATGCACATGCCATTCGAAACCCGCTTGCCACCAGGCGCCCGTCACCAGAATGGCGAGTTCGGAGAGGCGCTGCGGCAGGCTCGTGCCGTAGCGGCAGAAGGCGCCAAGCGCCTGCGCCTTGTCGGCGAGGCCGGGGCTCGTCAGCCAGACGCGCAGGGGCCCCTCGACCTTGCCGCGCGGGCCGGAGACGATCTCGTCATGGATGCGCTTCTGCTCCGCGTCGAGCGTGGCGGGATCGAGGTCGGGCAGGCGGGGCATGAGCAACCTTTCGCGAGATGAGCCGCGCACCATATGATCGGGCGACGAAGCGGCCAAGCGCCGACAGGGGAGCCAGGATTGACGACGGCAAGCGAGAACCACGAGGCGCAGCGGCTCTACTGGGACGGCGCGGGCGGCGACAAATGGATACGCCGCAGCGCCGACATCGACGTCAACGCCGCGCCCGCGCAGGCGGCGGCGATCGGGATGGCCGGCCTGCGCGCGGGCATGCGCGTTCTCGACATCGGCTGCGGCTGCGGCGCGTCGACCATGGCGCTCGCCGAAAGCGTCGGTCCCACCGGCCGCGTTCTCGGAATCGACCTGTCGCATGCGATGATCGCCGAGGCGCGGCGCGTCTCGCGCGGCCTGCGCCAGGTGGAGTTCAGGGCGGCCGACGCGTCGCGCGACGATTTCAGCGAAGCGCGTTTCGATCGCCTGTTCTCGCGTTTCGGCGTCATGTTCTTCGGCGATCCCGCGGCGGCCTTCGCGCATCTGCGCGGCGCGTTGAATCCCGATGGAAAGCTGACCTTCGTCTGCTGGCGGCCGCTGCCCGAGAATCTGTGGATGCTCACGCCGCTCGCCGCCGTCTGCAAGCATGTCCCGCGGCCGGCGCGGCCGGGGCCGGAAGAACCCGGGCCTTTTTCCTTCGGCGACCCCGCGCGTGTGACGCGCATCCTCACGCAGGCCGGATTTGCGGCGCCCGAATTCACGAAATTCGAGTTCGACATGGACCTCGCGCTCGGGCGCGGGCTGGAGGCGGCGGTCGAGACGGCGTCCAACGTCGGCGCCGCCAGCGCCGCGCTCACCGATCAGCCGCCGGAAATCCGCGCAGCCGCGGTCGAGGAACTGCGGAAGGAGCTGGCGCCGCTCGAACGCGACGGGCGGGTGGTTCTGGGGGCCGCGGTGTGGATCGTGAACGCGGCGCGGGGGTAGCGGCGCCTTCGGTCGTCATTGCTGTCGACGTTCATAATCGCTGATCGGGAGATGCGTCTTCTCCCGCATGCGTATTGCAATCGCAACGCCCTCACCCGACCTCGCTTCGCGAGGCCACCCTCTCCCGCTGTCGCGGGAGAGGGAAAACCGTGCGTCAGGGCCAATATCAGATCGGCGATCTGCGCCTTCACCCCGCAGCCGCGGCGCTCAGCGGCGCATAGTCCGTGTAGCCGCGCGCGTCGCCGCCGTAGAAAGTCGAGCGGTCATACGGCCGGAAGGCCGCCTCGGCGCGGATGAGCTCCGGCAGGTCCGGGTTGGCGATGAAATAGCGGCCGAAGGCGATCGCGTCGGCGTGGCCCTTCGCCACGGTCGCGGCCGCCGTGTCCGACTTGAAATTGCCGGCGGTGATGAGCGTTCCCGTCCACAGGGGGCGCACGGTCTCGCAGCCCGAGGGCACATCCTTGTGATCGACCTCGCGCTGGCCGGCGCCGCTGGCGCGCGGCTCGATGAGATGCAGATAGGCGAGGCCGAGCTTGTTCAATTCGCCGATGACGTAGGCATAGAGCGGCATCGGATCGTCCTCGCCAGAATCGTTGGCCTGTCCGTAGGGCGATAGCCGAATGCCGACGCGATCCGCGCCGATGGCGTCGGCTGCGGCCCTGGTCGCCTCCAGCATCAGCCGCGCGCGGTTCTCGATCGAACCGCCATAGGCGTCGGTGCGCTTGTTGGTGCGCGACTGCAGGAATTGCTCGAGCAGATAGCCGTTGGCGCCGTGAATCTCGATGCCGTCGAAGCCGGCGGCGATGGCGTTCTTCGCGGCCTGCCCGTAGGCGGCGACGAGCGCGGGAATCTCGTCGATTCCCAGTGGACGCGGCGTCTCGAACGGATGCGGCTTGAAATCGGCGCCGAGCACCATGCCGGAGGATGGGGGAATGTCGGAGGCCGATTGCGGGACGCCGCCGTCCGGCTGCAGCGAGGAATGCGAGATGCGGCCGCCGTGCCAGAGTTGCAGGAAGGCGATCCCGCCCTTGGCGTGGATGGCGTCGGTGACGAGTTTCCAGCCGTCGATCTGCGCCTGCGACCAGATGCCGGGCACGTTGGGGGCGGCCGTGCCGCTGGCGATTACCGGCGTCGCCTCGCAGATGATGAACCCGCCCTTCGATGCGCGCTGGCCGTAATATTCGGCGTTCAGCGCGTTCGGCGCATTCGTTCCGGGCGTCGCGCGCATGCGCGTCAGCGGCGCCATGACGATGCGATGGCCGAGCGTATAGCGGCCGAGCTTCAGCGGCTGAAACAGGCTTTCGGTGGACATGGGCGGGCGTTCCTCGATCGTGTTCTGATCGAGCGATCTAACCCGAACCCCTGCGTTCGAGAAAGCGCGCCGGCCGCATACGTCAATTGCCGCGGCGATTGCGGCGGCGGTCGGCCCGCTTTTCGCGGAACTCGTCCCAGCTCGCCTTCTGCTGGTCGGACAGGCTGCCGTAGAAGGCCTCCAGCGGCGCACGCGTCGCCTTGACGCTCGCGAGCTGCGTCTCCAGGCGCTTCTGGCGGTAGTCGAGCCGGCCCTGGAACGTCGACAGATCGGGCTTGGGCGAACACATGGCGGCGCGGGAATCCTCGCGCGCCTTCACGCGCGCTTCCTGCCAGGCCTTGAGCAGCCCCTTCTGCTTTTCATCAAGCGTGAGGCGCTCCGACAGGCGTTCGGCGTAGCGGCCCCAGGGCTGCGGCGGCTTCATCGCGCCGCAGAGGCGTTCGATCATGCGCGCGCCGCGCCCGCCGCCGGCTTTGGGCTGCGTGGCCGGCGTCTGGGCCTGCGCCCCGACGACCAGCGCCAGCGAAAGAGCGGCGGCTGCGGAAAGTAGGCGTGTCATGGCGGGCTCCGGTCGCTCGCGCGGGGCCGAATCCCCCGTGCGTCCCGAAACAAGCCCGGGCGAGACGAAAACTCAAGCCCGCAAAACAAAAAGGCCGCTCGCGCGGCCTCTTCGGGATCGCTTGCGCCAAAATCAGGCGCTGGCGGCCTGCTTCTTCGCGATTTCGCGCTTGATCGCGCGGGCGCCGATCGAGAGTTCCTCGTCGCGGGCCTTGAGCAGGAAGGCGTCGATGCCGCCGCGGTGCTCGACCGAGCGGAGCGCGGCCGCGGCGATGCGCAGGCGCACCGGGCGCTGGAGGGCTTCGGACATCAGCGTGACGTTGCACAGGTTCGGCAGGAAGCGCGTGCGCGTCTTGCGGTTCGAGTGGCTGACGAGGTTGCCGGTCTGGACGGCCTTGCCGGTCAGTTCGCAGCGGCGGGACATGGGTCTCTCCGTAATCTCAGGTCGTCCCGGACGGGCCGGGGTGAAAGATCTTGTCCTCGCGCGCTCGTGCCTGCGGCGGGCCGGTCCAGTTCCATTCGCCATGGATGCATGGAAAAGCCTTCGGCGGCCGAAGCCGCCGAAAAGGATGCGCCGCTATAAGGGAGCAGGGCGGCGGCGTCAAGGCGAAGCGGCTCCAAATCGCCCCGTGCGCGCCGGCACATCGTCCGGGAATGTCCGCCGCTACTCTCCAATCATCGCCAAACGACAGGGCGAAACAGACAGGAGAGGGCCATGAACCGCACCCGCAAGATCATCACCGTTTCCATCGCCGCGCTGACGCTGGCCGGCGCCGTTTCCGCCACCGCGACGCCCGCCGCCGCCTGGGGCTGGCATCATCATCACGGCTGGGGCTGGGGCGGCCCCGCCATCGCCGGCGGCGTGATCGGCGGACTGGCGCTCGGCGCGATGGCCGCTTCCGCCGCGCCGGCCTATTACGACACCTGTGTCACCCGCCAGGCCGTCTACGACGACTGGGGCCGCTTCCGGGGCTACCGCCGCGTGCGCGTCGCCTGCTGAGCGACACGGGAATTCGTCTCCTGAAGGGCCCTCGCCGGAAACGGCGGGGGTTTTTCAGTTTTGGGACGGGGTCGCCTCCCCTCCCCCACAAGGGGGTGAGGGAACACAGGCGTCTCACTCCGACTGCGCCGCCATCAGCTTGGCCTGATGGTCGGTAATCAGCGCGTCGACGATCTCGTCGAGATCGCCTTCCATCACCTTGTCGAGCTTGTAGAGGGTGAGGTTGATGCGGTGGTCGGTCACGCGTCCCTGCGGAAAATTGTAGGTGCGGATGCGCTCGGAGCGGTCGCCGGAGCCGACCATGGCCTTGCGGTCGGCGGCGCGCTCCGAGTCGCGCGACTGCAATTGCTGGTCGTAGAGTCGCGCGCGAAGAATCGCCATGGCCTTGGCGCGGTTGCGGTGCTGCGAGCGCTCCTCCTGCATCATCACGACGATGCCGGTCGGGATATGGGTGATGCGGATCGCCGATTCCGTCTTGTTGACGTGCTGGCCGCCGGCGCCGCC
>DAIRCS010000130.1:0-10734 GCA_036796555.1 Rhodoblastus sp. | reverse complement strand
CGCAGGGCGCGCAATTCATGACGGAGAAGGAGGGCGGCTCCGACGTCGGCTCGCTCACGACCGTCGCGCGGCAGGTCGACGGCCAGTGGCGGCTCTACGGCGAGAAATGGTTCTGCTCCAACGCCGACGGCAAGGTCGCGACCCTTCTCGCGCGCCCAGAGGGGGCCGGGCCGGGCACGCGCGGCGTCGCGCTTTTTCTCATGCCGCGTTTCCTCGACGACGGTTCGCAGAATTCCTATCGCATCGTGCGGCTCAAGGAAAAACTCGGCACGCGCTCGATGGCGTCGGGCGAAATCAAGTTCGACGGCGCGCTCTGCTATCCGCTCGGACGGCTCGATCGCGGCTTCGTGCAGATGGCGGAGATGGTCAACTGGTCGCGCCTGTCGAACGGCGTGAAATCGACCGCGCTGATGCGCCGCGCGCTCACCGATTCCTTCCACGTCGCGCGCAACCGCTATGTCTTCGGCAAGCTGATCGTCGACATGCCGCTCGCGCGCCGGCAATTGCTGAAACTCATGCTCCCCGTCGAGCAGGCGCTGTCGCTGAGCTTCGTGACGGCGACCGCGCTCGACCGCGCCGAAATCGGCGGCAGCCAGGAGGCCGCGGCCCTCGTGCGCATGCTGACGCCCGTCATGAAATTCCGCATCACGCGCGACGCCCGCAAGGTGGCCGGCGACGCGCTGGAGATGCGCGGCGGCATCGGCTACGTCGAGGAATTCGCCTGCGCGCGCGTGTTGCGCGATTCCTATCTGGGTTCCATCTGGGAAGGCACGAGCAACATCGTCGCGCTCGATTCGATCACGCGCGCCGTCGGCCGTCATCACGCGGAGAGCGCGCTGGCGGCCGACCTGCACGCGCGCGTCGGCGAAACCGATGTCGCGCCGCAGGCCCATCGCGATCGCCTGAAACACGCGGTCGACCGCGCCATCGCGCTCGCGCAGAAAGTGGCGGGCGATGGCGACAACGAGGCCGAGGCGCGGCGCGCCACCAGCGTGCTCTATCACGTCGCCACGGCGGTCACGCTGGCGTGGGAGGCGCAGCAGACGCACGCGCGGCGCGGCGACGCGCGGCGCCTGCTGTTCTCGCGCCTCGTGCTCGACCATCGCCTGGGCGCGCCCGATCCGTTCGACGTGCAGACCGGCGCGCGCGAGGCGGCCTTCGCGGACGCGCTCCTGTCGGATGCGCCGGTGTCGCAGGCGCGCGCGGCGGAGCTTCTGGCGTGAGCTTCCCTGGACCGCGAGCCTTCAGGCCCGCTTTCGTTGGCTGCGAGCCTGAAGGCTCGCGGTCCGTTTCATCCTCGCGGTCCGGGCGCGCCGCATGATCGCCGCGCTCGCAAAGCGCCTGCCGTTCTTCTACGGCTGGGTCATCGTCGCCGTCGCCTTCGTCACCATGGCGATCGGCGTCAACGCGCGCACGTCCTTCTCGCTTCTCTTCGCGCCCATCGTCACGGAATTCGGCTGGGAGCGCGCGACGGTCGCCGGCGCCTTCTCCTTCGGCTTTCTCACCTCGGCGCTGCTCAGCCCCATGCTCGGCAGGCTGATGGACACGAAGGGGCCGCGCTTCTGCATCGAGATCGGTATCTTTCTGGTCGGCGCGGGCCTGCTGCTCGCGCCGCTTACCAGCGCGCCGTGGCATCTCTATCTCACGCTCGGCATGCTGGTCGGCGGCGGCAGCGTCTGCCTCACCTTCACCGGCCAGTCGCTCTATCTGCCGAACTGGTTTCTGCGCCGGCGCGGGTTGGCTATCAGCATCGCCTTTTCCGGCGTCGGCGTCGGCTCCATTCTCCTGCTGCCGGCCTTCCAGACCTGGATCGAGCGCTACGGCTGGCGCACCGCCTGCATAATTCTCGGCGTGGGAATGGTGGCGATCCTCGCGCCGCTCAATCTCTTCGTCGCGCGCAAGCCCGCCGATCTCGGGCTCGAACCCGATGGCGACGCGGCGGCGATTCCGGGAGGCCCGGCAAAACGCAGCAACGTCGTCGATCCCCAGTGGACCGCGATCGACTGGACGCTTTCGCGCGCGCTCAGGACCTTCCGCTTCTGGATGCTGGCGCTCGGCTATTTCACGGGCCTGTTCACCTGGTATGCGGTGCAGGTGCATCAGACGAAATATCTCGTCGAGATCGGCTATTCCGCCAAGACCGCCGCCTGGGCGCTCGGCGCGGTGAGTCTGGCCGGCATTCCCGGCCAGATCGGCCTCGGCTGGCTGTCGGACCGCATCGGCCGCGAATGGGTGTGGAGCATCGGCTCCTTCGGCTTCACGCTGACCTATCTCGCGCTCATCGCCATGAAGAGCGCGCCGACTCCCGGCTGGCTCTATGCGATGGTGATCGCGCAAGGCCTGCTCGGCTACGGCGTCACGGCCGTGTTCGGAACGGTCGCGTTCGAGATTTTCGAAGGCCGGCATTACGGCTCGATCTTCGGCTCGCTGTCGTTGGCCTCGCTCGCCGGCGGGGCGGCGGGACCGTTTGTCGCGGGCGCGCTCTACGACCGGTTCAACTCCTACGACCAGGCCTTCTGGCTCTGCATCGCGCTCACCTTCGTCTCGTCCGCCGCCATCTGGCTTGCGCGGCCGGGCAAGGTGCGGGCGGTGGCGGGGCGCATTCCCGTCGCCAAGGGCTAGGCGCCGCCGTTCCGTGACGAAATTGTGGCTTTCGCCGCCCCTCTCTCGCCGCAACCCTTGATTATCGCGTCAGTCCGAGGCCGCTGAACGCGGCGCGGACTGACGCATGACTCGTGAAGCGACGTCGGCAGCCCCGGCTCCGAAATATCGAGATGGATCACGCAGCGCCGCGCGCGGCTTCAGCGTCGCGCGGCTCGCCGCCGTCTTCGCTCTTTTCGCCGGCTTCGTCATGGTCGCGGCGCAGATGATCGAGCGCGACGCCGAGCCCGCCGGCCAGCCGCGGGCCTCGCGCAAGCTGGCGCTCGAGGCCGCGCCGCCGACCATCGCGCCCGGCAGGCGCCGCAAGCCCGAGACCCCGCTCGTCGTGGCCAAGGGGCCGCTCGACGAGGATTCCTCGCTCGACATGGCCGCGCAGGTCTGGGGCAGGGTGCTTCCGGAGGACGATCTCGCCCGCCAGCTCGCGCTGCTGGGCGATGGGCCCGATCAGATGAAATTCGGCCCCGTCGCCGTGCGCCGCCGCCTGGTGGAGACGGTCATTCGGGCCGCCCGGCGCGCCGACTACGACCCGACCATGCTCATGGCCATCGCCGACAAGGAATCCAGCCTGCGCGCGACGGCGCGGGCGAGCACGTCGTCGGCGGCGGGCCTGTTCCAGTTCATCGACAAGACCTGGCTGCAATGCGTGCGGCGGTTCGGCGCGGCGCACGGGCTCGCGCGCGAGGCCGCCGAAATCGAGGGGCCGGACGACAAGCCGACGATCGCCGACGCCGACGAGCTCGCGCGCGTGCTGGCGATGCGCGAGCGGCCCTATCTCGCCGCCGTCATGGCCGCGGAAATGCTCAAGCGCGACAGCGGCAAGGTCGCCGAGAGCATCGGCCGGCCGCTGACGGCGGGCGAAACCTATCTCATCCATTTCCTCGGCACGCGCGACGCCAATCTGTTCATGTCGCGCCTGACGGAGACGCCGCAGGCGTCGGCGGCGGCCGCGCTGCCCAGGCCCGCGAAAGCCAACAGGCCGATCTTCTTCGAGGACGGCAAGGCGAAGGCTGTCGCCGACGTGCACAGGAAGTTCGAGGACATGATGGGCCTGCGGCTCGACCGCTACAATCAGGTCCGCGACATCGCCGGCGCCATGGCCTACAGCGGCGACTGAGGCGACAGACCCGGGACCGCCGGCCTCCGGCCGGCCCAAGCCCGGCGCAGCGCTATTGCCGGCCGGAGGCCGGCGGTCCCGGCGTTTCGAGACATTCGGAACCCGCTGCCGCGCCGCCGCGTTTTGCTCACATTCTGCAAATCGCGGAGGCGGACATGCATCTCTCCAACGAAAGTCTTCTCGTCACGCTGTTCGTCGGCGTGATCGCCGGCTGGCTCGCGGGCCTGCTGGTGCGCGGCTTCGGCTTCGGTCTGATCGGCGATCTCATCGTCGGCGTTCTCGGCGCCTTCTTCGGCGCGTGGCTGCTGCCGAGGCTCGGCGTCCACCTGGGCGTGGGACTGGTCGCCGCCATCGCCAACGCCACGATCGGCGCGGTCATACTGCTGATCGTCATCGGCCTGTTCCGCGGCGGTCCGCGCCTGGGCTGGCGCTCGCGGTATTGATGCCCACCCGGGACCGCCGGCCTCCGGCCGGCATTCGAACAACCATACGGGCCGGCCGGAGGCCGGCGGTCCCGGGTGTCCGGCTTGCATCCCCCGGCGTCCTCCGGTATAGGCGCGCCATTCCACAGGCGGATCGTTGCGTTTCCTGATTCAAGGAAAACGCGTCCGGTGGCCGGATTTCCGGCCTCTCAGATCCGCCGAGGCTCAACCGGAGAATGATGAATCATGGCGCTTCCTGACGTTTCCATGCGTGGCCTTCTCGAGGCCGGCGCGCATTTCGGCCACCAGTCGCACCGCTGGAATCCGAAGATGGCCGAATATATTTTCGGCGTCCGCAACAACATCCACATCATCGACCTCGCCCAGACGGTGCCGCTGTTCCATCAGGCGTTGAAGACCGTCTCCGACACGGTCGCCAAGGGCGGCCGCGTGCTGTTCGTCGGCACCAAGCGCCAGGCGCAGGAGCAGATCGCCGACGCCGCCAAGCGCTCGGCCCAGTATTACATCAACTCCCGCTGGCTCGGCGGCATGCTGACCAACTGGAAGACGATTTCCGGCTCCATCAATCGCCTGCGCAAGGTGGACGAGCAGTTGAATTCCGGCGCCTCCGGCCTGACCAAGAAGGAGCGTCTCATGCTGTCGCGCGAGCGCGACAAGCTCGAGAAGGCGCTGGGCGGCATCAAGGACATGGGCGGCCTGCCGGACCTGATCTTCGTCATCGACACCAACAAGGAGCAGCTCGCGATCAAGGAGGCGAACCGCCTCAACATCCCGGTTGCGGCGATCCTCGACACCAATTGCGATCCCGACGGCATCGCCTATCCGATCCCGGCCAATGACGACGCCGGCCGCGCCATCGCGCTCTACTGCGATCTGGTCGCCCGCGCCGCCATCGACGGCATTTCGCGCGGCCAGGGCGCCTCGGGCGTCGATCTCGGCGCGTCGGAAGAGCCGACCGCCGAGGAGCTGCCTGCGCCGGCTGCCGCTGCCGACGCCGACGAGCCGACCGAAGCCTTCGAGCTGCTGTCGGCCCCGCGCGGCGCGCCGGACGATCTCGCCAAGCTGCACGGCGTCGGCCCGCAGCTCGTCAAGAAGCTGAACGACGGCGGCATCTTCCACTTCTGGCAGATCGCGGCGATGAAGCCCGAGGACGCCGCCAAGGTGGACGCCGACCTCAAGCTCAACGGCCGCATCGAGCGCGACGGCTGGATCGGTCAGGCGCGCGGCTTCCTCGCGGCCTGATTTTCTTCGGATCGCGGGCCATCGGGCCCGCCGAAGTTGCGAGCCTGAAGGCTCGCGGTCCTTTTCGCCCGCGTCCCCGGACGCGGGCTCCCTCTATTCAGGAGTGTTTCCCATGGCCACGATCTCTGCCGGCATGGTGAAGGACCTGCGCGAAAAGACCGGCGCGGGCATGATGGATTGCAAGGTCGCGCTGACCGAAGTCGGCGGCGACATCGAGGCGGCCGTCGACTGGCTGCGCAAGAAGGGCCTGTCCAAGGCCGCCAAGAAGTCCGGCCGCGTCGCGGCTGAAGGCCTCGTGGCCGCGCAGGTGCGCGACAAGGCCGGCGTCGTCGTCGAGGTGAACTCGGAGACCGACTTCGTCGCCCGCAACGAGGAATTCCAGGCGCTCGTGCGTTCGATCGCGGCTGTCGCGCTGGAGAAGGGCGACACGGACGTCGCCACCCTGTCGAACCAGCATTATCCCGGCGGCGCGGGCTCCGTGGCCGACGCCATCTCCAACGCCATCGCCACGATCGGCGAGAACATGACGCTGCGTCGCGCCGCCATGCTGTCGGTTTCGGACGGCGTCATCGGCCAGTATGTCCATTCCCCGATCGCCGACGGCCTCGGCAAGATCGCCGTGCTCGTCGCGCTCGAATCGAAGGGCGACCCGGCTGTGCTCAGCGTCCTCGCGCGCCAGCTCGCCATGCATGTCGCGGCGACCTCGCCGGTCGCGCTCGACGCCGCCAGCGTCGATCCGGCCGTGATCGCGCGCGAAAAAGCCGTGCTCGCCGACAAGAACGCCGGCAAGCCCGCGCATGTGCTCGAGAAGATCGTCGAATCCGGCCTCAAGACCTACTTCAAGGAAGTGACGCTGGTCGACCAGGTCTCGATCCACGCCGACCACGCCGGCAAGACCGTGTCGCAGGCGGTCAAGGAGCTGGAAGGCAAGGCCGGCGCGCCGATCGTCATCAAGGGCTTCGTCCGCTACGGGCTGGGCGAGGGCATCGAGAAGGCGGTCGACGATTTCGCCGCCGAAGTCGCCGCAGCCGCCAAGGGCTGAGACCGGCGTCCGCGCCGGCCATAGCCAAACTATTGACAGAGCGCGCAGCTTTGGCTGCACGCTTTCGTTTTTTTGCTACGACCACGCTTGACTTCCGGCGGGCGCGCGACAGCATTTGCCAATGCGGCGCCTTACCTCCGTCTCCTTCGTTCTCGCCATCCTGATCGGCCTCGGCGCCTGGGCGGCGTGGCCCTCCGACGAAATCTGCTACGGCGTCCCGCGAAGCCTGTGGTCGAGCCTGGTCGCTTTCGCCCAGCCCCGCCCGGCCGCGCCGGCCCCGGCGCCTGCGCTGCCCGCGCCGGCCGCGCGCCCCGCTTCGTCCGCGCTCGCCATGCATCCGGCGGCCGTCTTCACGCTGAAGTCGGGCGTCGCGCAGGGCCGCATGGTGTTCGTCGGCGTCGGCGGCGATATCGACGGCAAGGTCAATCCGCGTCTCGTCGTGCACGAGGGCGAAACCGTCCAGATCAATCTCATCAACGGCGAGGGCGCCGAGCACGACATCGTCATCGACCAATATGCGGCGCGCTCGGATCGCGTCGTCGGCAAGGGCGCGAGCTCGTCGCTGGCCTTCCTCGCCGACCGCACCGGCGAGTTCGTCTATTTCTGCTCGATCCCGGGCCACCGGGAGGCTGGCATGGAAGGCCGCATACAGGTCGCGCCCGGTCCGCGCGCGGCCGTGCCTCCGCTCGCCGCCGACATCGTGCGTGATCCCACCGACCTGCCGCCGCCGATCCACGTGCGCGCGCCGCAGGTCCTGCGGGTCGATCTCGAGACCGTCGAGATGAAGGGGCAGCTCGCCGACAAGACGACCTACAGCTACTGGACCTTCAACGGAAAGGTGCCCGGTCCCTTCCTGCGCGCCCGCGTCGGCGACACGATCGAGGTGCACCTGAAGAATCCCGCCGACAGCGTGATGACCCATTCGGTCGATTTCCACGCGGCGACGGGCCCCGGCGGCGGCGCCGAATTCACGCAGACCGATCCCGGCGGCGAGAAGATCATGACCTTCAAGGCCATGACGCCGGGCCTGTTCGTCTATCATTGCGCGACGCCGATGGTCGCCCATCACATCACCAACGGCATGTATGGCCTCATTCTCGTCGAGCCCGAGAGTGGCCTGCCGCAGGTCGACCGCGAATTCTACGTGATGCAGGGCGAGCTCTACACGACGCAGCCCTTCGGCGTGCACGGCGATCTCGAGATGGACTACGACAAGCTCATCTCCGAGAAGCCGGAATATTTCGTCTTCAACGGCGCCGTCGGCGCCTTGACGAAAGCGCATCCGCTGCGCGCGCGCATCGGCGAAACCGTGCGGATATTCTTCGGCGTCGGCGGACCGAATTTCACGTCCTCCTTCCACCTCATCGGCGGCATGTTCGACCACGTCTGGGAAAGCGCGAGTCTTCGCGCGCAGCCGCTGACGGACGTGCAGACCATTTCCGTGCCGCCGGGCGGCGCGACGGTGGTGGATTTCAAAATCCCGCGCGCCGGCCGCTACACATTGGTGGACCATGCGCTCTCCCGTCTGGAGCGCGGCCTCGTCGGCTTCCTGGTCGTCGACGGGCCCGAGAACGACGACATGATGCACGCGGGCCCGGCGAAGGCGAACTGAACCGCGCCTGGCCGTTGTCGCCGTCGCCCACGTTACCTTCGTCATGCCGCGACCGTGACCGAAGGCACTCACGATCAAGTTTGGCGCGAGTCAATCTGTCAACGTTCGGACGGCAAGTCGTTCGAAACGAGGCGCAGAATTCGCGTCCGGGCCATTCCGGAACCTCCAGCCGGAATAACGGAACGCACAAGAGTTCATTCGCGCGCCGAAGCGTTGTTTCTGGCCGGGACGACGCGAAGGATCCACGGTTCGCCGTGGAACGCGGGAATGAGCGGAGGAGCGGCGACCCCCATGCCGCTCCTCCTTTTGTTTTCAGCCCCTGTCCCAACCGCTATGCTGCAGTTTCCGCAACGAGGGCAGCATGGCGCGCGTCCTGATTCCGCTTCCCGTCCGCGACTACGATCCGACCGAAGCCGCAGTCTCGTGGCGCGTGCTGCGCGACCTCGGCCACACGATCGTCTTCGCCACGCCCGACGGCGCGCCGGCGGAAGCCGACGACCTCATGCTGCACGGGCGCGGCCTCGATCCCTGGGGAATCGTTCCCGGCCTCGACCGGCTCGTCCTCGTCGGCCGCTTCATGCGCGCCGACGATGCGGGCCGCGCCGCCTATGACGCGATGACGAAAAGCCCCGAATGGCGCTCGCCCCTCCGCTGGACGGATGCGCGCGAAACGGATTTCGACGGCCTGCTGCTGCCGGGCGGCCATCGCGCGCGCGGCATGCGCGCCTATCTCGAGAGCGCCGTCCTGCAGGCGCTGGCGATCGATTTCTTTCGCGCGGACAAGCCGGTCGGCTCCGTCTGCCACGGCGTCGTGCTGCTGGCGCGCAGCGTCGATCCGGCGACCGGGCGTTCGGTGCTCCATGGCCGCAAGACGACCGCGCTGACCTGGGCGCTGGAAGGCAGGGCAGTGCAGGTCGGCCGTATCGCGCGCTGGTGGGATCCGACCTATTATTCGACCTATCCTGACCAGCCGGGCGAACCCGCAGGCCATCGCGGCGTGCAGGCGGAAGTCACACGCGCTCTCGCCGATCCCGGCGACTTCTGCGACGTGCCGCCCGACATGCCCGACGCCGTGCTGAAAACCAGCGGCCGCGCCCGCGACCGGCGCGACGACGCGCGTCCGGCCTTCGTCGTCGAGGACGGAAATTACGTTTCCGCGCGCTGGCCGGGCGACGTGCATACGTTCGCCGCCGCTTTCGCGCGGCGTCTGCCGGCGGCGGCGCGTTGATCGTCGCGCCTTGCCGCTGCTTTCCGCAGACCCTATGAAAGCGCGCCGCTCCGTCAGGGCGAGCGGCGACGATTCGGCCAAGAACTCGGCCAAGAACCGGCGATCAGGAGCAGGCGAGCGATGACCGTGTCCCCGGGGCGCCCCCGTTTCAAGCGCGTGCTGGTCAAATTGTCCGGCGAGGCGCTGCAGGGCGGCCAGTCGCACGGGCTCGATCCTGAAACCGTCACGCGTATCGCAAAGGATCTCGCCGCCGCCGCCAAGGCCGGCGCCGAAGTGGCGGTCGTCGTCGGCGGGGGCAATTTCTTCCGCGGCCTGCAAGGCGCCGACAAGGGCATCGAACGCGCGCGCGGCGATTCCATCGGCATGCTTGCGACGGTGATGAACGCGCTCGCATTGGAGCAGGCGGTGGAGGCGCAGGGCCAGCCCGCGCGCACGCTGTCGGCCGTCGCCATGCCCTCGATCTGCCAGCCCTATTCGCGCCAGGCCGCGCTCGCCCACCTCGCCAAGGGGCGGGTGATCCTGCTCGGCGGCGGCACCGGCAATCCCTTCTTCACGACCGACACCGGCGCCGCGCTGCGCGCCGCCGAACTTTCGTGCGACGCGATCATGAAGGCGACGCAGGTCGACGGAATCTACACCGCCGACCCGAAAAAGGACCCGAACGCCCGCCGCTACGAGACCCTCACCCACGACGAGGCCATCGAAAAGCGCCTCGCCGTCATGGATACCGCGGCTTTCGCCCTTGCCCGCGAGAACCGTATTCCGATAATCGTCTTTTCATTGGCCGGGCCCGGCGCGATCACGAGCGCTTGGGAGGGCAGGGGGCGTTTCACGCTGGTTTCGCCGGCGGCCGGCTGACCGGCGCGCCGCTTTCGCGCCCGAAACGGGCGCCAGATTACGGGTGACGACATGTCCGCGACTTTCGATCTCAACGACCTCAAGAGGCGCATGCAGGCGTCCATAGCCTCGCTCAAGCACGAGTTCGGCGGCCTGCGCACCGGCCGCGCCGCCGCGAGCCTGGTCGAGCCCGTTCATGTCGAGGCCTATGGCCAGTCGATGCCGCTGAACCAGGTCGCCACGATCTCGATCCCCGAGCCGCGCATGATCCAGATCCAGGTCTGGGACAAGGCGATGGTGATCGCGGTCGACAAGGCGATCCGCGCCGCCAATCTCGGCCTGACGCCCACGGTCGAAGGACAGATTTTGCGCGTGCGCATGCCGGAGTTGAACGAGCAGCGCCGCAAGGAGCTGGTCAAGGTCGCCCACAAATATTCCGAGGAGGCGCGCGTCGCGATCCGCCACATCCGCCGCGACGGCCTCGACGTGCTGAAGAAGCAGCTCAAGGACAAGGCGATCAGCGAGGACGACGAGAAGCGCCACGAGACCGAGGTG
>DAIRCS010000129.1:10519-10801 GCA_036796555.1 Rhodoblastus sp. | reverse complement strand
TGGGAAAAGACCCGATGAGGGCGCGGAAGGAGGCCGCCATGATCGCCTTGCCGAACCAGCTTTGAGACGCCGTGCGCAGGCCGTCGAGCAACGTGAATCCTCCACAGGCGCCGCTCGCTTCGTGCGAAGCGACGGGCGGCGTCATTGCATCAGAACGGGAGCGGCGCGAACCGCTCCAAAAATCGGCGCGGACCATATAGGCGGGGGCGCCGCGCCCCCCCGCGCCGGGCCCCCCCCGTCACCCCCCCCGCCGGCGTCCGCGCCCGGGCCCGCCTCTGCGCC
>DAIRCS010000129.1:0-10509 GCA_036796555.1 Rhodoblastus sp. | reverse complement strand
TAGGCGGGGGCGCCGCGCCGCAAGGCGCAGGCCCGCCCGGTTCACGCCCTCGGGCGGGAACCCCGATCGCGCGCGCGTTCGTCCCGGCGGCGATGCGTCTGTCGTCCAACGACAAGAAATTGTCGCGAGCGGTCAAAGACCATTAATCGGCCGCTAATGCTTGTCTTCCAGTATTTCCGGACGTTTTGAAGGAGTCGCGCCGCGGTTTCGTGCGGCGATGCGTTTGTCTCTTCTCATTTTTGCTTGTGGTTTCCATGTCCCAATCATTTGCCCAGGCCGGCCACAGGCTCCGGCTCCCCGACGCCAATCCTTCGGATCCCGCAAATCCCGAATGCGCCGACCCGTCGCCGAGGTCCGTGCGCGGGCGGGACCGATGGGACGTCTACAAATGGGTCGGCAAGTGCCTCAGCGAGTGGGAGCACGTGGAATCCGCGCTCGCCCGCCTCTATGATCTTCTCCTTGACAAGAAGTCGCCTTCCGCGGCCTCGCGACGATACGGCGAGCCGCGGCTGTTCGACGACCGCGCGGCGCTGGTCGAGCGCGCTGCGGACCGGCATTTCGTCAAGCATCCCGACGAGCGCCTCAAGGCCGAAGTCCTCGATCTGCTGTCGCGCCTTCGCGAGGCGTATGAACAGCGCGACGAGATCGCGCACGGCATGGTCGTGCGCATGCCGTCGCCCTCCGGCGCCGCGACCGGGCGGGACCAGGTCGAATATGCGCTCGCCTCGCGTCATCGCCTGTGGCGCGCGGAAGCGGACGAGGAGGCGCCCGGCCACGCCTGGACGCCCAACGATCTGCAGCGCGCCGCGCTCGTGTTCTTCTCGCTCGCGCTTGACGTCACGCGCCATCGGCATCGCCTCGCGCGCGCCGTGACGCCGCGGGATTGACTGGCTTCCGCGAGGCGCGGGCCCCAGCAGGAGCTGGCGTGGTTCCTGCGGCGACGCGCGCCTTGCGGAGCGGGCGAAGCTTCGCTATCGCCTGCCGCGGATAACGCCGAAAACGCTCCGGGGAGAAAATCATGGCCGCGCCGCGCCCGCTCGTCGCTGGAAACTGGAAGATGAACGGCCTCAAGGCCGCGCTGGCCGAGCTGGACGCCATCCGCGACGCGGTGAAGGCGGGTGGGGCAGGGCGGGCGGAAGCCGCGCTGTGTCCGCCGTTCACGCTGGTCGCCGCGGCGGCGGCCGCGGCGCAGGGCTCGCCGCTCGCCATCGGCGCGCAGGATTGCCACGCCAAGGTCTCGGGCGCCCATACCGGCGACATTTCCGCCCAGATGCTGAAGGACGCGGGCGCAAGTTACGTAATCGTCGGCCATTCCGAGCGCCGCGCCGACCACGGCGAGACGGACGCCATCGTCCGCGCCAAGGCGGCGGCCGCGATCAAGGCGGGGCTGACCGCCATCGTCTGCGTCGGCGAGACGAAGGATGAGCGAGTCGGCGGCAAGGCGCTGGATGTAGTCGGTGGCCAAATCGACGGCTCGCTCGACCCGGATTTCCCGGCGACCGACATCGTCGTCGCCTACGAGCCGGTCTGGGCGATCGGCACGGGCCTGACCCCGACGGCGGCCGACGTCGCCGAAATGCACGGGCATATTCGGGCCAAGCTGGAAAAGACCTACGGCCGCAAGGGCGTCGACATCCGCATCCTCTACGGCGGCTCGGTGAAGCCGGAGAACGCCGCCGAACTGATGGGCGTGAAGAACGTCGACGGCGCGCTGGTCGGCGGCGCGAGCCTGAAGGCCAAGGATTTCATGGGGATCGCGGGCGTCTACCGCTGATCTCTAGAGCCGCGCCTCGATCGACAGCCAGGCTTCCGCCGGCGGCGATGCGCCGGGCGTCGCGACGGGTTCGACCGAAGCGGCGGGGTCGGGCAGGACGCCGGCGACATTGACCGCGCGCACCTGCGCGCCGCCCTCCGCGAATTCCGCCTGCGTCCTGCGACCGAGATAGGCGTCGAGAAAGCCCGTTTCGTCCGGCTGCGCCGGCGCCTTCGGCGCTCCCGCGCCGTAGAGGACCGTGCCGCCGCGCAGGCCGAAGGTCGGAACCTCCATATGGCCTATGATGAGCGCGAGCTGCGGTCCGCGCGGGCGCGGTCCCGCCCATTGCAGGAAACTCTTGGCGATGTCGCGGGCGAACGGCGCGCTGCGGCCGTCGATGAACCGCCGGTCGAGGCTCAATCGGCTGGCGAGGATGCGGTCGGCGCCGTCGGTCAGCGCTGCGATCTCGACCATCGGCCGCATCTCCGCGCTTTCCGGCCGGAAACACATCCATTGTCCACCGGCGGCCGGCAGCGGCGCATGGCTCGGCGTGAGATGAAACCACTTGAAGAATTCGCTGTCGCGCGCGGCGGCCAGCGCGCCTCCCTGCGATCCAGCGCTCTCGGCCGGACTGCAGGCGGCCGCGCCGAACAACCCCGCGGCGATCGCCAGAAATCCCCGTTTGCAGATCATCAGATCCCCCAATTCCGATGCGGCCCGCAGCATGGGCCATGTTTGCGGAATGGCCAAGGCGGCTGCGGCGGCGCGCCCACTGGCCATCGCCTCTTGCATAGGCTAGAAGGCCGCACGATATCGGCCTCGGCCGACACGAATTCGGACATTCCATGCAGACCGTTCTCATCGTTATCCACCTCATGGTGGTCGCAGCGCTGGTTGTCGTCGTGCTGCTGCAGCGCTCGGAAGGCGGCGCGCTCGGCATCGGCGGCGGTGGCGGCGGCGGCTTCTTCACCGGCCGCGGCCAGGCCAGCGCGCTCACCCGCGCCACCGCGATTCTGGCGACCATCTTCTTCCTGACGTCGATCGGGCTGACCGTGATCGCCAGCATGAACCACAAGCAGAAGTCGATCTTCGAGGGCGGCCAGTCCGCCCCGACAGCGCCCGCCGGGACCAACGCCCCGCCGCCGCTGCCGGAGGGCAAGGGCGGCCTGTTCAACGAGTTGCAGAAGATGCAGGACCAGAAGCCCGCGGCCCCGGCCATCCCGCCGGCCCCCACCGGGCCGCAGGTGCCGAAGTCGCAGTAAGCAGTCGCAATTGAGGGGCAGGGGCCGGGCGACCGGCCCCTTCTCTTTTGGGGCTCCGGCGCCCTGGAAAACCCACATGTGGGAAGCGCGATTCTCCGCTCCCCGAATCGATTCAAAAGGGATACGGCTCAAATCCCATGGCGCGGTACATTTTCATCACCGGCGGCGTGGTCTCCTCGCTCGGCAAAGGTCTGGCTTCGGCGGCGCTCGGCGCCCTTCTGCAGGCGCGCGGCTATACCGTGCGGCTGAGAAAGCTCGACCCCTACCTCAACGTCGATCCCGGCACGATGAGCCCGTATCAGCACGGCGAGGTCTTCGTGACCGACGACGGCGCGGAGACCGACCTCGACCTCGGTCATTACGAGCGCTTCACCGGCCGTCCCGCCAACAAGCAGGACAACATCACCACCGGCCGCATCTACCAGGACATCATCGCCAAGGAGCGGCGCGGCGACTATCTCGGCGCGACAATCCAGGTCATCCCGCACGTCACCAACGCCATCAAGGAATTCGCGCTGTCCGGCAACGCGGGCGTGGATTTCGTCCTCATCGAGATCGGCGGCACGGTCGGCGACATCGAGGGCCTGCCCTTCTTCGAGGCGATCCGCCAGCTCGGCAACGATCTGCCGCGCGGGCACTCGTGCTACATCCATCTGACGCTGCTGCCCTTCATCCCGAGCGCCGGCGAGCTCAAGACCAAGCCGACGCAGCATTCCGTCAAGGAGCTGCGTTCGATCGGCATCCAGCCCGACATCCTCCTGTGCCGCACCGATCGGCCGATCCCGCCCGAGGAGCGCCGCAAGCTCGGCCTGTTCTGCAACGTGCGCGAAAGCGCCGTGGTGGAGGCGCGCGACGCCTCCAACATCTATGACGTGCCGGCCGCCTACCACGCCGCCGGTCTCGACCGCGAGGTGCTGCATGCCTTCGGCATCGAGCCCGCGCCGCGCCCGGACATGAGCCGCTGGAACGCCGTCTCCGAGCGCATCCACAACCCGGAGGGCGAAGTCACCATCGCCATCGTCGGCAAGTATACCGGCATGAAGGACGCCTATAAATCGTTGATCGAGGCGCTGGCGCACGGCGGCATGGCGAACCGGGTGCGCGTCAATCTCGACTGGATCGAGAGCGAGATATTCGAGGGCAAGGACCCCGCGCCCTATCTCGAGCATGTCCACGGCATTCTCGTGCCGGGCGGCTTCGGCCAGCGCGGCTCGGAAGGCAAGATCCTGGCGGCGCGGTTCGCGCGGGAACGCAAGGTGCCGTATTTCGGCATCTGCTTCGGCATGCAGATGGCCTGCATCGAGGCCGCGCGCGCGCTGGCCGGCGTGTCGAACGCCGGCTCCACCGAATTCGGCCCGACGCCGGAGCCGGTCGTCGGCCTCATGACCGAATGGATGCGCGGCAACGAACTCGAAAAGCGCGCCGCCTCCGGCGACCTCGGCGGCACGATGCGGCTCGGCGCCTACAAGGCCCACCTGAAGGCGGGCTCGAAAATCGCCGGCATCTACGGCGACACCGATATCTCCGAACGCCACCGCCACCGCTACGAGGTCAACACGGCTTACAAGGATCGGCTGGAGGCATGCGGCCTGATCTTCGCCGGCATGTCGCCCGACGGCCTGCTGCCCGAGACGGTGGAATATGCCGACCATCCGTGGTTCATCGGCGTGCAGTATCATCCCGAACTGAAGAGCCGCCCCTTCGAGCCGCACCCGCTGTTCGCGAGCTTCATCGAGGCGGCCAAGACGCAGAGCCGGCTGGTGTAAGGGCTTATTAAAGCAATCGATGCTTCTCGACGCGTTCGACGGAATATCCGCGGTTGTTAAACGTGAATAGCAGTCCATCGCCATTTGCCAGATCGCCGGCAAGAAGCGGCTGGGTTTGTGGGAGCCAAACGCTACCAACAAAATAACCCAGACAGGTGGTCGACCAATTCAGCTGCCCTCCATCCTGTCGAATCATGACGGTGGTTAGGCCCTTCCTGGTGATTGCACGAGCCAACTTGTCGTCGCGCTCTCTTGCAGCAGGCGTACTTTCTATGAATCCGTCAGTGAAAGAGATGCCGCCTTCCCCAATGCCTTCAACAAGTTGGATCGAACATCGCAAAATTTTCCGAAGACAAGTTGTGTCTACAGCTTCTAGAAATTCCTCGCGAAAGAGCTGCCAACCAATTCCCAAAAATGTCTTGAGAGTGAATTTAAGGCGCGCGACGTGGTCAATTTTCATATTCCAAATTACGAACGCATGCTCTGCACTTGCGGCATCGCGAATTTCTCTGGTTCGATTGTTTAGGGCAATAGGCCGGCCTTTCGGAAAACGCAGTGTGAAATTCCCCTCGCCACTGAAGAGTGAAGTTTTGGGATTCCACAAAACGGCATTTCGCCATTCGGGTTCACTGCGAGACCCACTGTGACCGCGCGAACAAGTGTCGCGCCGGCCGAAGGAGATCATGGGGTCTTTTTCGATTGCTCCATCGATGACCGATCCGAACAAGCTGTTTAGTTCGCGAGACACGAAAATTGTTGTTAATCGGTTGCCACCGAGCGAAAGAGGGATGATGTGTTCCTTGCTCCGTGCGTCTCGTGGCAGATGCGTACCGCTGTAAATGCAATAACTCTCAAGATATTTTGGGAGCCGGCCAAGACGAACAATCTTGTTGCTAGGCTGCGCCATTGGCGTCTCCGATCTGCGCCTCAGCTTCGTCTATTTCTTCTTCAGGTAATCGCTCAACGATCTTGAGTCGGTTCGATCCAGAAGCGTGCTGAGCTTGGCGTCGCCTCTGATGTTCCCGCCGAAATCGTCGCCATACGTTTCGCGAAGGGTATCGACGCGCGTATTGCCGTTTTTGGCGCGCGTCTGCCCATCCGAATCTCTATGACGACCATCGAGTCCCGGTTGCTTAGCCATTTGAAATCGTCCTGATTCGCGGTGATCACGTCTAAGCTTGCTGGCAATCATGGCGACTTTGTGTTCATGGAATGTTCTAAGCGCACTGGCAAATTTCTCTGAATTGTTATATTTGTGTATGATATTATAAGGAGCGTTATGCCCACAACCACCCTCCGCAAAGTCGGCGGATCCGTCATGCTGGCGATTCCTCCCGCGCTTCTCGATCTCCTGAACCTGCGGGCGGGGGCCGAGGTCGCTGTAGTCGTCGCCGACGGCAAGCTCGTCATCGAGCCCGCGCCGAAGAAGCGCTATGCGCTGGCCGACCTTCTCGCCGAATGCGACTCCGGCGCCGAGGTCTCAGTCGAGGATCACGAGTGGCTCGACGGCAGGCCGCAGGGCTCCGAGCTTCTCTAGATGGAGCGCGGCGACATCTGGATGGTCTCGCTCGACCCGACCGCTGGTCATGAGCAGCAGGGCATGCAGCCGGTCATGATCGTCTCCGCGACTGCCTTCAATCGTGTGATGCAGACTCCGGTCGTCCTGCCGATTACGACAGGCGGCAATTTCGCCCGCGCGCGCGGCTTTGCCGTGTCGCTCGACGGCGCGGGCCTCAAGACGCATGGCATCGTGCGTTGCGACCAGCCCCGCGCGATGGACCTGTCGGCGCGTCGCGCGCGAAAAATCGAGAGCGCACCACAGGAAATCGTGGACGACGTCCTCGCCAAACTGGTTGCGATATTCGAATGACCGACCGCCTCGACGCCCTCGAAATCCGCATCGCGCATCAGGATCATACGATCGCTGAGTTGAACGAGACCGTCACCGCGCAGTGGAAGCGGATCGACGCGCTGGAGCGGGAACTGAAAATGCTGCGGGAGGAGGTGCGCAATGCCTATCCCGCGCGCAACGAGCCCGAGCCCCCGCCGCCGCATTATTGAAGGCCGCCGCCGTCATTGCGAGGAGCGCAGGCGAAAGCCGGAGCGACGCGGCAATCCATCCCCGCATGCTGGACCAGTCGCGGGATGGATTGCTTCGCGGAGCCTGTCATCGGGCGCGCTCCGCGCGACCCGTTGGCTCGCGATGACGGCCCCGGCTACATCGCCGCCGCGGCGACCGCGGCCGACATGGCCGCCACAAGCCCCCAGACGCCATAGGTCGCAGCCTTTACGGGCATGGCGCCGCGCAGTCCCGCAAACCGAGCCCACGCGGCATAGGCGGCGATGAGCGGCGGCAGGATGCATGGCGCCAATAGCGCCCACCGTCCGCCGCGCGAGGCCAGATCGATGGCCGCGACCGTCGCCGCGCCGGACGCCGGCAGCAGCACGACGGCCGCGATCCAGCCGCCGGCGGGCATGGCGCCCTGGATGGCGGCGACCGCCGTCAGCACGACCAGCGCGGTCCAGACCATCAGCACGTCGTAGATGACGACGAAGGCGGAACTGACGACGCTGTCGCCGCCGCCGGGGCTGAACCTGAAGGCGTCGTGCAGCAGCAGGCCCCACGCGAGTGCGCCTGTCGCCAGCATGATCAGGAAGCCGACAGGCCGCCTCGCTTTCGTCCCGGATGCGCCCATGAACCGCCCGTCCTTTGACCGCCCGGCGCCGGGCGCCGGAATCATTTCTTGAAATCTCCGCCCTAATACACTGAAAGAACGTAAGAAAAAGCCCCGGCCCGAGAAGGCCCGAATCTATTGCCATGTTCCTGCTTGCAGGAGTTTCCCATGTCTTTTCTACATCTTCCCCAGATCGATGTTCTGATCGCCCTCGGCGTCTTTCTGTCGACCGCGGTCACGGATGCGGTCTACGTCTTCTTCAACGCCGCCGTGAGCGCGCGCAAGCGCGTGGCTGCGGCGAGCTGGTCTTCGGCCTGGTACATGCTCTCGGCCTTCGCCGTCATCAGCTACACGTCCAACTGGGCCTATGTGCTGTTCGCCGCGCTCGGCGCCTGGATCGGCGGCTACCTGTCGATCACCGCGCTCGACTGGGCGTCGCCGATCGCCAGGCGCTGATCCGCCGGCGCTTGACGCGCGCGCCGCACGGGCGGAAGCTCGGCTATTGTGGACACAGGCCACAGGTCGAACTCCCGGAGGTCGACATGAAATCGCGAAGGGAATTTCTCGGCGCCGCGGCCGCGCTTGCCGCCCTGGTCGCCATTCCCACAGGGACCGAGGCGCGGCAGGGGCCGCGGCTCAGATATCAGCGCAACGCGCGGATACGCTGCGGGCGTTTTGGCTGCCGCCGGCGGTGGCGACATGGCGACGCCGGGCGGCTGGAAACGGCGGCGAACTGAGAAGCGTCGGACGCTAGCGCGGCACCGGAACCGGCGCCGCCTGCACCTGGCCATATCCGTAGCCCTGCGGCGCCGGAGCGGAATAGCTTCCGGCGTAGCCGCCGCTCGCGCCCTGCTGGCCCGGGGCGTTGGGGCCCGACAGCGCGGCCGAATATTGCGCGGCGCCGCCGAAGGCGGTGGGCGGCGGCACCAGCGGGTTCTGCCGCGGATTGAAATTGCGCTGGCGCGGGTCGCCGGCCTGCTGCGGGAGCTGCGCGGGCAGGGGCGAATAGCCGTGTTGCGCCGGCGCCATGTAGACGGGCTGCTGCGCATAGCCGGGCTGTGCGGCGAGGCCCGGCTGCGGATAGGCCGTCTGCTGCGGGTAGAGCGCCTGCTGTGGCTGGAGCTGCCGGCGCTTCGCCCAGAAATCGATGCAGGCGGGGTTTTCCTGATTCGCCGGGTTGGCGCAGTCGAGCACGATTCTGGTGGAGCGCGCGCCCGTCCGGCCGCGCCGCGCATGGCGCGTCACGCGCCGGCGCTGGCCGAAGGTCGCCTGCGTGCCCGCGATTTCCGGTCCCATGCTGTAGCCGAGGGCTGCGCCGGCGATGAGCCCGATCGGCCCTCCGACCAGCGCGCCCGCCACCGCGCCCACCGTCCCGTTGATGAAGCGGGATTGCTCGACCGCCCGCGATTCCGCCCGCGCGAGCGCGGGCGACAGCGCGAGGGCTGTGGAGAGCATCAGGAGGGCGAGCGGCCTGCGCATGGGAATGACGCCTTTCTTGGCCTGACCCTCGCGCCGCGACCTTACCGAACGGCGCCGCAAACGCGGCTAATGGCGGTTAAGCCTACGAAACCCTTGCGAAACGCGCGGGCGCGTTTACGCTGCGCGGATCAGCGATCCGCTCGTGCAAATCATTGAGCCCAAATGCCTTTCGTCATCGCTTTCATCGTTGCGGTCGCCGCCTTCATGGGCTGGAGGCTCATGCAGCCCGCCTGTCCGGGCGGCGCCGTCGTTGCAGACGAGCAACAGTGCCGGGCCGAGTTCGGCGCGCCCTTTTGCGACAAGGCCTGGCGGGAGGCGATGGCGGCGGCGCGAACCGGCGGGGGCAGCTTTCCGACGCAGGCGAAATGCCTCGACCAATATCCGGCCTGCATCGAGCGGTCGGACGTCTCGGCCTGGACGCCCAGGCCGAAGAGCTATTGCATCGCGCGCGGCCCGGACGGCGAGGTCGCCCATGTCGGGCCCGTTTACGCCATACGCTAGATAGGCTGCGCGAAACGGCCTCTCGCCTTGTTTTTGGCGTTTCGGCGTCTTAGGTTCCGCGCAAAGCCGCTGCGTCGTTCGCGCGGCGGAGGCGCAGGCCGGCCCGGCCGGCTTCGCCTGAGGGAGTGGTGAGATGGGTTCCTTTTCGATCTGGCACTGGCTGGTTGTCGGCGGCATCGCCCTGTTGCTGTTCGGCGGCAAGGGCAAGATCTCCGACATCATGGGCGACGTCGCCAAGGGCATCAAATCCTTCAAGAAGGGCATGGCCGAGGACGACGAGGCCGAAACCGCCAAGCGTCCGGCCGAGCCGATGAAGACGATCGACCACCAGACCGCCGCGACGGTCGACAAGGCCGACGCGCGCAAGGTCTGACGGCCCGCTCGCCCGTCGGCCCGCGCGGGGTCGTCACAGGATGTTGGATTTCGACGTCGGCAAACTCGTCGTCATCGGCGTGGTCGCGCTCATCGTGATCGGGCCGAAGGATCTTCCGCGCGTGCTGCGGCAGGTCGGGCAGGTCGTGGGCAAGATGCGGCGCATGGCCGCCGAGTTCCAGGGCCAGTTCATGGAGGCCATGCGCGAGGCCGACGTCGAGAACCTCAAGAAGGAAGTCGAGAGCGCGGCCGACCTCGCCAAGGTGGACGTCGCCTTCGATCCCATACGCGACGTCAAGGAACAGATCACCGCCGCCGTGGAAGGCGATGTGACGCCAGGGCCGGTTCAGCCGGCCGAGGCGCCGGAGATCGGCGATCTGAGCATCGACCATGCCCCCCCGCCGGACAAGCTGGCGGTGGAAGCGGCCTTCGAGGATGCGCCGGTCATCGCGGCGCCCGTGGTCGAACCTCGGAAGATCGAGACGGCCGCGGCTGAGCCTGTTCCCGTCGAAGCCCCGCACGAGGAACCCGGGAAGCTGGCGGAAAAGCGCGCATGAGCCAGGCCGACATCGACGCCACGCGCGCGCCGCTGATGGAACATCTGATCGAGCTGCGCTCGCGGCTCATCAAGGCGCTGGGCGCCTTCCTGGTCCTGTTCGTCGTCTGCTTCTTCTTCGCGAAGAACATCTACAACATTCTGG
>DAIRCS010000128.1:0-10934 GCA_036796555.1 Rhodoblastus sp. | reverse complement strand
TCGACGATCTCGCGCGCGAATTGCGCGACGGCCATGTCGTGCCGATGCTGATCGGTTCGGCCGAGCGCGGCAACGGCGTGACGCGCCTGCTGAAGGCGCTGCGCCATGAATCGCCCAACATCGCGCAGACCCGCGCGCGCCTGGGCGTCGCCGACGCCGGACCGGCGATCGGCCAGTCCATGCGGACGGTGCACACGGCGCACGGCGGCAAGCTGTCGATCGTGCGCGTTCTGCGCGGGTCCTTCGCGGATGGGGCGACGGTTCTCGGCGCCAACGGCGGCGAGGATCGCATCGCCTCGCTCTCGCGCATGATCGGCTCCGCCTCCACCAAGGTCGGCAAGGCCGAGGAAGGCGACACGTTGGCCTTCGGCCGCCTCGATCACATCGCCTCGGGCGAGACGATCGGCGACATCAAGGGCGGCAGGCCGCAGCAGATTTCCGGCCGTCCGCCGACGCCGCAGCCCGTGCATGCGCTGTCGCTCGCGATCAGGGATCGCAAGGACGAGGTCAAACTCGCCGCCGCCATGGCGAAACTGACGGAGGAGGATTCCTCGCTCGTCTTCACGCAGGATCAGCAATCCGGCGAGATGAAACTGTCGGGCCAGGGCGAGATGCACCTGCGCGTCGCGCTCGAACGCCTGTCCGCGCGCTTCGGCGTGACGGTCGAGGCGAAGAAGAGCGGCGTCGCCTATCGCGAGACCATCCGCCACACGGCGCATGTGCGCGGCCGCCACAAGAAGCAGTCCGGCGGCCACGGCCAGTTCGGCGATGTCGTGATCGACGTGCGGCCGCAGGATCGCGGCGCGGGCTTCGCCTTCGAGGAGAAGGTGCACGGCGGCTCGGTGCCGCGGCAATATTTCTCCTCCGTCGAGGCCGGTTGTCGCGACGCCTGCGCGCAGGGGCCGCTCGGCTTCCCGGTCGTCGACGTCGCCGTCACGCTGGTCGACGGCTCCTACCACACGGTCGACTCGTCGGACATGGCCTTCCGCACGGCCGCGCGCATCGGCATGCAGGAGGCGCTGGAGAAATGCGGGCCGGCGCTGCTGGAGCCGATCCTGGCCGTTTCCGTCGCGGTGCCGAGCGAGGCCATGTCGCGGGCGACCGCCATCGTCTCGGGCCGGCGCGGACAGATCCTCGGCTTCGACGGCCGGCCCGGCTGGGAAGGCTGGGACGTGCTGGAGGCGCAGATCCCCGAAGCCGAAATGGGCGGCCTGATCGTCGACCTGCGCTCGGCGACCTCGGGCGTCGGCTCCTATACGTGCAAATTCGACCATCTCGCCGAGGTCGTCGGCAAGCACGCCGACGCCATCGTCGCGGCAAGGGCGAGCGAGAAGGTCAACGGGCATTAGAGTGTCGACAAAGGATGGCTAGCCGCCACGCCGCGGCGACTTCGGGAGCGTCCGGGCCTCTTTGGCTAGCGCTGCAATGCGCTCGTCGGCTTCTTGCCGCCGGGCGATCGTCCGTCGCTGATCAAATTTCTCGTACTCCGCTTCGGCGGCCTTGTCGGCTTGCGACCTGCTGATGCGACCGCCTCCGCGAAGTACGGCGCGTCCCAACTGAGCCAGCTGACGCTCCAGCAGTTCCTGCGCATCCCGCATGACGACAATTCGACCGATGTCGAGCTGGTCCTCGAAAATGTCCAGCAAGATGGTCGTGAGACGGTTCAGTTCTCGAATCTCGGCTTCGGCAAGATAGTTCTTCGACACCGTCACGTCGCTTTTGCGAATGTTGTCATTGGGCCAAGTTTGAAGGCCCATGTTCTCGAGACGATGATCCGCGCGGCCAGCGATGATCTCGGCAGGCGTTTGGCTTACAACGGCATAGACCAGCTTGGCCTGCGTGTGCTGGTAGAATTCCCGAGACGCCTCGGACGCGGGATCGTAATCTTGGCACATCGAACAGATGCGCTTAAGCTCGCGATAAACATTTGCTTCGTCCGACCGAATGTCGCGAATGATCTCGCGAAGCTCGGCGATTCGATCACTATTCTCCGGTTGCTTGAGGCGGACCGCGTCAACGACAAAACCCTTCTTGGCGAACTGAACCAGAATTTCGGTGGCCCATCGCCTGAAGACGGTCGCCTGAGCCGAGGAAACTCGATAACCGACAGAGATCACCGCATCCAAGTTGTAATGCTCTAGCTGCCGCTCGACTTGTCTGGCCCCCTCCTGTCGAACTTGTGCAATTTTTGCACTTGTTCCCTCTTGGCTCAGTTCGCCCTCGGCATAGACGTTCGCCAGGTGCTTACCGACCACAGACCGGTCGACGCCAAACAGATGCGCGATCTGTGCCTGGGTCATCCAGAGGTCGTCGCCTTCATAGCGTATGTCCAGCTTAAGGCCCTGCCTTCCGGCATAGACCAAGAACCGGTCCCCGCTTTCGTCTTCGATCAAGTGAACTGGCTCGTTGTCCATGCGCGCAGCGCGCCTCCGACTCGCTGAAATCGAGAACATTATAGCAACATTTGGGAGACTGACCGAGCTTCTCCCATTACCAACATTTAATCCGCCGCCCTCTGGACGCTCTCCAAATGTAAATGTAAATTACATTCATATCGGCGGCCAACAGGGGCCCGGCCGATGGAGAGGAACATGAGCGTCTATCAAGGCACATTCGATGGTTCGGCCAATCCCGGCGGCCGCCGTTCGCGGCGGGTGCGCTGGCGGGGCGTCGAGCTCTTCGCGATGATCCTCGGCTTCATCGTCTTCTGGCCGATCGGCCTCGCCATTCTCTTCCTGAAGATCTGGCAGAAGCGCGAAGGCCGTCCGGATCAGGATCTGGTCGATTTCGTTCAGGAAAGGGGTTCGGAAATGCGCGGACGTTGCATGGCGAAGCGCGCCCAATGGAGCGCCGCCGATTGGGGTCGCAGCGAATGGAAACCTTTCTCTAGCCCGCGCCCGACCGGCAACAGCGCCTTCGACGACTGGCGGTCGGCGGAACTCGCCCGCCTCGAGGAAGAGCGCCAGAAGCTCGTCCAGGCCGAGCGCGATTTCGCCGAGCATCTCGACAAGCTGCGCCGCGCCCGCGACCGTGAGGAATTCGATCGCTTCATGAACGAGCGACGCGCGCAGCAGAACCAGACGGATCAGGGTCCGCAGATCTGATCCTTCCTTCCGCATCAGGCGCCGGCGGTCCTCCGCCGGCGTCTTTTTTTACGTTTTGCGATGGCTACGCCGACCCGGTCGAAGCCGGCGCGTGGCGCCGCCGTCCGGCGGCGTAAACGAAACACTCCGACAAATTCGATGCGTTAACCTTCTTTTTTTCACGACCGTTAACGCGCCTGCCGCATCGCTACGCAGATGGCGCGTCGCGTATTGCCATATCTCGCCCTTGGCGTTCTCTTGTCGCTCCTGTCGGCCTGCTCGGTCTACGACAGGCCGAAGCGGCCGGCTTGGCGCACGGCCGCGGAGAACGCCTGCTTCGCCGAAAAGCGCGTGCAGGTCTCGGCCTATGTGCAGCCCGCGCCGGAAATCAGCGGGCCCGGCATCTGCGGCCTCACGCGGCCGCTGCACGTCACCGCCCTGCAGGGCGGCACGGTCAAGCTCAACTCGCGCATGACGCTCGACTGCTCGATGGTCGCCGAACTCGACGACTGGGTCGGCTCCACCCTGCAGCCTGCCGCGCAGGCGCGTTTCGGCCAGCCGGTCGTGCAGATCAACACGATGGGCGCCTATTCCTGCCGCGGCATGAACAACCAGATCGGCGCGCGCCTGTCGGAACATTCCTTCGGCAACGCCATGGACATCGGCGGCTTCGTGCTCGCCGACGGCCGCTCCATCGTCATCCGCCGCGACTGGACGCGCGGCGACGAGCAGACCAAGGCCTTCCTGCGCGAGGCGCAGGGCGGCGCCTGCGATCGCTTCACCACGGTGCTGGCGCCGGGCTCCAACGCCTTTCATTACGACCACATCCATGTCGATCTCGCCATGCACGGCTCGAGCCGCAAGGGCCTGCGCCGCATCTGCAAGCCGGCGATCCCGACACTCTCGCCCGCCCCCGACCGCGACAATCTGCCGGAGGCGCCCGATCTCGAGGAAGAGACCGACATCGCGCAGGTCAAGCGTCTGCCGGGCGACAATACCTACGCCATGCATTCGGGACCGAGCGTCGGCCTGCCGCCGGAGCCGCCGCGCCGCGAGAAGGCCTTCGATCCCGCAAGCGTGCAGCGCGCGCTGGCGCTCAGTCCGCATGGGTTGCGGCCGCCGGCCACGATCCGGGACGACGGCGCTTTCGATCCCGGCGACGACGCCGAACCGACCGGCGCGATCCGCTGACGCCGCGGAAGCTCACGAAGAGTTGAACGCCCGCGCCGACCGCGTTGCGGCGCCACGCGACGGCAAGCAACGGAAACATCGTGGACTCCACGCCGCCGCGCCGCAGCGGCGCATCGCGGAATTGCGGACAATTTGATTTGCGTGTTGCAAACGCATCGGCGACCCTGCGGCCTTCCGGATCGCTCGGGAGGCCGCCATGGGAAGCTACCGGATATGGGTGCGGCGCGATGGCGCGCTGTCTGAATTCAGCGTCGGCGTTCACGATGAATCCTGTCGCGCGGTCGCGCACGCGGACGCCCTGAGCACGCTGCACGCCAAGAAGGTCGCGCGCGACCTCATCACGCTCGTGCAGCGGCGCGACCCCCAGGGGATTTTCACCGTCCGGCGCAATTTGCGGTCGTCCGTCTGACTTTTGCGGCGCGCCGGTCGAATTGGCGCCACAAGCCATGCGCAATATCCTGCGCACGCACGTTTTCGCATTCGCAGGATACCGGATGACCGCCGCAACGCTCGCCTTTCGTCCCCCGGCGCCCACGCCGCGCGAAACGCCGCTCGGCGTGTTCGGCATGATCGCCGCGCTGCGCCGCAATCCGATCGAGATCTGGACCCGCCGCCATTACGAGGAGCCCGTGCTCGTCGGCCGCTCCATCCTCGGCGAACGCGCCGTGGTGAGCGACCCCGCGGGCGTGCGGCGCATCTTCCTCGACAACGCGGCCAACTACCGCAAGGACGATCTGCAGTTGCGCGTGCTGAAGCCCGGCCTCGGCGAGGGCCTGCTGACGGCCGAAGGGGAAAGCTGGCGCGCCCAGCGGCGCTCGCTCGCGCCGCTGTTCACGCCGCGTCAGGTGTCCGCCTTCGCCGAAGCCATGGCCGCCTCGACCCGCGAAGGCGTTGCGCGCCTGTCGCGGCGCCGGCCCGGCCAGCGCGTCGACATGCACGAGGAAATGTCGCGCCTGACTCTCGAAATCCTCGAGCACACCCTGTTCTCGCAAGGGCTGGGGCGCGACACGAGCGAGTTCCAGAGCGCGGTCAACCGCTATTTCAACACGGTCGGCCGGCTCGATCCCTTCGACCTGCTGGGTCTGCCGCAATTCCTGCCGCGCCTCGGCCGCATGCGCGGGCAGAAGACGCTCGAATGGTTCGCCGGCGCCGTCGACGACATCATCGCCGCGCGCCGCAAGCTGATCGCCGGGGGCGACGCCGCGCCGCGCGACATACTCACGCTGCTTCTCCAGGCGCAGGACCCGGAAACCGGGCGCGGCATGCGCGAGGAGGACCTGCGCTCCAACATCGTCACCTTCATCGGCGCCGGCCACGAAACCACGGCCAACGCGCTCACCTGGACCTTCTACCTGCTGTCGCAGGCGCCCGACTGGCGCGCCGAGGTGGAGGCCGAAGCCGACGCGCAGTTGAACGCCGGGCCGATCGAGGAACTGGCCGACCGCATGCCCGTGACGAAGGCGGTCCTCGAGGAATCGTTGCGCCTCTATCCGCCCGCCGCCTTCCTCAGCCGCGCGGCGATCGCCGACGACGTCATCTGCGGCAAGAAGATCAGCGCGGGTTCGGTCGTCACCGTCTCGCCCTTCCTGCTGCATCGTCACAAGACGCTATGGGACCGGGCCGACGTCTTCGATCCCGCGCGCTTTCTCGGCGAGAACCGCGAGCGCATCGACCGTTTCGCCTACATTCCCTTCGGCGCGGGCCCGCGCGTGTGCATCGGCATGGGCTTCGCCATGCAGGAGGCGATCATCGTGCTCGCCCATCTCACGCGCGCATTCCGCTTCGATCTCGCGCCGGGCCACGTCGTGCGGCCGGTCCAGCGCATCACGCTGCGCCCGCAGGGCGGCATGCCCATGCTGGTCGCGCCCCGCCAATAGAGACTTCGCAACAAGGCTCAGCCTGCGCTATGAACGCGCAGCATGTCGCATCGCAAGATCAACGGGCCGAGAATGCGCCGCCTCAATCTGGGCGGGCGCGAAGTCGAGTCGGTTGGCCTCGAAGCGGATTTCTGGTCGGATTTCGCCCACCGCAGCCTCACCGTCAGTTGGCCCGTCTTCTTCCTCGGCGCGACTCTCGCCTTCCTGTCGCTCAATTGCGTCTTCGCCACGATCTATTCGCTCGGCGACAGGCCGATCGCCAACGCCGACGGCGATTTTCTGCATTACCTCTTCTTCAGTATCCAGACGCTGACGACCGTCGGCTACGGCGGCATGTATCCGCAATCGATCTACGGCCATGTCGTCGCGAGCGCCGAACTCTATACCGGCGTTTTCACCACGGCGCTGCTGACCGGCCTCATCTTCTACCGCTTCTCGCGGCCGCGCGCGCGCATCCTGTTCGCCGAGCGCGCCGTCGTCACGACGCATGACGGCAATCGCAGCCTGATGCTGCGCGCGGCGAACGAGAGGCTCAACGCCATTTCCGCGCCGGTCGCGAAAGTCTGGCTCTCGACCACCATCAGGACTGCGGAAGGCGAGACCTTCCGGCGCTTCGCCGAATTGCCGCTCCTGCGCGCGCAATCGCCGCTGTTCGTGCTGAGCTGGACGATCATCCACGCCATCGACGAGACGAGCCCGCTGTTCGGCATGGACGCCGCCGCGCTCGAAGCGGCGGAAGGCTCCATCGTCGTCATGATCGAGGGCTACGACGAATCCGCCGCGCAGACCGTGCGCGCGCGAAAGACCTATCTCTCGCCCGAGATCGCCTTCGACCACCGCTATGTCGATGTGCTGGAGCCCGGCGACAGCGATCGCGTGCGCATCAACTACCTGAAGTTTCATCTGACGGAGCCCGACACGTGACGCCCGTCATCGGCGCGTCATAGGCTGCTGGCGTTAACACTCGCTTCGATGGCCGCCGCCGGCCCGTCGCTCCGCGGGGCGGCCGGCGGACCCGTTCTTCCGGGAGGAGGGGACATGGAAAAGCTCGCACTGGCCTTCACGCTGCGCTACCTGCCCCTGACGCTTTCCGTCCTCGGCGCGCCATTCTTCCTTCTGGTGGCGATGGTCTCGCCGATCTTCGGCGGCTTCTTTCTGTTGCTGGCGGCCATATCTCTCGGCCTGACCGCGCTCGGCGTCCGCGATCTCCTGCAGCCGCGCCACGCCATCCTGCGCAGCCACCCGATCTCCGCGCATCTGCGCTTCCTGCTCGAAAAGATCCGGCCGGAAATCCGGCAATATTTCTTCGAGGACGAAAAGACCGGCGCGCCCTTCTCGCGCGACAAGCGCGCGCTCGTCTACCAGCGCGCCAAGGGCGAGCTGGACAAGCGGCCCTTCGGCACCGAGCTCGACGTCTATGCCGAGGGCTTCGAGTTCGTCCGTCATTCCGTCGCGCCGACGACGCCGAGCGAGGAGCCGCATCGCCTGAAGATCGGCGTCGATTGCGCGCAGCCCTATTCCGCCTCGATCCTCAACATCTCCGCGATGAGCTTCGGCGCGCTCAGCGCCAACGCCATCCGCGCGCTCAACGCCGGGGCGAAGCGCGGCGGCTTCGCGCACGATACCGGCGAGGGCGGCGTCAGCCCCTATCATCGCGAGAACGGCGGCGACCTCATCTGGGAGATCGGCTCCGGCTATTTCGGTTGCCGCGCGGCCGACGGGCGCTTTTCGCCGGACCTGTTCGCGAAGATGGCCGTCGATCCGCAGATCAGGATGGTCGAGCTGAAATTGAGCCAGGGCGCCAAGCCCGGCCACGGCGGCGTCCTGCCCGCCGCGAAGCTGACGCCGGAAATCGCCGCGATGCGCGGCGTGCCGATGGGCGCCGATTGCGTTTCGCCGGCGCGCCATTCCGCCTTTTCGACCCCGGTCGAGCTCGTCCGTTTCGTCGATGAGATGCGCCGCCTGTCCGGCGGCAAGCCCGCGGGCTTCAAGCTCTGCATCGGCCAGCCGGTCGAGTTTCTCGCCATCTGCAAGGCCATGCTGGAGACGGGGCTGACGCCGGACTTCATCGTCATCGACGGCAAGGAAGGCGGCACGGGCGCGGCGCCGCTCGAATTCATGGATCACCTCGGCATGCCCATGCGCGAGGGCCTGAGCTTCGCGCACAATGCGCTGGTCGGAATCGGCTTGCGCGAAAAAATCCGGATCGGCGCGGCGGGCAAGATCGTCAGCGCGTTCGACATCGCCCGTGCGATCGCGCTCGGCGCCGACTGGTGCAACGCCGCGCGCGGCTTCATGTTCGCGCTCGGCTGCATCCAGTCGCAATCCTGCCACAACGACAGGTGCCCGACAGGCGTGGCGACGCAGGACCTCGACCGCATGCGCGCGCTCGTCGTGCCCGACAAGGCCGAGCGCGTCTATCGCTTCCATCGCTCGACGCTGATGACGCTCGCCGAACTCACCGCCGCAGCGGGCCTCGACCACCCCAGCGATTTCACCGTCGCGCATTTCGCGCGCCGCGTGTCGCCGCGCGAGATCGTCGGCTTCGAGGAGCTTTATCGCCCGCTGGAGTCCGGCGCGCTGCTGAACGGTTGCGACGACCCGCGCTTCCGCAACGCCTGGGCGAAGGCGCGGCCGGACAGTTTCGCGCTCGCGTGACGTCAGCGCGCGCCGTAGGACTTCAGGAACACACGCGCCGCCGCGTCCACGGTCGCCTGGATTTCCGCGCGCGGGGGCTTCGGTTGGGCGGTGAACAGCATCTTCTTGAACAGGACGCCCTGCGCGAGATTGAAGAATTGCTCGGCGGCCAGCTCGAAATTTTCGATGACGAGTTCGCCCCTGGCCGCGCGCCGCTCCAGAAAGTCCGCGAACCGGCGATGGCCGTATTCCGGTCCCGCCTCGTAGAAGGCGCGTCCGATCTCCGGAAACCTGGGCGCGACCGCCGCGATCGTCCGCGTCTGCGCGACATGGGCGGGCTCGAGGATGACATCCATGAGCGCGAAACCGATGCGCGGAAGAACCTCGTCGATCGGCCCGTCGGGGTCGTCGTAGATCGACAGCTGCTCCGCCTGCTGGCGCTTGTCCTCGCGGATCAGCGCCGTGAACAGCGCGTCTTTCGACGGAAAGTAGGAGTAGATCGTGCCTTTCGAGACGCCGGCCTCGCGCGCGATATCGTTCATCGAGGCCGCGTCGAAACCCTCGGCGAGAAAGATCGTCCGCGCGCCGTCCAGGATCTGGCGGGCCTTGGCGTTGTCCAGCGGATTGGCGGCGTGGGCTCCGGCCTCCGCCTCGAGGTCGGTCTGCGCTTCCTCCAGCCCGGGATTATGTTCGCGTGTGAAAGTCATTCATGCTGACTGAACGGTTCGGTCAGGCTTGATCTAGTCCCCGCGCGCATGGTAGTCAAGCTTGACCGCACCGTTCGGTCATTGCGGCGACGGGCAGGGGTCGCTCGCTTTTCCTTCACCCTCTTGGCCTAACTTGCGATCGCACATGACCGAACAGATTCCGAAGGAAAGGTTCGAGCGGCTGGCCGATCCGGTCGCCGCCGACGCCGCCCGTGCCCCGACCGCAAGCGACACTGCGCCATCGCCGCCCGCCGGCAGGCGGCGCAGGGTGGTCGCGATCCTCGTCCTTGCCGCGGTGGCGGCCGGCCTGTGGTATGGCTATCGCTATGTGACCGAAGGTCGCTTCATCGTCGCGACCGACGACGCCTATGTGAAGGCCGATGTGGCGACCATTTCCGCCAAGGTCGGCGGCAACATCCTCAGCGTTCCCGTCGTCGACAACCAGCAGGTCAAGGCCGGCGACACGCTGGTCGAGATCGACCCCATCGACTACAGGCTGGCGCTCGCCTCCGCCGCGCGCCGCATCGACACCCAGTCGGCCACCATCGCCCGCATCGACGCGCAGCGCGTCGGCCAGGAGGCCGCCGTGTCTCAGGCGCGCGCGCAATTGACCGCCGCCGAAGCGGATCAGGTGCGCGCCGCTTCCGAATTCGAGCGCGCCGCGACGCTGGTCGAACGGAAATTCGCGACCCCGCAGCGCCTCGATCTCGCGCGCGCCGACCGGGATCGCACCACCGCAGCCGTCGCAGGCGCGAAAGCGGCCGTCGCCGGCGCGGAAGCCGCGCTCGCCGTCCTGCGTGCGCAGGAGACCGAAGCCGAGCGCATGCGCGACGAATTGCGCGTGGCGCAGGACAAGGCCCAGCGCGATCTCGACTTCACCATCGTGCGCGCGCCCTTCGACGGCGTCGTCGGCAATCGCGCGGCGCAATTGGGCGCGCTCGTCGCGCCGGGCACGCGGCTGATGTCGCTCATCCCGCTCGACACCGCCTATGTCGAGGCCAATTTCAAGGAAACGCAACTCGGCGCCCTGAAACCGGGGCAGAAGGCCATGCTCGTCGTCGACGCCTATTCGAAGCAGGAGATCGAAGGCGTGGTCGAGAGCGTCGCGCCGGCGTCCGGCGCGCAATATTCGATGCTGCCGCCCGAGAACGCGACCGGCAATTTCACCAAGATCGTGCAGCGCGTGCCCGTGCGCATCCGCGTGCCGGCCGAGGTCGCCAAATCCGGCATCCTGCGGCCGGGCATGTCGGTCGTCGTCGACGTCGACACCCGCGCCTCGAAGAACTGACGCCATGTCGGCCGTCGCCTCCGCGCCGGGCCCGGCGGCGGCCTACGTCCTGCCGGAGCAGCGGTTCGACGCCAGGCGCGTCATCGCCTTCGTCGGCATGGTGTTCGGCATGTTCATGTCGATCCTCGACATCCAGATCGTCTCGGCCTCG
>DAIRCS010000127.1:0-10948 GCA_036796555.1 Rhodoblastus sp. | reverse complement strand
ATCGCGCCGTGGCGCATGGCGCGCACGGCCTTGGGCACGTCGCCGTGGCCGGTGACGAAGACGACGCCGGCGACCGCGTCGCGGTTCTGCAGTTCGCGCTGGATCTCGAGGCCGCTCACGCCCGGCAGGCGCACGTCGAGCACGATGCAGGACGGCCGGCCGTTGTCGAAGCGCTCGAGCAATTCGGCGCCCGAGGCGCAGGCGATATAGTCGTAGCCGACCGAGGAGACCAGAAAACCGACCGCGTCGCGCACGGCCGGATCGTCGTCGACGATATAGATGACGGGCGTGCGTTCAGACACGGGCGGGCTCCTCGATCAGCGGGAGATAGAAGCGAAAGGTGGTCGCGCCTTTCGTCGCGGCGTCCACGACCAGGCCGCCGCCATGCGCCTCGGCGATGGTGCGGCTGAGCGACAGGCCGAGGCCGAGGCCGTTCGTCTTCGTCGTGAAGAACGGGTCGAACAGGCGCTCGGCCGCGCCCGGCGCGAGGCCCGGCCCGTTGTCGCTGACGCTGACGTTGAGCCGGTCGCCGTCGACGCGCACCTTGAGCGCGACCTCCCTGTCGTCCTGCGGCGCCACGGCCTCCAGCGCATTCTGCAGGAGATTGATGACGACCTCCTCGAGCTGCAGCCGGTCGGCGCGCACGGCCGGCAGGCTGTCGGGAATGTCGGCTTCCACGATCACGCCGGCGGCGGTCGCCGTCGGCTCGAACAGGGCCAGCGCGTCGTGCAGCGCGGAGGCCGGATCGATCGGCACCTGCGGCGCGGGATTCTTGCGCACGAAATCCTTCATGCGGCGCACGATGTCGCCGGCCCGCTCCGCCTGCGCGGCGATGCGCTGCACGGCGTCGCGCAGGCCTTGCGGATCGGCGCCGGCCTCGATGCGGCGCTCGCAGCCGCGCGCATAGGTGAGAATGGCGGCGAGCGGCTGGTTGATCTCATGCGCAAGCGAGCTCGCCATCTCGCCCATGAGCGACAGACGCACCGTGTGCTCCATCTGCTCGCCCTTCACGCGCGCGGCCTCGTGGGCGAGCTGCAGTTCGCGCGTGCGCTTGCGGACGAGATAGGACACGCGCACGACATGCGTCAGCCACCAGGCGAGCGCGAGCGCAAGCAGCGCCGCCCAGTAGCGATGCTCGAAGACGAAGTCGGCGAGGCCGAGCCGCGTGAAGGGCGCGTAGGGACCGACCTTGAGCGTGCGGTAGAGGTCCTGCACGCTTCCGTAGGCGTCCGGCGCGGCCCAGGCCTTTTCGTCCTGTCCGGGCTGCATCGCAAACAGCGCCTGCGCGACTTCGCGCGCCAGCGGGGCCGGCGTCTGCGCCACCTTCACGAAAGGCCAGCCGGGATAGAGGCGCGTCGAGACCTGGCAATTCAGCGCGCCGGCCGGCCTGCGGCCGATCACGCGGAATTCGTCCTTGTTGATCGCACGCTCCGCGAGCAGTTTCTCCAGCGCGCAGGAGCGGATGACGCCCGCGTCCGCGCGGCCGTCGCGCACCGCGCGCATGACCTCGTCGACGGGGAAACCGACGAAGACCTGACGCGTGTCGCGGACCGGATCGACGCCGCGCTCGATCATTTCGCGCATCGCGGCGCGGTAGCCGAAAGCGTCGGGCGCGACCGCGGCGACGCGCAGGTTGCGCAGGTCCGCGAGCGTCTGGATCTCGGGATGATCGTCGAGGACGAAGACGGCGGCGCCCACGGCTTCAGAGGGCCCCGGCCCTTCGAGGTCCTGCTCGGTCGCCAGCGCGGTTGCGGAATAGTCGACCTTCAGCTCGAGATAATGACCGGGGTTGGTGATGAGGAAATCGAGACGGTGCGCCGCGACCGCCGCGGTCAGGAAAGCGGCTGTGCCGCTGACGAGCTGAAACCTGTATTGCGGCAGGGTTCGCGCGAGATGATCGAAGGTCGATTGCCAGGTGCGCTCGGCCTCCTCGGCGCCGCGAAAGGCGAGGACGCCGATTCGCACCTCTCGCGGCGCGGCGGCGCGCGCGGCGCCGAGGAGGCAGAGCGAAACCAGGACGCCGCCGAGGATGCGCGAAACAATTCCCATTGTCCCCCGACAATAGGCGGGCCCGGCGCCGTTCGTCCATTTGCGCCGGCGCGCCCGCACGAACGCGGCGCGCGGCGTCGCGCGTCTGTCCATGTCGCCCGCCTGCCGCTATCTCCCGTGAACGTGGCCCCGCGAAAATTTCCAGCGGACACGGTTGCACATTCTTATATTCAAATTATTATATACATCAACCGTCCTGGTTGGACGCGCAAATCAAAGGGAAGGAACCCGGCCCATGACAGACATCCGCTCGATGCGACTTCCGCTCGCCGCCGGCGCCGCGCTCGCCGGCGCCCTGTGGTGCTCCGCGCCGGCTCTGGCGCAGACGCTGCCCGGGCCGCTGGTCAGCGCGCAATGGCTCGCCGACAATCTCGACAAGGTGCAGGTGATCGACGTCGGCGAGGACAAGGACCGTCTCGCCGCGCAGCCGAAATTCGTCGTCGACAAGAAGACCGGCGCGAAGAAGCTGGTCGAGGCTGGCGGCCATATCGCCAATGCGCGCTTCGTCGATTTCGCGGCCATTCGCGAGGAACGGACGGTCGACGGCGTGAAGCTGAAGGCGATGATGCCGACCCGGGATTCTTTCGAGAAGACGATGGACGCGGCCGGAGTCGACACGGGCAAGCCGATCGTCATCGTCTCGACCGCCGACAGCGTCTCCTCGCTCGACATGGCCACGCGCCTCTACTTCCAGCTCAAATATTTCGGCGACGACAAGATCGCCGTCATGAACGGCGGCCTCAACGCGTGGCTGGCCGCCGGGCTGCCGGTGACGACCGATCCGATCGCCGCCCGGCAGGGCGACTGGAAGGCGACGGCCGAGCGCGCCGACATACTCGCGACCACGGACGACGTGAAGGCGGCGATGAAGGACGGTTCGGCGCAACTCGTCGACGGCCGTCCCGTGGCGCAATATTTCGGCATCGCCAAGAGCCCCGTCGTGAAGGCCGGCGGCCATCTGGAAGGCGCCAGGATGCTGCCGACCGAAGCCATCGCCACGTCGGTCGGCCCCTCGCACCAGTTCATGGGCGAGAAGCAATATACCGCGATCTACAAGTCGCAGGACATCGACGCGTCCAAGCCGTCCATCGCCTATTGCAACACCGGCCATTTCGCCTCGGGCGCCTGGTTCGTGGCGAGCGAGATCATGGGCCAGAAGAACGCGAAAATGTATGCGGGCTCCATGAACGAATGGACCAATCTCGGCAATCCCGTCGTCGGCCTGCCGCAATGAGCGGCGGCCGCAGGCTCATCGAGGATCCGGCATGAACGCATCCATCCGTCCGTTCTGGCCGCCGCTCGCCGCGGGCGTCGCGCTCGGCGCGGTCCTGTTCGCGACCTTCCTGCTCACCGGCCACGGGCTCGGCGCGAGCGGATCGATCACCGGCGCGACCGCCTGGCTCGGCGGCCATGTCGCGCCGGAGGCGGCGCGCGGCAACGGCTATCTCGGGCCGATACTGGCGGGTAATCCGCTCGCCACATGGATCACCTGGGAATTGCTCGGCGTGATCTTCGGCGCGCTGCTGTCGGCCTTCGCCGCCGGACGGTTCCGCGTGCGGGTGGACGGCCCGACGCGGCTCGGCGCCGGCGGACGCCTCGCCTTCGCGCTCATCGGGGGCGTGCTGTCGGGCTTCGGCGCGCGCCTGGCGCGCGGCTGCACCAGCGGCCTCGCGCTGTCGGGCGGCGCGCCGCTCGCGGTCGCGGCCTTCGTCTTCCTCATCGGCTTCTTCATCGTCGGCCTCGCGGCCGGCTATCTCACAAAGAGGGTCTGGGCATGAGCCTGCCTGTCTTCGACGACGGCGTGGCCTCGGGCCTGCTGTGCGGCATCCTGTTCGGCTACGTGCTGGAGAGCGCGGGCTTCGCCAGCGCGCGCAAGCTGACCGCGCAGTTCCGCCTCACCGACTGGTCGGTGTTCAAGGTGATGATGACGGCGATCGTCGTCGCGGGCGCAGCGCTCGCCGGCGCCGATGCGATGGGCTTCATGAAGCTCGCCGACGTCTTCATCCCGACCAATTATTTCTGGGCGATGCTGGTCGGCGGCGCCTTCGTCGGCGGCGGCATGGCGATCGGCGGCTATTGCCCGGGCACGTCGGCCGCCGCCTTCGCCAGCGGCCGTCTCGACGGCGTGGTCTTCATGGGCGGCATGATGATCGGCACGGGCGCCTTCGCCTGGCTGTTCGATGCGTTGCAGCCGCTCTACCTCGGCGCGCCGGGTCCGGAAGCGCAGACGCTGTCCGATCTCCTGGGCGTGTCGAGCTGGCTCATTCTCGCCGCGCTGGCGCTCGTCGGCGTCGCCGGCTTCGCGCTCGGCGCGCGCCTCGAGAAGGCCGCGGGCGGCGCGCTGACCGCAAAGGCGCTGGACGAGGACGCGGTCCACGACGCGCGCGACGCCGCGCCGGTCGGCGGTTTCAACGCAAGTCAGGGAAGCCGGATATGACGTCGTCCCGAATCGAACGCGCCCGCCGCGCGCGGCGCCTGTCGGCCCTCGCCGCCGCTTTCCCGGCCGCGCCCGCCGCGCGCGCGGCCGACCGCATCCTGGTCGCGCAGGCGCGCAACCCCTGCGCGCCGTCGAACCCGTGCGGCCCCGCGCGCCGCAGCGCGAATCCATGCGCGCCGGCGGCGAAGAGCGCAAACCCATGCGCGCCCGCGACGCGCAGCGCGAACCCCTGCGCGCCGGCGGCATCGTCGCGGCGCCGCAATCCCTGCGCGCCGTCGAATTGATGTCGCGGGGCGCCTCATCGTGACGTCGCGCCCCGCTTCGCTCGCCGCGCTGCCCGCGGCGCGGCTCGAGCAAGTCTACGATTCAGCGGCCGAAGCGCTCGCCGCGCTCGCACGCATGGCGGCCCGCGGCGAAAGCCCGGTCACGGCCGCGCTCGCGCGCGCCGACGCCGTCGACGAATGGACGCATTATCCGGAGGGCGACGCGCGCGATGCGCGAGGTCGGGCGCGCTACTATTATCACGTGCATTCGCCCGACGAACTTGGTGACAACGAGCACGGGCACTTCCACGTCTTCCTCGAACCGCCCGCCGATGCGCTCGACGAAGCGCCGTCGCATGTCGTCGGCCTCGCGATGGATGCTCATGGCCGCCTGCTGCGGCTGTTTGCGACCAATGGCTGGGTGACAGGCGAGACGTTTCGCGCCGCGGCGGCGATCGCGGCGGCGCTCGATTCGTTCGAAGTCGCGAGCGCCGCAGAGCGCGGCGATCTCGATTGCTGGATTTCGTCGATCGTCCGATTCTACGCGCCCGACATCGAGGCGCTGCTGGGCCGGCGCGACGCGGCCCTGCAAGCCATGCGGGCGCGCGATCCGGACGGCGACCTCGTGCAGGATCGTCGCGTGCGGCTGCTCGCCGAAACGCCGGTCGATTTCGCGCGCGACGTGGTGGCGGTCGAGGACGCGCTGGCGCGCTGAGCGGATATCGACCGCTGGCGACTTCCTAACGCGAGCGCTTCGCGCTTGACCTTGCATGCCCCTTCGTGACCATGACGCGACGCCGCCGCAGGGCGGCGTATCAGGAGGGAAATCATGTCGAAATTTTCGCTCGCGCTCGCCGCGAGCTTCATTATCGCCGCCGCCGCGCCGGCCGCCGCGCAGAACGGCCCGGGCGTCAGCGCCACGGAAATCAAGATCGGCAACACCATGCCCTACAGCGGCCCGGCGTCGGGCTATTCCGCGCAGGGGCGCGTGCAGGCCGCCTATTACGAGATGATCAATTCCAAGGGCGGCGTGAACGGCCGCAAGATCAATTTCCTCTCCTACGATGACGGCTACAGCCCGCCGAAGACCGTCGAGCAGACGCGCAAGCTTGTCGAGCAGGACGATGTGCTGGCGACGTTCGGACAGCTCGGCACGCCAACCAATTCGGCGATCCAGAAATACATGAACCAGAAGAAGGTCCCGCACCTCTTCATCTCGACCGGCGCGGACAAGTGGAACGACCCGAAGAATTTTCCCTTCACCGTGCCGCTCTATCCCTCCTACACGATGGAGGCGAAGGTCGCCGCGCATTACATCCTGCAGGCGAAGCCCGGCGCCAAGATCGGCGTGCTCTTCCAGAACGACGATTTCGGCAAGGATTATCTGAAAGGCCTGAAGGAAGGCCTCGGCGACAAGGCCGCGTCCATGATCGTCATGGAAACGCCCTATGAAGTCAGTTCGCCGACGCTCGATTCGCAGATGATCGCGCTGAAGCAGTCGGGCGCCGACACGTTCTTCTGCATCACCGTGCCGAAATTCGGCGCGCAGGCGATCAAGAAGGCGACCGAGATCGACTGGAAGCCGCTGTTCTACATCGTCAGCGTGTCGAGCCACATCAAGACGGCGCTGGAGCCGGCCGGCCTCGACAACGCCAGGGGGCTAATCAGCGCGCTCGCCTACAAGATTCCCTCCGACCCGCGCTGGGCGGACGCGCCGGACGTGAAGGACTATCTCGCCTTCCTCAAGCAATGGCAGCCCAACGCCGAACCCAACGACGGCAGCGTGTCGATCGGCTACGGCTCGGCCTGGCTGACGGTGAAGGTTCTGGAGCGCGCCGGAAACAATCTCACGCGCGAGAACCTGATGAAGGTGATCACGTCGATCAAGGACGAGCAATTGCCGCTCGGCCTGCCGGGCGTCACGGTCTCGATCTCGCCCGACGATTACGCCGGCTACAGCAAGCTGCAAGTCTCGCGCTTCAACGGCAAGACGTGGGAGCCGATCGGCGACGTGATGAGCGCGAAATAGCGCGAAACGAAAGCGGCCGGGCGTTCGGCCCGGCCGCTGGCCTGGTCTTGGCGGCGCCTCAATCCACCAGCGCGATGAAATTCGTGCCGTCCCAGGATTCCTTGTTGCGCGCGCCTTCGTCGGAAATGATGAAGACGGCGCCGGGGCCTGCGATGCCGGCGAGCCGGGCGGCGACGCCCGGCGCGATGTGGATGCGCTTCAGCGCGTCGGCCGCGCTCGGCGCGACGCCGAAGGACGAGACGTCGCCGGCGCGCTTGGCGCCGGGGCCGAGCATCGCCTCGCGCGTGCGGCTCGCCACGCTCAGGCTCGACCAGGCCGTCCCGCCGCCATCGGCCGCCTGTGCGACGAACATATGCGCGCCGATCGGCCGGTCGGGCTGGTCGATGTCGATCGGAACCTCGAACAGCGGCTTGAAATTGCGGCGCACGTAGAGCTTGCCGGCCTTGCGGTTGACGAGGACCGAGATCGGCATGGCCGCGGCCAGATCGCGGGTCGTCTTCACCTGATAATTGCCGACCGTCGCGGCGGGCCCCTCGATCTCGCCCGGCGTGCGCTCGGCCTCGACGGCGTCGCCCATCACGTAACGCTTCGGCGGCGCCTGGAACACGCTGGCGAATTCGGTCAGCGGCATCGGTTTCGCGTCTTCGCGCGCGATCACCACGCGCACGCCGCGCCTGGTGAAGCGATAGAGATCCTTGGCGTAGGCGGCCGGCAGGCGGATGCAGCCGTGCGAGGCCGGCCTTCCCGTCACATGGCCCTCGTGGAGCGCGACGCCCGACCAGGTGAGCCGCTGCATGAACGGCATCGGCGCGTCGTCGTAGAGCGTCGAGCGGTGGAACACCTGCTTCTCGATGATGCTGAACACGCCATAGGGCGTCGGATGATCGGCGACGCCGGTCGAGACGACCGTGTCGGAGACCGCCTTGTCGCCGTCGTAGACGGTCAGGTGCTGGCGGTCGGTCGAGACGACGATCGTGATCGGGCCCTTGGCGGATTCCGGCAGAAGGCCGGCGCTTTTCGTGAGATCGGGGTTCTTGTAGCGCGCAGGCGTCGAGAGGTCGCGGACCCGCCGCGGCCTGGCCGCAGGAGCGGGCGCAGGCTGCACGGGCTGGACGCGCGGCGCGGGCTGCGGCGCGAACAGATTCCAGAAGCCCTGCGCGGCGGCGACGTCGGCGCCGGCGAGGCTGAGCGCGGCCCCCGCGACGAGCGCCGTTGCGCCGGATCGAAGCGCGGCTTTTTTCGTCCGCTGCGACATGTGAGATTGCCCCCGAGACTCGATCATAGGTAACAGCTTTCAGATAGGCCGACGACGGGGCGGACGCTGTGCGCCAGCGCATGTGTCGCGCGCGCAACAGGCGATGGCCGCCGCATGATTCAAGAAATCAGCAAGTTGTTAACAGAGTTTAACTATTTGATTTCCGCGACCGCCGATATCAGCCGGGCGATGTCCTGCTCGCGCGACAGGCGATGGTCGCCGTCGCGGATGAAGGAGAGCGTCGCGGGATCGTCGGCGAGATGCTCGACCAGCGCCAGCGCGTGTTTCCACGGCACGTCGGGATCCTGCATGCCCTGCAGGATATGCGCGGGTCCGTAAGTGCGAATCGCCGTGCCGAAGATCAGGTGGTTGCGGCCGTCCTCGAGCAGTTTCTTCGTGATCGGATAGGGGTCCGGCGAATATTCCGACGGGCGCATCCACTTGCCCGTCTTCTCGATCTCGGCTTTCGCCTTCTTCGAAAGGCCCGGCTCCATCAGCGTCGCGGTGAAATCGACGGCGGGCGCGATCAGCGCCATGCCGGCGATGCGATCCTCCTCGCCGGCCGCCGCCAGCGCGCGCGCCGCGAGCAGCGCGATCCAGCCGCCCATGGAGGAGCCGACCAGCGTGAGCCGGCCCTTCGTCTTCGCACGGATGACCGCGAGGCTCTCCTCCAGCCAGCGGCTGATCGTGCCGTCCTCGAAATCGCCGCCCGAGGCGCCATGGCCGGAATAATCGAAGCGCAGGCAGGCGCGGCCGGTCTGCGCGGCAAAATCCTCGAGCGCGGTCGCCTTCGTTCCCGTCATGTCGGATTTGAAGCCGCCGAGCCAGACGATCGTGGGCAGGTCCGCGCCGGCGGCGGTCGCCGGCAGCGCGATCCAGGCGATCTCGCGCGCCTCCGCGCCCTGCCCGACCGCCAGACGTCCTGCTTCAGCCCTTGCGTTCATCCCGTGCGACCCGCTGCCCGATTCGTGGAGTAAGCGACCGTAAACCCTGTCGCGTTACTTATCAGCACAGATGCCGCAATATCAGCGCACCTTCCAGGTCGACCGGGCCATCGCCGGCAGGACCGTGCTCCAGATCATCCCCGAGCTCGACTCCGGCGGCGCGGAACGCACGACGCTGGAAATCGCCGAGGCGCTCGTGCGCGCCGGCGCGCGCGCGCTGGTCGCGGCGCAGGGCGGGCGGCTCGTCGGCGAGTTGCAGGCGCTCGGCGGCGAATTCCACGCCTTTCCCGCCGCCACCAAGAACCCGCTCGCCATGGCCGGCAACGTGCGAAAGCTCGCCGCGCTGATCAGGCGGCAGGGCGTCGACATCGTGCACGCCCGCTCGCGCGCGCCGGCCTGGGTCGCGCTCGGCGCCGCGCGGCGCACGGGAACGCCGTTCGTGACGACCTATCATGGCGTCTATTCCGACCGGAATTCGATCAAGACGCGCTACAATTCGGTGATGGCGGCGGGCGACCGCGTCATCGCCAATTCGGCTTTCACCGCCGGCCATATCCTCGAGCGCTACCCGGAAGCGGCCGGGCGCATCGTCACCATCCATCGCGGCGTCGACCTGAGATTGTTCGCGCCCGAGGCGGTGGAGGCGGACCGGGTCCGGGCGCTGCGCGAAAAATGGGGCGCGCCGCCGGACCAGCGGATCGTGCTGCTGCCCGCCCGCCTCGCCCGGCGCAAGGGCCATCGCGTGCTGATCGACGCCGCGAAGATTCTTCGCGCGCAAGGGCGGAGCGATACGGTGTTCATTCTCGCCGGCGACGAGCAGCGCGACGCCTATCCGCGCGAGATCGACCGCGCGATCGCCGACGCCGGCCTCAACGGGATCGTGCGCCGCGTCGGCCATTGCGCCCACATGCCGGCGGCCCTGCTGTCGGCCGCCTGCGTGGTCGCGCCCTCGACCGAGCCGGAGGCCTTCGGCCGCATCGCGGTCGAGGCGCAGGCCATGGGCGCGCCGGTCGTCGTCTCCGACCTCGGCGCGAGCGCCGAAACGGTCGTCGCCCCGCCCGAGGCGCCGGCCGCGCGGCGCACGGGATGGCTGGTCCCGGCGCACGACGCGGGCGACCTGGCGGCCGCGATCGCCGAGGCGCTGGACCTGCGGACGTCGGCGCGCGAATCGCTCGCCTTGCGCGCCCGCGCCCATGTCCGCGAGCGCTTCTCGGTGGAACGGATGTGCGCCGCCACGCTTTCCGTCTACGAAAGCCTGCTGGAGCCGGCCTCGAACGGTTGACTTGAAGGCTCCAAGCACCGATGTTCTGCGCCGATCGACCGACGGTGCCAGCCGCCGGCCGATTTGTCATATGCGGCGCGCACGCCGGACCAGCGCATCGCGCTGGCCGACCCGCCCCGCCGCAAAGACCCAAACAGTTGCAACAGCCACGGAGAAGCCGCCATTCGTCGTCCCATGAAAGCGCCCCCGACGCCTGAGAAATCGGGGCCGCGCACCAACCGCGAGATTCGCGTTCCGACCGTCCAGCTCATCGACGCCGAAGGCCAGAACCGGGGTCCGACCGCGATCCAGGACGCCATGCAGCTCGCCGAGGAGGCGGGCCTCGATCTGGTCGAGATCGTGCCGAACGCCAATCCGCCGGTCTGCAAGATCCTCGATTACGGCAAGTTCCGCTTCAACGAGCAGAAGAAGGCCGCCGAGGCGCGCAAGCGCCAGAAGATCGTCGAGGTCAAGGAGATCAAGCTGCGCCCGGGCATCGACGACCACGACTACGACGTGAAGATGAAGGCCATGCGCCGCTTCTTCATCGAAGGCGACAAGGTGAAGATCACGCTGCGCTTCCGCGGCCGCGAAATGGCCCACCAGGACATCGGCTACCGCCTGCTCGAAAAGGTGAAGGCCGAAACCCTGCAGATCGCCAAGGTCGAGGCCGAGCCTTCGATGGAAGGCCGCCAGATGGTGATGATCCT
>DAIRCS010000126.1:0-10988 GCA_036796555.1 Rhodoblastus sp. | reverse complement strand
CCCGATAACGGCGGTATCATGCCGGGCAAAAGATCTTCCTTTACGCCCCCGTCGATCCTATTTCGCCCCCGCCGCAACCCAGGTGCGGAAAAACCGCATGGTCTGGGCTGGGGTGGAGGCGCCGGGTACCGCCCCCGGGTCCGGATGGTTTATTTCGAAGCCTGTTTATCGCCATAGCCTTCTTGCGAAGGCGCTTCGAATATAGTGCGCCGCGCCGGGAAGCGAAAGAGCGGCGCGAAAACACAAGTTTGGCTCCAAATGCGCGGGAAAAATGTCTGCACGCGGCGTCCGGCCGGTTCTTTCGCCTTCGGTTCGTGGTAGATAGTGGCCAATGATCCGCATCACGCCAGCGCCCACACCGGCCAAGTCGGAGCCGGCATCTGCAAGCCCCCTGCAGGCTGGCGGCCCATGCCTTCATCTGAAAAGCGACTTCCAGTGCGCCTATTGCGGCGTGCGGCCCTATTCGGCCTGCGGCGCGCTCGAGGAAGACGAACTGGTCAAGCTCGAGGCGCTCGCGCGCACCGGCTGCTACGCCCAGCGCCAGCAATTGTTCGCGCAGGACGAGGACGCCCAGTCCGTCTACAACATCACGTCCGGTTCCGTGCGCCTCTATCGCCTGCTGTCGGACGGCCGCCGCCAGGTGGTGGGCTTCGCCATACCCGGCGATTTTCTGGGCCTTTCGCTCGCCGCCCGCACCGTCTACGGCGCTGAAGCGCTGACCTCGGTCACGGTCTGCCGCTTCGACCGCGAGACGTTCGCCGGTTTCGTCGACGAGCATCCCGAGTTGCTGCGCCGCCTCTACGACCTTGCCAACCACGAGCTCAGCCTCGCGCAGGAGCAGATGGTGCTGATCGGCCGGCGCACGGCCGAAGAGCGGGTGATCTGCTTCCTTGTTGGCCTGCGCAAGCGCTGGTCGCACATCAACAACAATTCCGTGACCGTGCCGCTGCCGATGACCCGGCAGGACATCGCGGACTTCCTGGGCCTGACCATCGAGACGGTCAGCCGCGCCATCTCCAAGCTCGCGCGCGAGAAGGCGCTGCTGGTAGTGCCCGACGGCGTGCGGCTGCTCGACATCCCCCGGCTGGAAGCGGTCGCGGCAAGCTGAAGCCTGTCCACAGGGGCGGTCGTCGTATCCATGGAATCGGGCTAGGGTGAGCCCATGCGCCAATATCTCGACCTTCTCTCGCATGTGCTGCACGACGGCGTGGCCAAGGCCGACCGCACGGGCGTCGGCACGCGCTCGATCTTCGGCCACCAGATGCGCTTCGATCTCGCCGACGGCTTCCCGATGACGACGACGAAGAAGCTCTATGCGCGCGCGATCGTGCACGAGCTTCTGTGGTTCCTGAAGGGCGACACCAACGTCAAATATCTCGCCGACAACAAGGTGACGATCTGGGACGAATGGGCCGACGAGAACGGCGATCTCGGACCCGTCTATGGCAAGCAATGGCGCTCGTGGGCCGCGCCCGACGGGCGCGCGATCGACCAGATCGCCGAGGTGGTCGAGGAGATCAGGCGCAATCCGTTTTCGCGGCGGCTCGTCGTCAGCGCCTGGAATCCCGCGGATATTCCCGCGATGGCGCTCGCGCCCTGCCATTGCCTGTTCCAGTTCCACGTCGCGGAGATCGCTGGCAGGAAGCGCCTGTCGCTGCAGCTCTACCAGCGCTCGGCCGACGTGTTTCTCGGCGTGCCCTTCAACATCGCGAGCTATGCGCTGCTGCTCGCCATGGTCGCGCAGGTCACCGGCTGCGAGGCCGGCGATTTCGTGCATTCCTTCGGCGACGCGCATCTCTACGACAATCACGTCGAGCAAGCGCAATTGCAGCTCACGCGCTCGCCCAGGCCGCTGCCGAAGCTGCGTCTGAACCCCGACGTGAAGTCGATCTTCGACTTCACCTACGACGACATAGCGATCGAGGGCTACGAGGCCTGGCCCGCGATCAAGGCCGACGTCGCTGTCTGAGCTTTCGGTTCTCGTCGACGCCGACGCCTGTCCCGTCAAGGACGAGGTCTACAAGGTCGCGCAACGTCGCGGCGCGCGCGTCTTCATCGTCTCCAATTCCTTCATGCAGGTTCCGCGCGCCGATTTCATCGAGCGCGTGATCGTGCCCGCCGGCCCGGACGTCGCCGACGACTGGATCGCGGAGCGCGCGAGCCCGCAAACGGTGGTGGTGACGCAGGACCTGCCGCTCGCCGATCGCTGCGTGAAGGCCGGCGCGCGGGTGCTTTCGCCCAAGGGGCAGGAATGGACGCCGCAGAACATCGGGTCCGCGCTGGCGACGCGCAATCTGATGACCGACCTGCGTTCGGCGGGCGAAACGACGTCCGGGCCGCCGCCGTTCGGACCGCGCGACCGCTCGGCCTTCCTATCGGCGCTCGATCTCGCGCTGACACGCATGGGGCGCGAGCGCGCCCGGCGATAGGCCGGGCGCCCGCGCGGGGAGCGGCGTCTTCATATTTCGCTAGGAGCGCCGCGCTATCCTTGCGCCGCATGAGTCTGGCGTCCTCGCATTCCCCCGTCGCTTCCGCCGCGCCACGCGCGGAAGGCCGCGTCCGGTGGCTGACGCCGCTTGCGATCTTCGCCGTCCTCGCGGCGGCTGCAGGCGTCCAGGCGTGGGGCGGACTCAATCTCGATGTCGCCTGGTTCATGACCTTCGCGGAGCGGACGCTGCAGGGCGCGCGCGCCTATGTCGATGTGTCCGACCCCAATCCGCCCGCCGCCGTTCTCGTCTACCTGCCAGCCATGGCGCTCAGCCGATGGACTGGCTTGAAGGCGGAAGCGCTTGTCGTCGCGCAGACGCTGGCGCTCGCGTCGGCGGCGGTCTGGTTTGTCGCGCGGCTGGAAGAGGGAGCCGCGCGCCGGTTTCGAATTGTCGTCGCAGGCATGACCGCGCTGACGATCGTTCCGGCCGCGTGCTTCGCCGAGCGCGAGCATTATGCGGCCATGGCTGCGCTTGTCGCCGCCGCCGCCATGGTTGCGCTTGGCCGGGGCCGGCCGCTCGCGCCGATGGCGCGTTTCGTCGCGGGGTGCGCGGCGGGGGCCGCAACGGCCTTCAAGCCGCATTTCGCTTTCGCCTTCGCCGCGCCGCTGCTTTATGCGACAGCGCTGCGCCGGACGCTGCGCTGGCTGGCGTGGCGGGAGATCGCCGGCTTCGCCGGCGTCCTTGCGATCTATGCGGCAGTCGCGCTGGTCTTCTATCCCGATTATTTCGCGGTCGCGCTGCCGGACGCGCTGGAAGTCTATGCCGCGCTGCGCGAGCCGCTGACGGCCGCCTTCGCGTCTGCGACGACCTGGTTCATGCTCGCGATCGTCGCGGCGGCTCTGGCGGTCGCGCGCGGCGGCGCGCTCTCGGCGGGGTCCGCGGGCGCGGCGCTCGCTTCGGTTGGCTTCGCCTTCGCCTATTTCGCGCAGTTCCGATTCCAGCTCAATCATGCTTCGCCCGCGATCGAGCTGGCGACGATTCCACTTCTCGAATTTCTGATGGCGAACGCGACGGGCCGCCTTGCGCCGCGCGCGCTGGCCGCGACGCTCGTCGTTCTCGCGCCGCTGTTCCTGCGCGCGCAGGCGCTCTTCGCGCAAACCATGGGCGCGCCGGCCGTCGTCGCGGCCGCGCGCGACCTGCTGCCGCCGGATGGCCGCATCGGCGCCGTCGCCGATTCGATGGAGCTGACGTTTCCGGCGGCGCGCCACATCGGCGGAACATGGGTCAACCGCTATAATTCGCTGTGGCGCGCCAATACGGCGCGGGCGCTTCTCGAGCACGGCCGCCCCGACGCCGAAAAATCCACGCGGCTGCGCGCGGAAATCGCCAGCGACCGGCGGCAACTCGCCGAGGACTTTTCGACCGGCAGGCCCGATCTGATCATCGTCGAAAGCGCGGCGATCAGATTGCGCGAGACGACAGCGCCCGAACTCGCGGCGATCTTCGCCGATTATCGGCTCGCGACCGTGGTCGACGGCGTCGAACTCTGGACGCGCCGCGCGCCGCCGCGCTGACTTTCATTGCGCGACGAAACCGGCTGTCTCTTGCGAGACGGCAGGCAAAAATGAAAGGGGTCGTTCCTTTCGGAACGACCCCCACATTGTCTTTGCCGGCTACAGCGGCGGATTACGCGGCACCGAACGTTCCACGAGGAGTCCAGGCGCGCAAAGCCCGCAGCGCAGACTTCGGCTGATGACAATGAGACACTGGATCACCTCCTTTCGGCTGGTTGACGACAAGGAGAGACTAGGGCGATTCTCTAACCGACGTAAACATGGAAGCGCGATGGCGAAGATTGTTTTGGTGGCGGCCGTGGCGCGCAATGGCGCAATCGGCGCAAAGGGCGGGCTGCCGTGGCGCCTGCCAAGCGATCTCAAGCACCTTCGCGAGACGACGTGGGGGCGGCCGATGATCATGGGCCGCAAGACCTTCGATTCGATCGGCAAGCCGCTGCCCGGACGCGAGACGATCGTGGTGACGCGCGATCAAACGTTCGCGCGCGACGGCGTGCATGTCGTGCGTTCGATCGACGACGCGCTCGCGCTCGGCGCGTCGCGCGCGCAGGCGATGGGCGTCGACGAGATCATGGTCATCGGCGGCGGCGAACTCTATCGCGCCACGCTCGATCGCGCGGATCGCATCGTGCTGAGCGAAGTCGATCTCGCGCCCGAAGGCGACGCCTTCTTTCCGCAGATCGACGGCTCGCAGTGGCGTGAGGTTGCGAGGAAGACTCCGCCCAAGACGGAGAAGGACGAGGCCGCGTTTACCGTCCGCGTGCTGGAACGCGTGTAGCCGGACCGCGAGCCTTCAGGCTCGCATTTGTGAGGAGGGAAAAAGGCGTCAGGCATGGCTGCTGAACCCAAGGGCTGGCATTCCCGAGGCTTCCTGCCACATTTCGATTCGCCGGAACGCGTTCAGCATATTGTTTTTCGCGCGAAGGACAGCCTGCCCGCTGCGGTGCTGCTGGCCTGGTGCATCATGCCCAACCACGTTCACGTCGTCTGCGAGCCAATCGAAGGAAGTTCGATCGGTTCGATCATTCGCAGTTGGAAAGCCTTTACCGCGGCTGCAATAAATCGTCAGAACGGAAGCACGGGGCCAGTCTGGGCGCGAGACTATTTCGATCGCTATGCGCGCTCGGAAGACGACGTTGCGCGGATAGTCGGCTATGTCGAAAACAATCCCGTGAAGGCTGGGCTTGCCGGGAGGGCCGAGGACTGGCCGTGGTCGTCCACGGCGCGGCGGGCGCAAGAGCGAGCCTGAAGGCTCGCGGTCCGATAGTTTGCGAGCCTGAAGGCTCGCGGCCAAATTGTCCGGCCGCCATTGCAAGCCTTCCTCGCACTGCATATCTGACCTGAACATTGCGGGCGCCGGGAGGGGCGCCTATAAGTTCCGGGCCGTTTCGGCGGCCAAGAGGGAAGGATCAGAATGCCCTGGAGCAATCAGGACGGGCCGCGCAAGCCCGGCGGTCAAAATCCGTGGGGGCCGCCCGGTCCGTGGGGCGGGGGCCCAGGCGGCGGCCCGGGCGGAACGCCGCCCGATCTCGAGGATCTGCTGCGCCGCGCCCAGAATCGCCTGCAAGGCGCCATGCCCGGCGGTTTCGGCGCCAAGGGGCTGGTCGCCTTTCTGCTGGTCGGCGTTCTGCTGTGGCTGCTCTCGGGCTTCTACATCGTCGCCACCAACCAGGTCGGCCTCAACCTGGTCTTCGGCAAGTTCGTCGGCAAGACGAAGGAGGGCCTCAACTACAATCTGCCCTATCCGATCGGCTCCGTGATCAAGCTCGGCGTGACCGACTTCAACGCGATCGACGTCGGCTCCGCCATGCGGATCGACACGCGCACGCAGGTCGACATCCCCGAGGAAGCCCTGATGCTGACGGGCGACGAGAACATCGCCGACGTGAAGTTCCGCGTGATCTGGAAGATCGACGACCAGAAGCCGGAGGACTACGCGTTCAACATTTCAAATCCGCCGGCGACGGTGAAGGCGGTGGCCGAAAGCGCAATGCGCGAGATCGTCGGCCGGTCGCAGATCCAGAAGCTGCTCACCGCCGAGCGCAAGGTGATCGAGCCGCAGTCGCAGGAGCTGATGCAGCGCGTGCTCGACGGCTATCGCGCCGGCGTCAAGATCATGCAGGTGCAATTGCTGTCGGTCGACCCGCCGACCTCCGTCATCTCCGCGTTCCGCGACGTGACGGCGGCGCAGCAGGATCGCGACCGCCTGAAGAACGAAGCCGAAGGCTACGCCAACAAGGTGGTGCCGGAAGCGCGCGGCCAGGCGGCGCGCATCCTCCAGGAGGCGGAAGCCTACAAGGAGCAGACGGTGGCGGAAGCCAAAGGTCAGGCCTCGCGCTTCAGCCAGGTCTACGAACAATACAAGAAGGCGCCGCAGGTGACGCGCGAACGCATGTATCTCGAAACGATGGAGCGCGTGTTCGGCGCGGTCGACAAGGTCATCATCGACAAGGGCGCGGGGCAGGGCGTGGTGCCCTACCTGCCGCTCGGCGAAATCAGCAAGCCCAACGCCGCGGCGACGAATGGAGGCGCGAAATGAGGTCCTCCTTCGGATTCGTTCTCGCGATCGTCGCGCTCGCCGTTCTCGCCGTCGTGTCCGGCGCCATGTTCCAGGTGGCGCAGACCGAGCAGGCGCTGGTGCTGCGCTTCGGCGCGCCCGTCGCCGGACGCGGCCTCATCACCCAGCCCGGCCTGCATTTCAAGATTCCGCTCATCGAGACCGTGGTGCGCATCGACAACCGCATCCTCGATCTGGAAAGCCCGAAGCAGGAAGTCATCGCGGCCGACAACCAGCGCATCGACGTCGACGCCTTCGTGCGCTACCGCATTGTCGACGCGCTGAAGTTCTATCAGGCGGCGGGCAGCGTTCGCGCGGCTAACAACTTTCTCGCCTCGATCCTGAATTCGTCGGTGCGCCGCGTGCTCGGCGAGGCGACGCAGACGCAGATCGTGCGCGACGAGCGCTCCGGCCTGATGGCGAAGATCAAGGATCAGGTGAACAACGAGAGCAGGAATTACGGCATCGCCATCGTCGACGCGCGCCTGCGCCGCGCCGATCTCCCGCGCGAAATCTCGGAAAAGGTGTTCAGCCGCATGCAGTCCGAGCGCAAGCGCGAGGCGAACGAATATCGCGCGCAGGGCAACGAGCAGTATCAGAAGATCACGTCCAGGGCCGACCGCGACGCCATCGTCATCAAGGCGGAGGCGCAGCGTCAGGCCGACACCGTGCGCGGCGCGGGCGACGCGGAGCGCAATGAGGTCTTCGCCGACGCCTTCGGCAAGGACCCGGATTTCTTCGCCTTCTATCGTTCGATGCAGGCCTACGATCAGTCGTTCAAGGCGGGCGATACGCGTTTTGTCACCTCGCCGGGCTCGGACTTCTTCAAATATTTCGGCAATCCGTCGGGCAAATAGCGACTGCTCTGCTTGAGCGCGGCCGTCTTGGTTTCGCCGGGTTTCGAAACGACTTTCCCGCAAACGCGGGCTGAATTCGGGAGTTGCACATGTCGAACCGTGTCCATCTGACGCGCCGTCTCACGCGGCCGGCCGCCGCCGCGGGCCTCGCGCTCGCGCTGGCGTTCGGCGGCGCGGCGACGCTCGCGCCGCCGGTCACGCCAGCCCTTGCGCGCGGCGCGCCCGATTCCTTCGCCGATCTCGCGGCCAGCGTCAGCGGCGCGGTCGTCAATATTTCGGCGACGCAGACGATCGAAGCCAAGCGCGGCGGCGGCGCCGGCCCGCAGTTCCAGCCGGGCACGCCCTTCGACGATCTGTTCGAGGAATTCTTCAAGCGGCGGGGGCAGGGCGGCGGAGAGCCCCGCCAGCGCCGCTCCAATTCGCTCGGCTCGGGCTTCGTGATCGACGCCTCCGGCATCGTCATCACCAACAATCACGTGATCGCCGACGCCAACGAGGTCTACGTCATCTTCACCGACGGCCAGAAGCTGAAGGCGGAAGTCGTCGGCAAGGATTCCAAGGTCGACGTGGCGGTTCTGCGGGTGAAGCCCGACAAGCCGCTGACGGCGGTGAAATTCGGCGACAGCGACAAGGCGCGCGTCGGCGACTGGGTGCTGGCGGTCGGCAATCCGTTCGGGCTCGGCGGCTCGGTGACGGCGGGCATCGTCTCGGCGCGCAACCGCAACATCGACAGCGGCCCCTACGACAATTACATCCAGACCGACGCCTCCATCAACAAGGGCAATTCCGGCGGCCCGCTGTTCAACATGGACGGCGAGGTGATCGGCATCAACACGGCGATCCTGTCGCCGTCGGGCGGCTCGATCGGCATCGGCTTCGCCACGCCCGCCAACACGGTCACGCCGATCATCGAGCAATTGCAGAAATACGGCGAGACGCGGCGCGGCTGGCTCGGCGTGCGCATCCAGAACGTCGACGATTCCATCGCCGAGAGTCTCAACCTCGGCAAGGCGCGCGGCGCGCTGGTGGCCGGCGTCGACGACAAGGGCCCGGCCAAGCCCGCGGGCCTCAAGGCTGGCGACGTGATCGTGAAGTTCGACGGCAAGGCGGTCGACCAGTCGCGCGACCTGCCGAAGATCGTCGCCTCCACGCCGATCGGCAAAGAAGTCGAGATCATCGTCGTGCGCGATGGCAAGGAGCAGACCAAGACGGTCAAGCTCGGGCGGCTCGAGGATGGTGACAAGCAGGCCAACGCCAAGAGCGGCCCGTCGCGCGACGAGGACCAATCCGAAAGCGCGGTGAAGTCGGCGCTTGGCATGGATTTCGCGACGCTTGGCGACGACGCGCGCGCGAAATTCCAGATCAAGGACGCCGTGAAGTCGGGCGTCGTCGTCACGCGCGTCGATCCCTCGTCCAACGCCGCGGAAAAACGCATCCAGGCGGGCGAGGTGATCGTGGAGATCAACCAGAAGCCGATCTCGAAACCCGCCGACGTGCAGGACGCGATCAAGGCGCTGAAGAAGGACGGCAAGAAATCGGCGCTGCTGCTGGTCGCCAATGCAGCGGGCGAAGTGCGCTTCGTGCCGGTGACGATCGAGTGACGCGTTTCCCTTCTCCCGCAAAGCGGGAGAAGGCGTCATGCGCAGCATAACGACACGAAGTCGGCGGTTGCCGACTTCGGTCCGAGGATGAGGGCGCTGCGATTGCGCCAGTCGATTTCGTCAGACGCGAATGATTTCGCCTTGCGCGCGAAGCGATCGGTTATCGGGTGACGGCGCGTCCCTCATCCGACCCTCGCTGACGCGAGGGCCACCTTCTCCCGCAAGCGGGAGAAGGGAGTTCACGAAAAGAACCGCTCCACTTCCGCAAACAGCGCATGGCGTTCGGCTTCGAGCGCCATCGTGTGCGTGCCGCGTCCGAGCAGCGTCAGCCGCTTGGTTTTCGCGCGCGTCAGCAATGGAAAGATTTTGGTCGCCATCGACGGCGGCGTATCGGCGTCCCATTCGCCCAGCACGATCAGCACGGGACATTCGATCCGGCCGGGATCCCAGGTCGGCGCGTCCTTCATCCAGAAGCGGCCAGCGTCGAAGACGACGCCGTTGGGGGCGCGCAGCATCGGCGGATTCATCGCGGCGCCGCGCGCGTCCGTCGATTGCGCCGCATCCCAGAAGGCGTCGAACACGCCGGGCGGGATGAGCGCGGCCTGCGCCGTCTCGGGCACGCCGCGCAGCCAGCGCGCCTTCGCCTCGTCCTTCGTCACGCCGCGCCATGCGCCGAGCTTCGCGCCGGGGTCGCCGATCGTGGGCGTTCCCTTGATGAGCCAGAGCGGGGCGAACAGCGCGAGCCTATTCACGTGCGACGCGTGATCCTGCGTGTAGCCGGCCATGATCGCCGTGCCCCAGGACCAGCCGAGCAGGTTGAGTTTTTCGACGCCGGCCTGCGCGCGAATGAAATCGACGACGGCGGCGACGGCGAGGATGGCGGTCTCGGTCATGATCACCGGTCCCGCCGCATCGGCGGGGCCCGCCCCCTCCGCCGGGCGGCCAGAGCGGCCGTAGGCCGGCCCGGCCATCACCCCGACGTCGAAGCCGGCGGGGGCCAGACGATCCATCCCCGAGACCCCCTCGATTGCGAGATCGAAGACGACGCTCGCGGGATAGGTCGCGCCATGCACCATCAGCAGCGTGCGTTCCGGTCCGAACGGCGCGGCGCCTGCCTTGCGCTTGTTGCGGGCGTAGACGTGGAGGCTCGTGTTCGGCAGCGGCGCCCTGAACTCGCGCGTCTCGATTGCGCCCATTGCGCTCACCCTTCCGTTTTCTCGGACTTCGGCTTGTCGGGCTTCGGCCTGTTCATGTCGCGCACGCGCTTCGACATCTTGATGCCGCGCGTCTCCTTGCGACGGTCGCCGTGCGGTTGCAGGAACTTGCGATATTCGTCGCGTTTCTCGTGAATGGAGGCGATGACGAAGCCCATGGGCACGCCGATGTCGACGAGCAGCGCCTCGGCGAGTTGCAGGCTCGCCTCGATCGTTTCGGGAATCGCATCGGTCACGCCGAGCTCGTAGAGCTGCGTCGCGTGCACGGCGTCGCGCGCGCGCGCGACGATGGTGAGCTCCGGCCGCGCCTTATGGGCGTGCCTGACGACCTTCTCAACCGCCTGCGGCGCGTCCATCGTGACGACGAGCGCGCGGGCGCCGGAGAGGCCGACGCGTTCGATGAGTTCCGAGCGCGTGGCGTCGCCCCAGTAGATTTCCACCCCTTCTTCCCGCGCCTTCGCGACCAGTTGCGGCGAGCCGTCGACCGCGACGAAAGGAATGTCGTGGCGCTTGAGCATGTCGGACACCAGCCGCCCGACGCGACCGAAGCCGACGATGACGACGCGATGATCGGCGACGGTCGAGGCCGGCGCGAGATGCGCGAATTCGGCGTCCTCCTTGGCGCGCGCCGTCGTCGCGCGCGCGCCGAGCGCGCCGAGCAGCGGGATCGCCGTCATGGTGAGCGTGACGACGAGCAGCAGGTCGCCGCCCGGCTGATCGGGAATGATCTTCGCCGCCATGGCAGCGCCGATCATG
>DAIRCS010000125.1:0-10995 GCA_036796555.1 Rhodoblastus sp. | reverse complement strand
TGCTGCTTCTGGTCTTCGCCGACCGGCACATGCGTGGCGCGATAGACCAGAATGTCGGCCGCCATCAGGTTCGGGTAGGCGTAGAGACCGACCGAAGCGTTTTCACGGTCCTTGCCGGCCTTCTCCTTGAATTGCGTCATGCGGTTGAGCCAGCCCAGCCGCGAAATGCAATTGAACACCCAGGCGAGTTCGGCGTGGCCAGAAACCTGGCTCTGGTTGAAGACGATATTCTTCTTCGGATCGATGCCGGAGGCGATGAAAGCGGCCGTCACCTCGCGCGTGTGTCTGGTCAATTCGGCCGGGTCTTGCGGAACCGTGATCGCGTGCAGGTCGACGACGCAATAGATGCAGTCGTATCTGGCCTGCATCTCCACGAATTTCACCAGCGCGCCGAGGTAATTTCCGAGGTGGAAATTACCGGTCGGCTGCACGCCGGAAAATACGAGTTGAGGAAAGGCCGCCATAAGTCCCGAGCTCCGAAAAGGCGCAGGGGTCTTATCGCAGGCGCGCCGATCGAGCAAACTCCGCCGGGTCTCACAAAATGTAGCGGCTCAGATCCACGTTTCGCGCCAGATCGCCGATGCTGCGCTCCACATATGCCGCGTCGACGACGATGGTTTCTCCCGAAATGTCCGGCGCATTGAAGCTCGCCTCTTCGAGAATGCGCTCCAGCACCGTCTGCAGGCGGCGCGCGCCGATATTCTCCACCGTCGAATTGATGCGCGCGGCGAAGGCGGCGATCGAGGCGACGCCATCCGGCTTGAAATCTAGCTCCACGCCTTCCGTCGCCATCAGCGCGCGATATTGTTTCGGCAGGCTCGCCTCGGTGTCGCTGAGGATGCGGACGAAATCGGCTTCGGTCAGGGGCGCCAGTTCGACGCGTATCGGCAGGCGGCCTTGCAGCTCCGGCAGCAGGTCCGACGGCTTCGAGAGATGAAACGCCCCCGAGCCGATGAAGAGAATGTGATCGGTCCGCACCGCGCCATGCTTGGTTGCGACCGTCGTGCCTTCGATCAGGGGCAGAAGGTCGCGCTGCACGCCCTCGCGCGAAACGTCGCCGCCGCGGCCCTCTCGCACGCAGATCTTGTCGATTTCGTCGAGGAACACGATTCCGTGGTTCTCGGTCTCGCGGATCGCCTCCTGCACGATCTGGTCGTTGTCGACGAGCTTTTCGGCTTCATCCGCGATCAGCGGTTCGCGGGCTTCGCGCACCTTCAACCGCCGCCGCGTCGGTTTCGCGCCCTTGCCGAAAAGGTCGCCGATCGAGATTGCGCCGACCGCGCCCGGCATGTTCGGCAGTTCGAAGAAGGGCGCGGAGCCGCCGGACGCCGTTGTTTCGATTTCGACGTCCTTGTCCTCGAGCTCGCCGGCCCGCAGCATCCGGCGGAAGGAATCGCGCGTCGATTGCGAGGCGTTCGCCCCGACGAGCGCCGTGACCATGCGTTCTTCCGCCGCGGTCTCCGCCCGCGCCCGGACGCCGGCGCGCTGCCTGTCCTTGCCGAGCGAGATCGCGACCTCCACGAGATCGCGGACAATCTGTTCGACGTCCCGCCCGACATAACCGACCTCGGTGAACTTCGTGGCTTCGACTTTCAGGAAGGGCGCCTGGGCGAGCTTTGCGAGCCGGCGGGCGATTTCCGTCTTGCCGCAGCCGGTCGGGCCGATCATCAGGATGTTCTTGGGGAGAACCTCCTCGCGCATCTGGCCTTCGAGTTTGGACCTTCGCCAGCGGTTGCGCAGCGCAATGGCGACCGCGCGCTTGGCCTCGGCCTGGCCGACGATATAGCGGTCGAGTTCGGAAACGATCTCGCGCGGCGAGAAATCGGTCATACCAGATCCTTGTTTTCAAACAGAATCGATCGATTCGACGACGATGTTGCGGTTCGTGTAGACGCAAATGTCCGATGCGATTTCCAGCGCGCGGCGGGCGATCCCCTCGGCGTCCATCGGCCCGTCGATCAGGGCGCGGGCGGCGGCCAGCGCATAATTGCCGCCCGACCCGATCGCCATCACGGCCCCTTCCGGACCGGCCTCCGGCTCCAGCACGTCGCCTGTTCCAGACAGAAGAAAGGCGGAGGATGCGTCCGCCACCAGCATCATGGCCTCGAGCCGGCGCAGATATCGGTCGGTCCGCCAATCCTTGGCCATCTCGATCGTGGCGCGCATGAGCTGGCCTGAAAACTGCTCCAGCTTCGCCTCGAGGCGTTCGAACAGGGTGAATGCGTCCGCGGTAGCCCCGGCAAATCCGGAAATCACGTTGCCCTTGCCGAGCCGGCGCACCTTGCGCGCGTTGCCCTTGACCACGGTCTGGCCAAGCGAGACCTGGCCGTCGCCGGCGATGGTTGTCCGGCCGCCCTTGCGGACGAGAACGATGGTCGTCGCATGCCAGCGCAGCTCTTCATGGTTCATGCCGCCTGTCCTCTCGTCGGGCATTGACGCTTTTGTCGAATTTCTGCCCGCCGGGGCCGGCCGCCATGCGCCATCGGCGTGGCAAACGACGGAAATACCGGGTAGAAGGGCGCGCAAGATTTCACGGGGCTACGGATATGCGTCGCGCGACCGTTCAGCGCAAGACCAAGGAAACCGACATTTCCCTCACTGTCGTTCTCGACGGCTCGGGAAAATCCGTGATTTCGACCGGTGTCGGTTTTTTCGACCACATGCTGGATCAGATCGCCCGCCACGCTCTGTTCGACCTCGAAATCTCCGCGAAGGGCGACCTGCACATCGACGACCACCACACCGTGGAGGACGTCGGCATCGCGCTCGGTCAGGCGATCAGGCAGGCGCTCGGCGACCGGAAGGGCATCCGTCGTTACGCCACCGCGCATGTGCCGATGGACGAAGCTTTGACGCGCGCCTCCATCGACCTGTCGGGCCGCGCCTTCCTCGTGTTCGAGACGCAGTTCCCGACTCCGAAGATCGGAACCTTCGATACCGAACTGGTGCGTGAATTTTTCCAGGCGCTGACGGGCAATTGCGCGGCCAACGTCCACATCGACACGATCCGGGGCGCCAACAGCCACCACATTGCCGAATCTTGTTTCAAGGCTCTGGCGCGGGCCTTGCGAGAGGCGGTCGAGATCGACCCGCGTCAGGCCGATGCAATCCCATCGACGAAAGGCGTCCTGTAATCAGATGGCTGCCGCGCCGACCATTTTCACCGCCCATGTCGACCGGGGCGGGCCTCTGCGGCTCGTTCCGCATCGCTTCGCATGGGCCGGTTTCTGGTTCGGCCCATTCTGGCTCCTGTCGCAACGGTTATGGGGGCCCTCCACCGTCGTCGCGGGGATTGCGATCGCGACGATTCTCGCGGCGCGATGGGGCGTGCTGAGCGCAGGCGCCGCCGAGCTGGTGTGGCTGCTGGTTTCGATCTTCGTCGGCCTTGAGGGTCACGAACTGCGCAGGCGCGCTTTGATCCGCCGCGGGGCGTCGCTTGCGGGTTTCGCCTATGGTCTCAACGAGGGTGACGCCCTCGCGCGGGAGGCTTTTCGCGTTGGCGCGGCGGTCTCCGGAAGGACTGCGTCGTGACGGTCGCTCTGGTTGACTACGGCTCAGGCAATCTGCATTCGGCCCGCAAGGCATTCGAACGCGCCGCACGCGAATGCGGCCTGTCCGCGTCGAGCATCACGGTGACCGCCGACCCCGACGTGGTCCGTCTCGCTGATCGCGTCATCCTCCCGGGTGTCGGCGCCTTCGCGGATTGTCGCAACGGCCTCGAGGCGGTCGAAGGCATGACGGAGGCGTTGACCGAGATCGCGCTGAAGCGCGCCCGCCCCTTCCTCGGCATATGCGTGGGAATGCAGCTCATGGCGTCGCGCGGGCTCGAGTACGAGACGGTCGCGGGCCTCGACTGGATCGGCGGCGACGTCGTGCAGATCCAGCCCGCGGATGCGTCGCTCAAGGTTCCGCACATGGGATGGAACACGTTGACGGCGCGACGGACCCACGCGCTGCTCCGGGATCTGTCCCTTGGCGAGACCGGGCGTCATGCCTATTTCGTCCATTCCTACCACTTCAAGCCGCAGAACCCCGATGCCGTGATCGCGGAGGTCGACTAGGGGGGTCCTCTGACCGCCATGATCGGGCGCGACAATCTGGCGGGCGTTCAATTTCATCCCGAAAAGAGCCAGTCGCTCGGGTTGAAGCTCATCTCGAACTTTCTCCGGTGGTCGCCGTGATCCTGTTTCCCGCAATCGACCTCAAGAACGGCGAATGCGTCCGCCTCGTGCACGGCGACATGGAAAAGGCGACTGTCTTCAATGTCGATCCCGTCGCGCAGGCGGTCGAGTTCGAGCGACTCGGATTCGAATATCTGCACGTTGTCGACCTCGACGGCGCCTTCGCCGGCCGTCCGGTCAACGCCCAGGCCGTCGAGGGAATGCTGGCGCATCTCAAGATTCCCGTGCAACTCGGCGGCGGCATCCGCGACCTGCGCACGATAGAGGGCTGGCTCGGCAAGGGCGTGACCCGCGTCATCATCGGCACCGCCGCGGTGCGCGATCCGAGCCTTGTCCGCGAAGCCGCCCGCCTCTATCCCGGCCGGATCGCCGTCGGCGTCGACGCGCGCGAAGGACTGGTCGCCATCGAAGGCTGGGCGCGCACCTCAACCGCTACCGCCGTCGACATCGGCCGCCGCTTCGAGGACGCCGGCGTCGCGGCGATCATCTACACCGACATCATGCGCGACGGCGTCATGCTCGGCCTCAATATCGAGGCGACATTGGCGCTCGCGGACGCGGTTTCGATTCCGGTCATCGCGTCGGGCGGCCTCGCCTCGCTCGATGACGTGCGGCGATTGCTGATGCCCGATTGCGCGCGCCTCGCTGGCGCGATTTCCGGCCGTGCTCTCTATGATGGCCGGCTGCGGGCGGATGAGGCGCTCGCGCTCATCAGGCAGGCTCGCGAGAACGTCCGTGCTTAAGAAGCGCCTCATTCCTTGTCTCGACGTCAAGGACGGTCGGGTCGTCAAGGGCGTCAACTTCGTCGACCTGCGCGACGCCGGCGACCCCGTTGAATGCGCGATCGCCTACGACGCCGCCGGCGCCGATGAGCTTTGTTTTCTGGACATAACCGCCACGCACGAAAACCGCGGCATCATTTTTGATGTCGTGCAGCGAACGGCCGAAGCCTGCTTCATGCCGCTCACCGTTGGCGGGGGCGTGCGCGCCACCGACGATATCCGCAAGCTGCTGCTCGCCGGCGCCGACAAGGTCTCGATCAATTCGGCCGCCGTCTCGAACCGCTCTTTCGTGCGCGATGCGGCCGAAAAGTTCGGCAGCCAGTGCATCGTCGTCGCCATCGACGCCAAGCGCGTCGGCGACCATTGGGAAATTTTCACGCACGGCGGACGCAAGCCCACCGGGATCGACGCCGTCGCCTATGCGCGCGAAGTCGTTTCGCTCGGCGCGGGCGAGATCCTGCTCACGTCCATGGATCGCGACGGAACGAGGAGCGGCTTCGACCTCGAATTGACGCGCGCGATTGCGGACGCCGTTTCCGTTCCTGTCATCGCGTCGGGCGGCGTCGGCGAGCTCGAACATCTCGTCGCCGGCGTCCGCGACGGGCACGCATCGGCCGTCCTGGCCGCTTCGATCTTCCATTTCGGGACTTTCTCGATCCGCGAGGCGAAGGACTATATGGCGAAGGCCGGTATCCCCATGCGGCTCGATGCGTCTGCATCTGACACGTTCACACTTGAACAGCTTCGCGACGTCGTCGCCGCGCGCGCGGCCTCGAACGATCCCGGTTCTTACACACGCTCGCTGGTGGAGGCGGGAATCGGGCGCATTTCCAAGAAGTTCGGCGAAGAAGCGATAGAGACGGTGATTGCGGCCTGTTCCGGCGACACGCGCGAAATCATCTCCGAAAGCGCGGATACGCTCTACCATTTGATGGTTCTGCTGCACGCCAAAGGCATTGCATTGGAAGAAGTTTTCGCCGAACTTCAACGCAGGACGCGGCAATCCGGCCTTCAGGAAAAAGCTGCGCGAAAGAACCGGTCTGCGCAGGGGTGAGAGTGAAGGGCGCCATGGACCAGCGTGTCGACCATAGTCAGGCGAACGGGGCCCTGTCGCCGTATCGCTACTTCGCTCGCAGCGAGTGGGCCGCCCTGCGCGCCGACACGCCATTGACGCTGACGATCGAGGATCTGACGAAGCTTCAGTCGATCAACGACCCCATTTCGGTCGAAGAGGTCATCGCAATCTATCTGCCGCTTTCGCGCCTGCTCGCTCTGTATGTCGCGGCGACGCAGGGCCTGTTCAAGGCGACCCAGCGCTTTCTCGGGGCGGAAGACGGCAAGGTTCCCTATATCATCGGCGTCGCCGGTTCGGTCGCCGCCGGCAAATCGACCTCCGCGCGCGTCCTGCAGGCGCTGCTGTCGCGTTGGCCGAATACGCCGAAGGTTCAACTTGTCACGACCGACGGCTTCCTCCTGCCCAACGCTATCCTCGAGCGCGACGGCCTGATGGAGAAGAAGGGCTTTCCGGAAAGCTACGACCAGACGGCGCTCATTCGCTTCCTGTCGCAGATCAAGGCGGGGCAGGCCCGCGTCGAGGCGCCGGTCTATTCGCATCTGACCTATGACGTGATCCCCGGAGAGACTGTCGTCGTCGATCGGCCCGATATCCTTATCGTCGAGGGCGTCAATGTCCTGCAGCCGAGCCGGCTGTCGCGCGACGCCAACGAGACGCCGTTCGTTTCGGACTTCTTCGACTTTTCCGTCTATCTGCACGCCGACGACGAGATTCTCGAACGCTGGTACGTCAGCCGCTTCATGCGGCTGCGCAAAACGGCGTTCCGCGACCCGCAATCCTATTTCCGCAAATATGCCGATCTCAGCGACAGCGAAGCGATGGAAGTGGCGACCTCGATCTGGTCGCGCATCAATCTGCGCAACCTGCACGAAAATATCTTTCCGACGCGCGCGCGCGCCAGTCTCGTCCTGACCAAGGGCGACACGCACAAGATCGAACAGGTGGCGTTGCGCAAGCTCTAGCCTGATTCGTCAACGGCCGAGCTTCACGCGCGACCATTCGCGGGTGATGATCTTCTGTATGTCGGCTTCCTTGGTTGAGACGGTGAAGAGCTCCCGCTCCATGGCCTCGTCGGGATAGATCGACTTGTTGTTCGCGATTTCCGTTGGAAGCAGCGGCTTGGAAGCGCTGACCGGATTGGCGAAATTCGTGACCTCCGTGTTGCGCGCCGCTATTTCCGGACGCAGCAGGAAGTCGATGAACTTGTGCGCTTCCGCCACGTGCTGCGCATCCTTCGGAATTGCGAGCGCGTCGATCGACATCAGCGTCCCCTCCTGAGGAATGACGTAGGCGATGTCGACGCCCGCGCCCGCCTCCCGTGCGCGGGTGCGGGCCTGGAAACTGTCGCCGGCCCAGCCGATCGCGGCGCAGATGTCTCCATTGGCGAGCGCGTTGATATATTCCGACGAGTGGAATTTGCGAATATAGGGCCGGACGCGCGCAACGACCTCGGCGGCCTTGCGGACGCTCGCGGCGTCCTTCAGTTCAGGAGACGACCCGGCGTATTTCGCCGCGATCGCAAGAATGTCTTCGGGGCTGTCGAGGAAGTAGACGCCGCAATCGGCGAGTTTCTTCATGTTCTCCGGCTTGAACACGATATCCCACGTGTCCATCGGTTTGTCGCCGAGCCGTTCTTTCACCTTGGCGGTATTATAGGCGATGCCGGTCGTGAACCACATGTAGGGGACGGAAAATTCCTCGCCGGGATCGTAGACGGCGAGACGTGAGGCGATTTCCGGCGCCATGCCCTTGAGATTCGGCAAGAGCGACTTGTTCAGTTTCTGAAAGACGCCGGCCTTGATCTGACGTTGCAGGAAGGTGGCCGAAGGCACGACGATGTCATAGCCGGTGCCGCCCGCCAGCAGCCGCGTTTCGAGTATTTCGTTGGAATCGTAGGTGTCGTAGACGACCTTGATTCCGGTTTCCTTGGTGAATTCCTCAAGCGCCTTCTGGTCGATATAATCCGTCCAGTTGGCGACGTTCAGCTTCGATTCCGCGGGCGCGGCGGTCGGCGCGCTGAGCGCGCCCAAACAGATGGCCAAAGCGGTCGCGCAACGCATGAGACGAGGGAGCGGCGGGAAGATTTTCATGACCCGATCCTATTCGTCCGCGCGCGCAAGTCGATTGGCAATTTATGACTGAGGAGCGCGTCCAACATTTGCCGGTCGCCGAACGTGCGCCGGCGATCGCCCGCGGCGTTTGCCGTTATTTCGCGGCCGCAAGCTGCTCCACCATTACCGAGATGCGCCTTCCCGACGGGCGGCGCGCCGATGTCGTGGCCATGCTGCCGGACGGATCGGTGCATATCGTCGAGATCAAGTCCTGCGTCGTCGATTTTCGAACCGACCGGAAATGGCCCGACTATCGCGAATTCTGCGACAGTCTCTATTTCGCGATCGACCTTGCGACGCCGCCCGAGATAATTCCGCAGGAGGTCGGCTTGATCATCGCCGATGGCTATGGCGCGCAGATCGTGCGCTGCGGCGCCGAGCATCGGCTGTCCGCCGCACGGCGCAAGGCCGTTACGCTAAGATTTGCAAGAACCGCGGCGGATCGTCTGCTCGCGCTTCAGGATCCGATGGTCCGTGCGCGACCTTGATCTCTCTCAGCGTGGGGCCCGCTTGGCGAGAATGCGCTGCAAAGTGCGGCGATGCATGCTCAGCCGCCGTGCGGTTTCCGAGACGTTGCGGCCGCACAATTCGTAGACGCGCTGGATGTGTTCCCAGCGCACGCGATCGGCCGACATCGGATTTTCGGGCAGTTCCGCGTGATCCGGCGTGATCGAGCGCAACGCCGCGTCGATCTCGTCGGCGTCGGCGGGCTTGGCGAGATAGTCGAAGGCGCCGAGCTTCACAGCAGTCACGGCGGTCGCGATATTGCCATATCCCGTCAGGATCACGCCGCGCGCGTCAGGACGCTTCGCCTTGAGTTCGGAGATGATATCCAGCCCGTTACCGTCCCCGAGCCGCATGTCGATCACGGCGAAGGCCGGCGCTTCGATCTCGACCGCCTTGAGTCCGTCGGCGACGGATCCTGCCGTTCGCACGCGATAGCCGCGCGTTTCCATCGCCCGGGCCAGCCTTCCGAGAAAGGCGGCGTCATCGTCGACGATCAGCAGCGAACGATCGGTCGCGCTGTCCCCGGCTTGTCCGGTCGGGTCTGCCGGCTTTGTCTCTTGGGTAGCCATAGACGCTCTATCCGGGTTTGGCCGGAAGGCGTCAAGGGCTGCCGGGCCGCCTCACGGTTCCTCCGCGCGGCCGCGTTCGAAGGCTTCGCGCGGCCAACGCACGTCGATCATGGCGCCCGCCTGGGGTCCGGCGCGATTGCCGATCCGGACGGCTGCGCCGGAGCGCTCGAGCAATGTCTTGGCGATGAAAAGGCCGAGGCCAAGCCCGGAGGCTTCGTCGATCTTTGCGCGCCGGTCTTCGGATCGGGTGGTGACATAGGGTTCGCCCAGTTTGGTCAGGATGTCCGGCGCAAAACCGGGCCCATCGTCCAGAATGGTCACCGTAACGCGCCCGGCGGTCCATTCGGCGCGAACTTCCACGGTCGTCCTGGCGAAATCGACCGCGTTCTCGACAAGATTGCCCAGGCCGTAGAGCACGCCGGGACTGCGTGCGCAGACAGGTTCGGGCTCCGCGCCCATTTTGGACACGCGCACGTCGACATCGAAATTGCGGTGCGGCTGCACGACTTCTTCGAGAAGTACGCCGAGCGTCATATGAGTCAGCACACTGCCCGGATCATTGCCGAGCGACGTCAGCTTGCCGAGAATTTCGCGGCAGCGCCGGACCTGTTGCGACATGAGATCCAGATCGTCCCGCGTCGGCGGAGCGTCGGCGTTCCTGTCCCATTCCTTGGCGAGCAGCGCGATCGTCGCGAGCGGCGTGCCGAGTTCGTGCGCCGCCGCCGCCGCAAGCCCGTCCAGTTGGCTCAGATGCTGCTCGCGCGCCAGCACCAGTTCCGTCGCGGTCAGCGCGTCGGAAAGCAGGCGCGCCTCCCTGGCGACGCGCCCGGCGTAAAGCGCGACGAAAAGCCCGCCCAATCCGAGCGCGACCCATATGCCCGCGCTGTAAAGCGGCGGAAGAGCGAGCGCCGCGCCTTCAATCCATGGCAGCGGCTGATGATTGAAGGCGAGCACGAACGCCAGACCGACCATCAGCGCCACGAGATAGGCGACATATCCGAGTGGGAGCGACACCGCCCCGATCACGATGGGCGCCAGCGCGAGAATCACAAACGGATTGTCGAGCCCGCCGGTCAGATAGAGCAGCGCGGCGAGCTGCAGCAGGTCGAAGGTCAGCAGCGCCGTCGCCGGACCGTCGTTCAGCCGGTGATTGCGCTCGAACGCCAGCCGCAGCCCGACGTTGAGCGCTGCGGAGGCGCCGATGGCCAGAAGGCAGAGCGCCAGCGGCAGCGGGAATCCAAGTCCGTAACGGACGACGAGAAGCGCCGCCAATTGGCCGCAGACGGCAAGCCATCGCAACCGGATGAGCGTATCGACGCGAAGTCTTCGCGCGCTCACGCCAACCGTTTCGACCGAGAGATGTGTCATCGCGCCATTTGGCGTTGAAGCGACTCCAAACGCAATGCGTTCTCATGCGATGAAGTTCGCGAACGACCGGACAAGCCGATGAGCCGACGCGTGGCGGCGACGATCAGGCCGCCGCGTCTTTCGCCCGTTCCGCCCGCTTGCGATCGTTGGGGTCGAGCATCGCCTTGCGCAGCCGGATCGACTTCGGCGTCACCTCGACGCGTTCGTCGTCCTCGATATAGGCCAAGGCCTTTTCCAGCGTCATCTTGATCGGCGGCGTCAGGCGCACGGCCTCGTCCTTCGACTGCGTCCGGATATTGGTGAGCTGCTTGCCTTTCAGCACGTTGATTTCGAGATCGTTGTCGCGCGTGTGCTCGCCGACGATCATGCCGCGATAGACCTTCCAGCCGGGCTCGATCATCA
>DAIRCS010000124.1:4996-11156 GCA_036796555.1 Rhodoblastus sp. | reverse complement strand
GGGTGATGCGGATCGCCGATTCCGTCTTGTTGACGTGCTGGCCGCCGGCGCCGCCGGAGCGCAACGTGTCGATGCGCAGGTCCGCGTCGTTGATCGCGACGTCGACCTCTTCCACTTCCGGCAGGACGGCGACGGTGGCGGCGGAGGTGTGGATGCGCCCCTGCGTCTCGGTTTCGGGCACGCGCTGCACGCGATGGACGCCGGATTCGAATTTCAGGCGCGCGAACACGCCCTTGCCGGAAATCTCCGCGATGATTTCCTTGTAGCCGCCCATCGCGCCTTCGCTGGCGGACACGAGTTCGGCCTTCCAGCCGCGCGCCTCGGCGTAGCGGACATACATGCGAAAAAGGTCGCCGGCGAAAAGGGCCGCCTCGTCGCCGCCCGTGCCGGCGCGGATTTCGACAATGGCGCTCTTCTCGTCGTCGGCGTCCTTCGGCAGGAGCGCGACCTGCAAATCCTTCTCGGCCTTTTCCAGCCGCTCGCCGGCTTCCGCGCGCTCGACCTCGGCGAGGTCGCGCATCTCCCTGTCGAGCGCGGGGTCGGCGAGCATGGCGTCGAGGCCGGAAACCTCGTCGGCGATCCCGCGATACATGCGGATGGCGACGACGACGTCCTCAAGCGACGACAGTTCGCGCGAAAGCGCGACATAGGTCGCGCCGTCCGCGCCTTCGGAGAGTTTCGCGCCGATTTCGTCGTGCCGGCGGAGGATTACATCAAGTCTGTCGTTCGGTATCATCTGAAAGCCGGCGCTGCCTGCGTCAGGGAGCCAGCGTCGGTATTGACCGGGCGCGGGCCGACTGCAAGAGCCGATCGGCGCGATTGGGGGGAAAGAGCCATGAAACGACTTCTTGCCGCCGCGATCGGGGTCGTCGCAATCGCCCAATCCGCGTCCGGCGCCGAGCGCACGATCAAGGTCACGGGGCCAGGCTGCGACTATCAGGTGCGGTTCGATCCGGCCAAGGCCGATCCGAAACAGGTTCGCGACACCGCCGAGGTCCTGCTCGGCGAAGGCCTTCCCGCGCCGGACTACGCCGGCCACGCGACGACGGACGCGGTGTCGGCGGCGACGATCGAGTCCGACCGCGCGCAATGCCTTGCGCCGGGCAGGAAGATCAAGGGACTCGCGCTGCTCGACATGCCCGGCCTCAAGGACCTCGTCGCCGGCCGGATGGCGGCGATCGAGGACGGCTGCGCATTCCAGACGATCAAGAGCCGCGCGCTCGTGACGGGCGCAAGTCCGAAAATCCTGCTCGAGCACAAGCCTTCCGTCCAAGCCTGCGGCGCTTACGCCAAAGCGCTCGAGACGCCGGCGGCCATGCGGACATTTTGGCGCGCTCAGGTCGACAGGCAGTGCGCCAATAACGCTTCCCCTGCGAAATGCCGCAAGGCCTCGCTCGCGCTCGAGGAAAAGCCGGACGCCGGCGAACTGATCCGGCGCGATCTCATCGCCTTCCACTGGAACAATTGCGCCAACGAACTGACGATGCTCAGCGTGAATCAGAGCAAGGACGAGGCCGCGCTCGAGGGTCTGCGCAAGGCGTTCAAGCTTCGCTTCAAGACCAGGGAGAAATGCGAGGAGGGCTGAGTGCCGCGCGCCGGTCTACAATTGCACGCCGCGCGCTTCGGCGAAGGCGCGCAATTGTTCGCGCAAGGGCTGGCGGTCGTCGCCCTGGTCGATCATCGGCGCGAGAAATTCGGCGGTTTCCTTCAGATTGGCCGACAGCAGCATCGCCTTCACCGGGCCGATGGACGCAGCCGACATCGACAGCGAGCGATAGCCGATGGCCGCCAGCGCCAGCGCGTCCAGCGGCTTGCCGCCCATCTCGCCGCAGAGCGTGACCGGCGTGCCGGTGAGTGTTCCTGCTTCCGCGATCGCGCGCAGCGCGCGCAAGGCCGGCGGCGATAGCGGGTCGAAGCGCGCGGCGACGCGCTTGTTGTCGCGATCGGCGGCGAACAGATACTGAATGAGGTCGTTCGAGCCGACGGAAAGAAAATCCGCGCGCGCGCAGATCGCGCCGAGCTCCCACAGAAGCGAGGGCACTTCCACCATCACGCCGAGCTTCAGCGGCTCGGGCGTGGAATAGCCGTGCTTCCTCAGCCAGGAGACCTCGTGCATGGCGATTTCGCGCGCCGCCTCGAATTCCTTGATGGTCGCCACCATCGGGAACATGATGCGCAACTCGCGGCCGCCGCCGGCCTTCAGCATGGCGCGCAATTGCTGGCGCAGCAGGCCCGGCCGGTCGAGGCCAATGCGGATCGCGCGCCAGCCGAGCGCGGGATTTTCCTCGTCGACCTTGGCCATGTAGGGGAGGACCTTGTCCGAGCCGATGTCGAGCGTGCGGAAGGTCACCGGCCGGTCGGGCACGGCCTGGAGGATGGTGCGATACAGCGCTTCCTGCTCGCCGGCGCGCGGGAAGCGGGCGGCCAGCATGAACTGCAGCTCCGTACGGAACAGGCCGACCGATTCCGCGCCCGTCTCGGCGAAATGCTGCATGTCGATGGTCAGGCCCGCGTTCATGTGCAGGCGAACCTGCACGCCGTCCTTCGTGACGGCGGGAACGTCGCGCAGCTTGACGTATTGCTCCTGCCGGCGGGCGCGCAGCCGCGCCTTTTCGGCGTAGGCCGCCTCGACGTCGGGCTGCGGGCGCACCTGCACGTCGCCGGTCGAGCCGTCGACGATGATGGCGTCGCCGGTCTCGACGAAATCGGTGATGTTGGCGACGTCGCCGACGGCGGGAATGCCGATGGCGCGCGCGACGATCGCGACATGGCTCGACGCGCCGCCCTGTTCGAGCACCAGGCCGCGCAGCTTGCTGCGCGGATAGTCGAGAAGCGCCGCCGGCCCCATCGAGCGGGCGACGAGAATGGCGTTGTCGGGCAGGATTTCGCGCGCCACGACATAGTCCGCGCCGGTCAGGCGATGCAGCAGGCGATTGGCGAGATCGTCGAGATCGTGGAGGCGCTCGCGCAGATAGGGATCGGTCTGGCGCTGCAATTTCGCGCGGGCGTCGTTCTGCACGCGCTCGACGGCGGCTTCCGCCGTCAGGCCAGTCTGGATCGCCTCGGTCAGGCGGCGCATCCAGCCGCGGTCGTTGGCGAAGACGCGCACGGTTTCGAGCACGTCCTTGTGCTCCCCGGCGCCGAGGCGGTCGCCGCGCGCGATCAGCGCGTCGATCTCGTCGCGCAGGACCTGGATCGCGTCCTCGAGCCGCCGGCTTTCGGACTTCGTGTCCTCGGCGACGATCTGCTTGATGACGACGCGCGGCTCGTGCAGCACGACGTGGCCGAGCCCGACGCCGTCGGCGATGGCCGAACCCTTGACCGCGACCGGCCGGCGCAGCGCCGTCTCGTCGCCGGGCAGGGCGATCGCCTGCAATTCGCCCGACGCGATCATCTCGGCGAGGAGCATGGCGGTCGTCTGGAGCGCCTCGACTTCCTCGTCCGTATAGATGCGCCGCGCGCGGTTCTGCACGACGAGGACGCCGAGCGTGTTGCCGCCGCGCAGGACGGGCACGCCGAGGAAGGAATGGTAGATCTCCTCGCCCGTCTCCGGCTTGTAGGAGAAGGCGGGGTGCGACTGCGCGTCGGCCAGCGCCAGCGGCTCGGCCGAGGAGGCGATGAGGCCGACAAGGCCTTCGCCCGCGCGCATGGTGGTCAGATGCACCGCCTCGCGATTGAGGCCTTCGGTCGCGTAGAGCTCGAGCCGGTTGTCGGCGCGCAGCACGTAGACCGAGCAGACCTCCGCGACCATGTTGGCGGCGATGTGGATCACGATCTTGTCGAGCCGCGCCTGCGGGCTCACCGGCTCCGCCATGACTTCGCGGAGCCGGCGCAGCAGAAGGCGAGGTCCGCCGAGTGCGCTGCGCATCGTGTCGTGTTCCGTACGGGCGGACGCCCGGGTGAGTGCGGCGAGTCTCAGGCCCGACCGCTTGCGGGAGCCCGTTGCATGAAACGGGCCGCAGGCGGGATCAGGGCGACTCGACCTGTCCCTTGTTTACGCGATATCGACCGGGCAGGCGAGGCGGCGGACGCCGGCCCGGGTCACGCCTTGTCGAGGCCGTAGAGCGAGTGGAGCGTGCGCACCGCAAGCTCGGTGTAGGCGGCGTCGATCAGGACCGAGAACTTGATCTCGGACGTGGTGATCGCCCTGATGTTGATGCCTTTTTCCGACAGGGCCCTGAAGGCCCGCGCCGCGACGCCGGCGTGGCTGCGCATGCCGATGCCGATGGCCGAGACCTTCACCACGTCGGTCGCGCCGGCGATGGAGGCGAAGCCCACCTGCTCACGGGACTTTTCCAGCACGGCCCGGGCGCGCTCGTAGTCGGCGGCGGGCACGGTGAAGGTGATGTCGGTCGTCGCCTGGTCGTCGGAGACGACCTGGATGATCATGTCGACGTTGATGTTGGCGTCGGCCAGCGGCACGAAGATGGCCGCCGCCACGCCCGGCTTGTCGGCCACGCGGCGCAGGGTGATCTGCGCCTCGTCGCGGGAAAAGGCGATGCCGGTGACAACCTGGGCTTCCATAATGTCCTCCTCGGCGCAGATCAGCGTGCCGGACTGGGGATTTGCGGGATCGTCGAAGGACGAGCGCACATAGGTTGGCACCTTGTGCACCATGGCGACCTCGACGGACCGCACTTGCAAGACCTTCGCGCCGAGCGAGGCCATTTCCAACATTTCCTCGAAGGCGACCTTGTCGAGCCGCTTCGCCCTGGGGACGATGCGCGGATCGGTCGTGTAGACGCCGTCGACGTCGGTGTAGATGTCGCAGCGCACGGCCCCGATGGCGGCGGCGAGCGCGACTGCGCTCGTGTCCGAGCCGCCGCGGCCGAGCGTGGCGATGCGGCCGGTCGGCTGGTGCATGCCCTGAAAGCCGGCGACGACGGCGACTTCCTCGCGCTCCACGAAATGCTGGATGATCTTCGAGCCATCGATGCTCTCGATCCGGGCCGAGCCATGCGCGCCGTCGGTCAGGATGGGAATCTGCCAGCCCTGCCAGGAGCGCGCCTGGATGCCCATGTCCTGCAGCACGATGGCGAGAAGGCCCGACGTCACCTGCTCGCCGGAGGCGACCACCGCATCATATTCGCGGGCGTCGTGGAGGGCCGCGGCCTCCCTGCACCAGGCGACGAGCTCGTTGGTCTTGCCGGACATGGCGGAGACGACGACGGCGACGTCGTAGCCGGCCTCGACCTCGCGCTGCACGTGGCGGGCGACATTGCGGATGCGCTCGACATTGGCGACCGAAGTGCCGCCGAACTTCATGACGAGACGGGGTTTTGCCTGACCGGACATGACGCTCCGAAGGGTTTGCCGACCTTGCGAAGCTTTGACGCACGGGATTCCGTATCGCGCCCTGTCCGAAGGCGGCGTATACATACGGGCTCGCCGGCGCCTGTCAATCGTGCAGGTCGCGGCGGAAGGACCCGGGAAATTGCACATGGCGAAGGCCGCCGGAACAATCGATGCGCCGACGGCGGCTCCGCGCGGCGCCAGTGTCGACCCTCGAGACGTCGCCCGCTTCAACGCGCTCGGCGAGGAATGGTGGGACCTGTGGGGCCCGATGCGGGCGCTCCACATGCTGAACCCGACGCGGGTCGATTACATAAGGGAGATTCTGGTCGAGGAGCTGAAGCCCACGAACCCTCATCCTGAGGAGCCGCGCAGCGGCGTCTCGAAGGATGGCCGTGGTGCGCGGTCTGGCCCATCCTTCGAAACGCGCCCTGCGGGCGCTCCCCAGGATGAGGGCGCGGGTGGGACAGAAGGCCCGCTCGCCGGCCTCTCCATCCTCGACATCGGCTGCGGCGCGGGCCTCCTGTCCGAACCGCTGGCCGCGCTCGGCGCGCGGATGACATCGGTCGATCCCGCGCCCATGAACATCGACGTCGCCAAAGCCCATGCGGAAAAATCCGGCCTCGCGATCGACTATCGCGCCACGACGGCGGAAGACCTCGCCGCGACCGGCGCGCAATATGACGCCGTGCTGATCATGGAAGTGATCGAGCATGTGAACGACCGCCCCGCTTTCGTGGCGACCGCTGCAAGCCTCATGCGCCCCGGCGGATTCCTGTTCGCCGCCACGCTGAACCGGACGCTGAAGTCCTACGCGCTCGCTATCGTAGGACTTCAGCGTCCGGTTCAGCGTGGCGGCGAACAGGAA
>DAIRCS010000124.1:0-4986 GCA_036796555.1 Rhodoblastus sp. | reverse complement strand
CTCGCTATCGTAGGCGCCGAATACATCCTGCGCTGGGTGAAGCGCGGCACGCACAATTGGGAGCAGTTCGTGACGCCGCAGGAGCTGGCGAATGATTTTCGCGCGAGCGGCCTCGAAATTTTCGACCGCACGGGCGTCGTCTACAATCCCGTCTTCGACGAGTGGCGGACGTCGGAGGATTGCGGCGTCAATTACATGATGGCGGCGCAGAAGCCGGCGGGGTGAGGCGGCTCATTCCGCCGCCACGCCGGTATGCGACCTGACGAAGCTGTCCTTTCGGGCGGCCGTCCGCGCCACGATCAATTCCACGATTTCCGCGCCTGCGCGCTCCGGCGTCCCCGCATCGAAGGGCGGCGCGGGAGCGTATTCGACCGAGAGCTGGATCGCCTTCGCGATCCGCTCGCCGGCTATGTCTGCCATGACCGTCAGCGCGAAATCGATGCCGGCCGTCACGCCGCCGCCCGTGACGACATTGCCGTCGCGCACGACGCGTTCGGCGACGGGGATCGCGCCGAACGTCGGCAGAAGGTCGCGCCATGCCCAGTGGCAGGCGGCGCGCTTGCCCCTCAGCAGGCCGGCGGCGCCGAGAATGAGCGAACCGTTGCAGACGGACGTGACGTAGCGCGCGCCTGCCGCAAGGCGTCTCACCTCCGCCAGAAAGGCGGCGTCGATCGAAGCCGCCTCGACGCCGGGACCACCGGGCACGCAGATCAGGTCGCAGGCTTCGATCTCCGCCAGCCGGCGGGTCGCGCCGAATTCGAGACCGGTGTCGCTGACGACCGTCCCGCCGTCGCGGGAGGCGACAATCGTTTCGGCGCCCGGCAGCCGGGTCAGGACCTCGAAAGGTCCGGTGAAATCGAGCTGCGTCAGGCGCGGGTAGATGGCGAAGACGCTTCGGAACGGCTGGGTCATGGCTGGCTCCGTTTGACGGCGCCACTGTGGACCGGCTAGCGTCTGTCTTGAATGACCATTTTCCCTCGTTTCATGCCATGCTGATGCGCGAGATCGCCTTTCTCGTTTTCGAGGATTTTCAAATCCTCGACGCGAGCGGCCCGTTGGCGGCCTTCGAGATCGCCGCGCGATACAGGCCGGGCGCCTACCGGTTGCGGATCGTCGCGGCAGAGGGCGGCGCCGTGCGCGCTTCCTGCGGCCTCTGCGTCGTCGCCGAGTCCTTCGCCGCCGCGGAAGGCTGCGACACGCTGATCGTCGCCGGCGGCGAGGGCGTGCGCCGGCCCGCGACCGACGCCGCGACGCTCGATTTCATCCGCGCGACCGCGGCGCGGGCGCGGCGGACGACGAGCGTCTGCTCCGGCGCCTATCTGCTGGCGCTCGCCGGCGTGCTCGACGGCCGGCGCGCGACGACGCACTGGAACCGCACCGGCGATTTCCGGCGGCGCTTTCCGAACGTGCGGCTCGAGCCCGATCGCATCTATGTGCGCGACGGCAATGTCTGGACGTCGGCCGGCATCACGGCGGGCATCGATCTCGCGCTGGCGCTGATCGCCGACGACCTCGGCGAAGAACTCGCGCATGACGTGGCCCGGCAGCTCGTCGTCTACGCCAGGCGCACGGGCGGCCAGTCGCAATTCTCGGCGTTGCTCGACATGGAGCATGCGTCAGGGAAATTCGCGCCGCTGCTGCGCTGGGCGGCGGAGCGGCTGGGCGCGCGGCTGTCGGTGGAAGACCTCGCCGGGGAAGCCGCAATGAGCCCGCGCAATTTTTCGCGCGCCTTCCAGCGCGAAACGGGCGTCACGCCGGCCAAGGCGATCGAGCGCCTGCGGCTCGATCGCGCGCGGGCCGATCTCGAAGATGGCGGATTGTCGGTGGAGCGGGTCGCGCTGGCGAGCGGCTTCGGCGATCCCGAGCGGATGCGCCGCGCCTTTCTGCGCGTCTACGGACGACCGCCGCAGGATTTCCGCAGAAAGGCGCTTAGTTCCGCTCGTCCGGCGATGGCGGGATCGGCATGATCTCGACGCCGTCCTCGATCAGCGCGCGCGCTTCGTCCCAACTCGCCTGACCGCGGATCGGGCGGGCCTCGCTCTCGCCGTCGTGGATCTTGCGCGCTTCCTCGGGGAAGGCGGCGCCGACGTCGGTCGTATGCTCCATGATCTTTTCGCGCAGGGCGCGGACCATGGCGCGCACTTCCGCCATTTTGGAATCGACCAGCGCCATCTCCTGCGCCGGTTGCGCGGTCGGCGCCGGGGCGGGCGAAGACGCCTCGTCGCGGTCGCGGCGCGCGACGTTGGGCGCCATGATCGCCTTCTCCACGCGCGGCGAATTGCAGTAGGGGCAGGTCACGAAGCCGCGGCGCGCCTGTTCGTCATAGGCGCCGGCGCTGGCGAACCAGCTCTCGAATTCGTGGGCCTCGTCGCAGACGAGCGCGTAGCGGATCATCTCTCAGCCCGCCAGCATTCCGTCGAGCTTGCCGTCCGATTCCAGATCGTAGAGATCGTCGCAGCCGCCGACATGGGTCGCGCCGATGAAAATCTGCGGCACGGTGGTGCGGCCGCCCGCGCGCTCCGACATGGCGGCGCGGCCGGCGCGGTCGCCGTCGAGCGAGATTTCCTCGAATTCCGCGCCCTTCTTGCGCAGGAGGTCCTTCGCCGCATGGCAATAGGGGCACATGGAGGTCGTGTAGATCGTCACAGGCTGCATGAAACGTCCCTTTTCCGCCGCGCTTATATGGGATGTCACCCCCCTGTCACAACCCGCGCGAAGGTCAGGGCGTCCACGCGTTTCGCGCCTGCCCGCAGCAGCACGCGGGCGGCGGCGTTGAGGGTCGCGCCCGAGGTCATCACGTCGTCGATCAGCACGATCTTCCTGTCGAGGACCGCGAGCTTGCCCTGTTCGCCGACGCGGAAGGCGCCCTGCAGGTTGGTCGCGCGCTGCGCCCGGGACAGGCCGACCTGCGGCGGGGTCGCCTTGACGCGTTCGAGCGCGCGCATCTCCGCCGGCACGCCGGTTTCGCGGGAGACGACTTGCGCGAGCAGCGCCGCCTGGTTGTGCTTGCGGCCGACGAGCCGCAGACGGTGCATGGGGACGGGGACGAGAAGGTCGCAATCGTCCAGCAGCTCGGCGCCCGCCCGCGCCATCCAGCGCCCGACCGGGCGGGCGATCTCGAGCCGGTCGTAATATTTCAGCCGATGGACGATGAGGCGGGCCGGCCCGTCGTCGAATTTCGCGACCGAGCGGGCGCGGGCGAAGACCGGCGGATTGGCGATGGCCTCGGGCGACAGCAGGCCCGGCTGGCCGAGATCGACGTCGAAGGGCGCGCCCAGCCGCTCGCAGAAGGGTTTTTCGATGAAGCGCATCTTCGTCCAGCATTCCGGGCAGAGGCCGAAATGGCTCTCCGTCGCGCGGCGGCAGGCGATGCAGACGGGCGGATAGACGATGTCGAGCGCGCGGCCCGCCGTGCGCCGGGCGGCTTGCGCGAGGGGTTCGAGGACGGGACGGAGCCGGTGGGCCAGCATGACGCGAGCCTAAGCGTCGCCGGCCTTCTCCGGCAAGGCTTCGGCAACGTTAATGACGCGTTAACGCGCGGGCGCTAGTTTTGCCGGCATGAAAGCCGCGCATGTCCTCCTGGCCGTCGCCGCGCTCGGCGCCGCCACGCCCGCTTCCGCCGATTTCTCCTCCTGCGTCGCGTCCTTGCGCGCGCAGGCGCTGTCGCAGGGCATTTCCGGCGCGACCTTCGACGCCGCCTTCAAGGGCGTGACGCCGGAGCCCAAGGTCATCGAACTCATGAACAACCAGCCGGAGTTCAAGACTCCGATCTGGGACTATCTCGCCGCGCTGACCGACGACGAGAAAGTGGCCGACGGCAAGGCGGCGATGCGCCAGTATTCGAGCGCGCTGGCTTCGGCCGAGAGCCGTTATGGCGTCGACCGCTACGCCATCGCAGCGGTATGGGGCGTCGAATCGGATTTCGGCAAGGCCGGCAAGAAATTCTACCTGCCGCAGGCGCTTTCGACGCTGGTCTGCATGGCCGACCGCCGGCAGGCCTATTTCCGCGGCGAGCTGATGTCGACGCTCAAGATCATCCAGCGCGGCGATCTGGAAGCCGCCGATCTCTGGGGCTCGTGGGCCGGCGCCTTCGGCCATACGCAATTCATGCCGTCCACCTATCTGCGGCTGGCCGTCGACGGCGACGGCGACGGGCGGCGCGACCTCGTCAATTCCGTGCCGGACGCGCTGCATTCGACCGCCAATTACCTGCGCAAGTCCGGCTGGGCGACCGGGGCGGCCTGGGGCTACGAGGTCGAAACGCCTTCGGGCTATTCCGGTCCGTCCGGCCGCACGAGCAGGCATCCCCTCTCCTTCTGGGAGGCGCATGGCGTCCGCAAGATCGGCGGCGGGGGATTGTCGGGCGGCGGGTCGGCCGGGCTGCTTCTGCCGGCCGGCAAGGGCGGCCCGGCTTTTCTGGTCTTCAAGAACTACGACGCCGCCTACGCCTACAACGGCTCCGACGCCTATGCGCTGGCGATCTCCATCCTGACCGACCGGCTGAAAGGCAAGCCGGGCGTGCAGGGCGAATGGCCGACCGACGACCTCGGATTGTCCCGCAACGAGCGCCGCGAATTGCAGCGCCTGCTGATCGCGCGCGGCTACGACGTCGGCGAGCCCGACGGCGCGGTCGGCGCCAAGACGCGCGCCGCCATCATGGCGGTCGAGGCGCAGATCGGCATGCCGCAGCGCGGGCGGCCGGGCATGAAAGTGCTCAACGCCCTGCGCGGGCGCTGAGTCACCGATTTGTGAATGGTTCGTGCGGCCGCGCGGGCGTAAGCCTCTCCGCAGTCCGAGAAAAACGATGCGCTCGCCCCCGTTCGCCTTCATCGCCGTCCTGATCGCAGCCACCTCCGCTTCGGCGGGCGAGCGGCCGCGCGGCGTCGTCGAATTGTTCACCAGCCAGGGCTGCTCCTCCTGCCCGCCGGCCGACCGGATCATCGGCGAACTGGCGCGCGATCCCTCTCTGGTCGTGCTGTCGCTGCC
>DAIRCS010000123.1:0-11156 GCA_036796555.1 Rhodoblastus sp. | reverse complement strand
CTTCCAGCCGGCCTGCGCCATCAGGTCCAGCGCCGTGCGCGCCTGCTTGCGGTCGCGCCCGGACCCGTCAGCCACATAGGGTCGCCAGCGGCCCTCCATGACGTCGTCGCGCACGGCGCCCGCGTAAGGCGCGAGCAGCGCGCGTTCCTGCGGACTCGCGGGCCTGCCGGTGGAGGCGAGGTCGGAATTGTCGAAGAAGCTGATGGTGCGCGTGTAGAGATCGTCGAACAGATTGTGGTTGATCCATTCGAAGTCGAACATGATCGCGAGCGCCTCGCGCACGCGCACGTCCTGGAACAGCGGCCGGCGCGTGTTGAAGGCGAAGCCTTCCATGCCGCGCGGCGTGCCGACGCGCAATTCTTCCTTCTTCACGCGGCCGTCGCGCGCGGCGGGAAAATTGTAGCCTGTCTTCCAGCGGGTCGGATTGCTTTCGACGCGATAGTCGAGGAGCCCCGCCTTGAAGCTCTCGAACATGGAATTGGCGTCACGGTAATAGCTGACGACGATCTCGTCGAAGTTGAACTGGCCGCGGCTCGCCGGCAGGTCGCGCGCCCAGTAGTCCGGATTGCGCCTGAGCGTCAGCTCCTCGCCGGGCTTGATCGCGGCGATTCGATACGGCCCCGAGCCGACGGGAATCTCGAGCGAGGAATCGGAAAAGCGCTCGACGTCCGTCTTGTGCTTCGGCAACGCCGGCATCAGCGCGAGCGTCAGCGGCAGTTCGCGATCGTCCGCGCCGGTCAGGTCGTAGCGCACCGTCCAGGCGTCCTCCGCGACGATCGATCGCACGAGCCCGTAGGCGATGCGCTGCTGCGGGCGTCCGCGCGTCTTCAGCAGATCGAACGTGAAGAGGATGTCGTCGGCCGTGATCGGCGCGCCGTCGGAGAATTTTGCGCGCTTGTCGAGCCGGAAAACGACATGGCTGCGCGCCTCGTCCGTCTCGATCGTCTGCGCGATCAGGCCGTAGAGCGTGAAGGGCTCGTCGAGCGAGCGCGTCATCAGCGTCTGGAACACGTTGCCGGCGAGCCCCTGCGCGGCCGACCCCGCGCGTAGATTGTAGGGGTTGAGCCCGTCGAACGTGCCCTGGAAGGCGACGGACAGGCGCCCGCCCTTGCGCGCATCGGGGTTCACATAGGGAAAATGCGGAAAATCGGCCGGCAGCGCCGGCGCGCCGTGCATGGCGATGCCGTGCGCGATCCGGCCTGCCTCCTGCGCGCGCCCGCCACGCGAAAGCAGGGCCGGCGCAGCGGCCAGGGCGCCGATCGCGCTTCGCCGCGTCAGTCCCCGAAACGGCCGAATCGTCTGAGTCGTCATCGGCGCAGTCTAGGCGAGCCGTGCGGCGGCGTCAGGGCGACCGCCTGCATTCGGCGCTGGCGTTGCCACGGCAAAACGAGTATGAGGGCGCCGTCACTATGTCGCCGCAATAGAGAGTGATGAGCGCGGGGGCGCTTCGACGCGGGGCAGGCGGGACGACCCCGCACTCGGCGGGGATCCTCGCGCTCGGGCTCTCCTGAGCGCCGCCGCCCAAACGAGTTTCACTGAAAGGGAAGTTTCATGCCGTCCAAAACGAAGCTTTTCGGCGCGGCCGTCGTCGCCGGGACGATCGCTCTCGCCGGAAGCGCGTTCGCCCAGAGCAAGCCCGCCGCCAAGCCCGCCCAGAAGCCTGCCGCGCCTGCGCAGGCCCAGCCGGCCGCGCCGGCCGGCCAGCCGCAGCAGGGACCGATGGTCGTCGACCTGCATTCCGCGCAGGCCGACTGGACCAAGGTCTGCGGCAAGGACCAGTCCGCCAACAAGGAAGTCTGCTACACCACGCGCGATTTCGGCACGCAGGCCGACCAGCCGCCGGTGCTCGCCGTCGCCGTCTATGACGTGAAGGGCGAGGAGCAGAAGATCGTCCGCTTCCTCATGCCGATCGGCCTGATGCTGCGTCCGGGCTTCCGCTTCACCGTCGACAAGGGCGCGACGATCGAAGGTTCGTTCGAAATCTGCTTCCCCAACGGCTGCTTCGCCGAGGCGAAGGTCAAGCAGGCCACGGTCGACAGCCTGAAGAAGGGCACGGCGCTGCACGTGCAGGTGCGCAACGGCGTAGGCGCCGAAGTCGCCTTCAACGTGCCGCTCGACGGTTTCGGCAAGGCCTTCGACGGCCCGGCGATCGACCCGAAGGTGCTGGAAGAGCAGCAGAAGAAACTGCAGGAACAATTGCAGAAGAAGGCCGAGGAAGAGCGCAAGAAGCTCGAGAGCCAGGGCGGCGCGGCCGCTCCGGGCGGCGCGGCTCCGGCTCCGGCGGCGCCTGCGGCTCCGGCGGCGCCCGCGGCCCCGGCCGCTCCGAAGCAGTAAGCGAAATAGCGAGCAGCGAATAAGGAAATGACGGGTGGACAACACCCGCCATTTTTTTGTCCTCTATTCGCTGTTCGCTACTACTCGCCCTGTCAGTGCTGGCGGCCGGGCTTCAGCCGATAGTCGCCCTGATCGGTGCGCGTGAAGATTTCGTCGACCTGGGGATGGCGCACGGGCTCGCCGGAATTGTCCGGCAGCAGGTTCTGCTCCGAGACGTAGGCGACGTATTCCGTCTCGGCGTTCTCCGCGAACAGATGGTAGAAGGGCTGGTCCTTGCGCGGCCGGACTTCTTCGGGAATGGCGAGCCACCATTCCTCGGTATTTCCGAAAACGGGATCGACATCGTAGATCACGCCGCGAAACGGATAGCGCCGGTGCTTGACCACCTGACCGATCCCGAATTTCGCATTTCTCTCGCGGTCGTTGCCCATGAACGCAGGCCCTTGCCCCCTCGCGCGGTCGTCGCCCGACTGAGCTAGTGCTGGTCCATAGCCGTGTCAAATCTGAGGCATGGACCGGGAGCCTGCAGGCTCGCATGCGCCGGAACGAGCGAGCCTTCGGGGTGTGGCCGAAAATGCATCCGGGACCTGAACCCCTCATGCTGAGGAGGCGGTCCGATCTCGGGCTTGCCCGAGATCGTCATGGATGCGCAAGTCGGGCAAGCCCGACTTGCGAAGCGCCGTCTCGAAGCATGATCCAGTGCTTCGCGCTTTTGCTATCCTTCGAGACACGCCTTTCAGGCGTTCCTCAGGATGAGGATTCGAGTTTCCGGCCAGGCTCTGAAGGCTCGCGGTCCAGGCTCCGCTCAGAACCCGTAGAGCGCCTTGTATTCGGCGTCCTTGGCCGCGACCTGCTTGGCGAGATCGACGATGACCTTCGCCTGTTTCCAGGTGGCGTCGTCCTGCATCTTGCCGTCGATCATCACGACGCCCGAGCCGTCGGGCATGGCCTCGAGAATGCGCCTGGCGAAGGCGACCTCTTTCGCGTCCGGCGAGAACACGCGCTTGGCGATGGCCACCTGCGAGGGATGCAGCGACCAGGCGCCGGCGCAGCCCATCAGGAAGGCGTTGCGGAACTGCACCTCGCAGGCCTCGAGGTCGGCGATGTCGCCAAAGGGCCCGTAAAAACTCTTGATGCCGGCCGACTGGCAGGCGTCGACCATCTTGGCGATCGTGTAGTGCCAGAGGTCCTGCTGGACGCTGACGCGCTCCTGCCCTTCGGCGGGATCGGAGATCACCTTGTATTCGGGATGGCCGCCGCCGACGCGCGTCGTCTTCATCGCGCGCGAAGCCGCGAGATCCGCCGGTCCCAGGCTCATGCCGTGCATGCGCGGCGAGGCGAGCGCGATCTGCTCCACGTTCTTGACGCCCTCGGCCGTCTCCAGAATGGCGTGAATCATGATCGGCTTCTTGACGCCGTGGCGCGCTTCGAGCTGCGCGAGCAACTGGTCGAGATAGTGGATGTCCCAGGGGCCCTCGACCTTGGGCAGCATGATGACGTCGAGCTTGTCGCCGATCGCCGCGACGATTTCGGAAATGTCGTCGAGCGCCCAGGGCGAGTTCAGGCAATTGACGCGCGTCCACAGGCCGGTGTCGCCGAAATCGAACTTCTGGCCCATCTCGATGAAGCCTTTGCGCGCGGCTTCTTTTGCATCGGCTGGGATGGCGTCCTCGAGATTGCCGAGGATCACGTCGACGGTCTTGGCCATGTCGCCAGCCTTGGCGCGCACCTTTTCCAGATGCGCCGGCACGAAATGGATCATGCGCTCCACCCGCACGGGCAGTTCGCGATAGGGCTGCGGCGCCCCGATGGCGAGCGGCTCGTAGAACTTGCGCGGGGTTTTCATCTGGGGCTCCATATGTTGCGCTGCGAAACTAGCCGAAATCGGCCGCAAGGCAACAGGCCGAAGCTCCCGCTATTTCGGGAAGCGCGCCGTCACGACGCCGATTTGCCCGAGATCGCCGGTCACGATATCGCCCGGCTCGATTTCCAGCGGGACCACGCACGTGCCCGTCGTCACCGTCTGGCCGGCGGCGAGCGTCACGCCGACACCCGACAATTCGTTGGCGAGCCAGGCGAGCGCCACGCGCGGGTCGCCGAGGCAGTTGGAGCCGATCCCGTCGCGCTCGTAGCGTCCTTCGACAATGCCGCGCACGGGATGAGCCGCGAGGTCCATCGAACGCCAGTCGGCCGTCGTCGCGTGGCCGCAGACGAACCAGTGCGCGCAGGCGTTGTCGGCGATCAGTTGCGGGCCGCCGGCGGTGACGAAATCCGTGTAGCGGGAATCCGGGATTTCGATGCCGACATGCAGCGAGCCGACGGCGTCGAGAACCTCGTCCACGGAATATGCGTTCGCGCGCGGCGGAAGCGAGCGGTCCATGCGAAAAGCGAATTCGACCTCCGCCACCTTCATGCGATTGGCGCCCGCAGGCACGGTCGCGCCGGGCGCCAGCACGCGCTCGGAAAAGATGCGGCCGGCGAGCGGCCCGTCCACGCCGATATGCGCCTGTCCGGCCTTGCTGGTCGCCGCGATCTTCCAGCCCCACAGCGGCGCGCTGAAGCGCTTTTCGAGCAGCGCCTGCACGGCGTAGCCCTCCGCGCGCGTCTGCGGGCGCACGGCTTCGGGCAGGGCGTCGATGACCTCGCCCTTCATCCATGCGTCGTAGAGCAGGTCGCTCGCCGCCTGGCGCCAGCCATCGTCGGGCGTCGCCTCGGCCATCAGCGCGTCACCTCCAGCCCACGCATCGTTCCTTCCGCGCGCCAGCCTTCCAGCAGCCGCACGAAGGCGTTCGGACCCTTCAGATAGGAGCCGTTCTTCGCAGTCGTGTCGTTCGGCTGGCCCTCGTTGTTGTAATAGCCGGGCGTGCATTCCTTCAGGAAGGGCGCGCGAAAATTGCTCATGCGCACGATGCCCTTCACCCAGTCGGCCTCGGCCTGCGCTTCCGGCTCCAGCGTGCGCAGGTCGTTCTTCAGCGCCTCGCCCGCGACGAAGGCGATGTGCTTGGCGGTCTCCGCCAGCATGTGCTGGAAGTTGGCGCTGTAGCCGCCCTGCGCGGTCTGGATCAGGAACATGTTGGGAAAGCCGCGCGAAAAGACGCCATGCAGCGTTTCCGCGCCGTTCTCGAATTTCTTCGTCAGCGTCAGCCCGTCACGGCCCGCGATCGTCATGCCGATGCGCCGTGAATAGTCGGTGCCGACCTCGAAGCCGGTCGAATAGATCAGGCAGTCCAGCTTGTATTCCTTGCCCGCGACCACGACGCCATGCGCGGTGATGCGCTCGACGCCCTTGCCGCCCGTGTCCACCAGATGCACGTTCGGACGATTGAAGGTCTGCAGATATTGGTCGTGGAAGCACGGCCGCTTGCAGAACTGGTCGTACCAGGGTTTTAGCGCCTCCGCCGTCGCCCTGTCTTTCACGATCTCGTCGACGCGCGCGCGCACCCGCTCCATCTTCTGGTAATCGGCAATCTGGATCAGCGTCTGCGGATCCTCGACCGTCTCGCCCGCGCGTTCCTTGCGGCGCGCCAGCAGCAGGATATTGCCGATGAGATCGGTCCAGCCGTCGTTGACCATGTCCTCGTCGAATTCCTCGCCGGAGACGACGGCGGAGAAATTGTCGACGCGCGCCTTCTGCCAGCCCGGCTGCAACGATTGCACCCAGGCGGCATCCGTCGGGCGGTCGTTGCGCACGTCGACGGAAGAGGGCGTCCGCTGGAAGACGAATAATTCCTTCGCGCTCGCGCCCAGATGCGGCACGCATTGCACGGCGGTGGCGCCGGTGCCGATGATGCCGACCACCTTGTCGGCGAGCTCCGTCATGCCGCCCGAGGAATCGCCGCCCGTATAGGCATAGTCCCAGCGGCTCGTGTGGAAGCTGTGGCCCGCGAATGTGTCGACGCCGGGAATGCCCGGCAGTTTCGGCCGGTGCAGCAGCCCGCCGGCGACCACGATGAAGCGGGCGCGGATCGTGTCGCCGCGATTGGTCGTCACGATCCAGCGCGCGGATTCCTCGTCCCAGCGCGCGTCCTTGGCTTCCGTCTGGAACAGCGCATTCTCGTAGAGCCCGAAGTGGCGGCCGATGCGCCGGGAATGCTCGAACAATTCCGGCGCGCGCGCATATTTGGCGGCCGGCATGTAGCCGGTCTCCTCGAGCAGCGGCATGTAGATGTAGCTCTCGGTGTCGCACGCGGCGCCCGGATAGCGATTCCAGTACCAGGTGCCGCCGAAGTCGGCGCCCTTCTCGATGATGAGAAAGTCGTCCACGCCTCTTTCGCGCAGGCGGGCGCCGGTCAGCAGGCCGGAAAATCCGCCGCCGAAGCACACGAGATCGGTGTCCCGCTCGATCGGCGCGCGCGAAAAATCGGTGGGCGCGAAGGGGTCTTCGAGATAGCGCGCATAATCGCCCGATATCTCCACATATTGCGCATTGCCGTCGTCGCGCAGGCGCCGGTCGCGCTCCCGCCGGTATTTTTCGCGCAAGGCTTCCGGATCGAAACCGAGATCCTGCGTGTCCGCGAGCGTTGCCATGGGCGTTTCCGTCTGGATTATTGTTGTCGGATAGTCCGGTCGGACAATTCTAGCCCTGCCATCGGCGGCGGGAAAGGCCGGCGCAGGGAGGGCGGCATGAGCAAGGCGCAGGGGTTTGCGCGGGATGCGCGGGTGGACCACGTCGGCAGCCTGCTGCGGCCGGAGGAGTTGAAGGCGGCCTTTTTGCGCCGCGCGCGCGGCCAGATCGACGACGCCGCGCTTCTCGCTGCGCAGGCCGCGGCGATCCGCGCTATCGTCGCCGAGCAGGAGGCGCACGGCCTGCCTGTCGTCACCGACGGCGAATACCGGCGCCTCAATTGGCAGGTGAGTTTTTCGCGCGTGTCGGGATGGGATCTCTGGGAAGGCGCCTGGCGCAACTTCCTGCAATTTCCCGACAATGTCGGCGCCGGCGAGCGGCCCTTGCAGCGCGGCGCCGATGCGGTGGAATCCTTCAAGGTTCCGGCGACCGGCAAAATCGCGCTCGAGGAGAGCTTTCCGCTGCGCGAATACGAATTTTTGCGCCGCGTGGCGACAAGACCCGTGAAGATCACGCTGATGGGCCCCGACCGCGTGCGCCAGATGTGCGACATCGGCAAGTCGGCGCCGCATTATGCCGACAGCGCTTCATTCCTGGCAGATGTCGTCGCCGTGCAGCGCGGCATGGTGGAGCAACTCGTGGACGCCGGCTGCGACTATGTGCAGATCGATGAGCCGAGCTTCACCGGCTATGTCGATCCCGCCACGCTGCAGCGCATGGAAGCGCGCGGCGAGGACCCGCTGAAAAGCCTCAAACGCGCGATCGACGCCGACAACGCCGTGATATCAGGCCTGCAGGGCAGGGCGGTTTTCGGCTTGCACATCTGCCGGGGCAATCGGGCGAGCATGTGGCATCGCGAAGGCCATTACGACGCGATCGCCGAAGCCGTGTTCGGCGGACTGATCTATGATCGCCTGCTGCTGGAATACGACAGCGAACGCGCCGGCTCCTTCGATCCACTGCGCTTCGTGCGCAAGGGAACCATCGTTGTGCTCGGCCTCGTCACCACCAAGAGCGGCGAGATGGAAACGGTGGATGGGCTGCGCCGCCGGATCGACGAGGCCGCGCGCTTCTGCCCGCTCGATCAGCTCGCGCTCTCGCCACAATGCGGCTTCGCATCGGGCATCGGCGGCAATGCGCTGAGCATGGACGCGCAATGGCGCAAGCTCGACGTGATGCTGGAAACGGCGCAAAAAGTCTGGGGTTGAGCGGGCCGCTGGAAATGCATGGCGCGCTCGAGTCCCTCATGCCGAGCGTCTGGCCCGTACTATAATCCTCATCCTGAGGAGCGCCGCAGGCGCGTCTCGAAAGATGGCGCAACCAGCGATTTTCGCCGTTGCCGCCCTTCGAGACGCCGCTTCGCGATTCCTCAGAATCCGACTCGAAATTGCTTCGTGGGCGCAAAAGCGATTGGTTCCGTCATTGCGAGGCGCGAAGCGACGAAGCAATCCCTTCACCAGAACTGGATCAAATCCCGGTGGATGGATTGCTTCGCTTTCAGGCGAAGTCGGCAACGTCAAGGGAAGTCGGCAACAGCCGACTTCCCGGCGCCGACTTCTGCCGGGCTCGCAATGACGGCTTGCGTGAGGACGCGCGTCCTTCGCAAACGAAACGGGCCCCGGCGCGTCATGCGTCGCGGGGCCCTCTGTTTCGCGATGTTGCGAAAACGTCTGGATTGCGCCAGTCAAATTACGAGACGACCTTCGCGTAGCCGTTGCGACGCCATCCCGTCATGTCGATGTCATATTGTGCAGATGGCGGGGGCTGATATCGCGCCCCCGACGTTCTGCCGGCGACTCCCGTTTTGCAAGGAGTCACGCATCCTTGTCCGGTGGAGTCATCTCCTGCTCTTCGCTGTTGAACGGGAACCTTTCGCTCCCACCCGACTGCGCGGCCAAGCTCTCTCGAAAGCCCGCCGATACCGCCGTCTCCCGAGGCATTCGCACTCGCAAGAACGACGATTGCATTACAATCATGCTCCGCCCGATGTCGATTTCTGTCAAGACGAAAGAGAGGGCGCCCGCATGAACGATTCGCGTTGTTGCGAGGGAGTCACAGCATCGTTGACCGTTCGCGCGTGAACGACGACTGTGTCGGGCAGGCGCCTGCAAGACGTGTGTATGAAAACGGAACTGCTCACCACCGCCGAAATGGCGGAAGCCGACCGCCTGACCATCGCGTCTGGCGTCAAAGGCGTCGCGCTGATGGAAGCGGCCGGCCGCGCCGTCGCCGATCGCGCCGCGCATCTCATCCGCCGGCGCGGCGGCACGAAGATCGAGGTGCTGTGCGGGCCCGGCAACAACGGCGGCGACGGCTATGTCGCCGCGCATGCGCTGCTGGAAATGGGCTTCGACGTCGAGGCGCATACGCTTGGGTCGCCGCGCGCGCTGAAGGGCGACGCGGCCTGGGCCTATGAATTGTGGAACCGCGACGCCTCTCCGCTCGACCTCTTCGATATCGAGCAGGCCGATCTGGTGATCGACGCGCTCTTCGGCGCCGGCCTCACGCGCGATCTCGACGGCGCCGCGCGCAAGCTCGTCGAGCGCGTCAACGCATGGCGACGCGACGGCGGCGGCTGCGTGCTCGCCGTCGATGTGCCTTCGGGGCTCGACGGGACGACGGGCGCCGTGCGCGGCGCCGCGATCGAAGCCGACGAAACAGTCACCTTCTTTCGCCTGAAGCCGGCGCATCTGCTGATGCCCGGCCGCGTCCTGTGCGGCGCCGTCACCCGCGCGGATATCGGCATCAACAATGACGTGCTGCGCGCGATCGCGCCCAGCGCGTTTCACAATATCCCCGCGCTGTGGCGCGCGACGCTGCCGGTTCCGCGCATCGACGCGCACAAATATGCGCGCGGGCATGCGGTCGTCGTCTCCGGCGGAATTTCGTCGACGGGAGCGGCGCGTCTGGCCGCGCGGGGCGCGCTGCGCGCGGGCGCCGGGCTCGTCACGCTCGCCTCGCCGTCGGATGCGCTGCCCGTCAACGCGAGCGCGACAACGGCGGTCATGGTCCGCCGCAGCGACGGACCGGCGGGCCTCGCCGACCTTCTGTCCGACCCGCGCAAGAACGCCGTCGCGCTCGGGCCGGGCCTCGGCCTCGGGGAGGCGACCTGCGCGCTGGTCGAAACCGCTCTGGCGCCCAGTGAAGCGTCTCGCGCGATTGTGCTCGACGCCGATGCGCTCACCTCCTTCGCCGGCGCGCCGGAGCGGCTGTTCGCCGCCATCCGCGCTGCGAACGGCCCGGTCGTGCTGACGCCGCACGCCGGCGAATTCGCGCGCCTGTTCGGCCCGGGCGGAGCCGACAAGCTCGCCCGCGCCCGCAAGGCGGCGGAGGTTTCGGGCGCGACCGTCGTCTTCAAGGGGCCGGATACGGCCGTCGCCCATCCCGACGGCCGCGCCTCCATCGCCTCCAACGCGCCGCCCTGGCTCGCCACCGCGGGGTCCGGCGATGTGCTCGCGGGCATGATCTGCGGCCTGCTGGCGCAAGCCATGCCCGCCTTCGAGGCGGCGAGCGCGGCCGTCTGGATGCACGGCGAGGCCGCAAGCCTGTTCGGGCCCGGCCTGATCGCGGAAGACCTGCCGGAAAACCTGCCGAAAGTCTGGCGGGCGTTGCTGGGTGTGCCGGCCGTCTCCTGAGCGGATTTCGACTGTCGACGATTATCGTGTAGACGGGGCGCCTCCAATTCCGACGCGGGTAGCGGTCGGGCGTAGTTCCCTCCCCCTTGTGGGGGAGGGCTAGGGTGGGGGTCGGGGAATCTCTCCCAACATCGCGCGACCCCCTCCCCAGCCCCTCCCCACAAGGGGGAGGGGGCCGCGCCGATCGGGGCCGCGCTAGAGCAGGGCCCGCATGCTTTTTACCTCCTGGCAGTTCCTGCTGGTCTTCCTGCCCATCGCGCTCGGCGGCTTCGTGGCGCTGCAGCGCCGGGGCTCGAACGAATTGTGCGTGGCCTGGCTGCTGGCGGCCTCCTGCGTCTTCTACAGCTATTGGAGCGTCGCCTATTTCTGGCTGCTGGCCGCCGCCATGACCGCGAATTTTCTCGCCGGCCGCCTCATCGACAATGCGCACGGCCGCACGCGAAGACTTCTCTTCATCGTCGCCATCTGCGGCAATCTCGCGCTGCTCGGCTATTACAAATACGTCGACTTCTTCATCTCGACCTTCGCCGATCTGACCGGCGTCCGCGTGGCGCTGCTGCGCGTCTTTCTGCCGCTCGGCATTTCCTTCTTCACCTTCCAGAAGATCGCCTACATTTCCGACA
>DAIRCS010000122.1:0-11160 GCA_036796555.1 Rhodoblastus sp. | reverse complement strand
GGCGCCGACCTCGTCTATTACGGCGGCGAGCATACGGAGGCGGGCCTGATCGTGCGCCAGATGCGCGACCAGGGCATGCAGACCGTGCTGATGGGCGGCGACGGCATCGCGTCGGAGGAATACGCCCAGATCGCCGGCGCCGGCGCCGAAGGCACGCTGATGACCTTCCCGCCGGACCCGCGCCTCAATCCGGCGGCGGCCGAGGTCGTGAAGCGCTTCCAGGCCAAGAAGTTCAATCCCGAGACCTACACGCTCTATTCCTACGCCGCCGTGCAGGTGATGCAGCAGGCGGCGGTCGCCGCCAAGTCCAACGATCCGCAGGCGATGGCCAAGGTCATGCACTCGGGCATGACCTTCAAGACCGTGGTCGGCGATCTCGCCTACGATAAGAAGGGCGACGTCACGCGCGCCGATTATGTCGTCTATCGCTGGGTGAAGGGCGCGGACGGCAAGATCACCTACAAGCAGCTTTGAGGCCCCCCGGCGTTCGGCATTGGGCAGTCGTCATCCACATCGACTGCCTTTGCGCTACGCCGTCGCCGAGGACGCTAAACCCATGGCCTTCGCGCGACGTGACGGATATGGAGAATAACGATGTCCGCTTCGGCGATCGCGTAAAATACCCGGTAGGGCAGATCGATCATCGAAATCACGCGCACGCCGGGGCGTTCCGACACTTCCGGCCCGCTACGCGGGTGGCCGAGAAGGCGCCGTTCGACGGCGCTTAGCCGCGCCTCGAACTTGCCGCCGAACGTCGGCCAATACGCCCGCTGATAGGCGTAAACGTCTTCGAGATCGGCAAGCGCCGTCGCCGTATAGACAATCCTCATTCGCCGCGGAATTTCCTACGAATCGCAGCGATATCTTCAGTCCGCGCGAAACGGCCCGCCGCTACATCGGCGAGCCCCCGATCGATTCCGGCAAGCTCTTCCGCAGAGGGTCTGTAGCTGACCGCCCGCATTGCCGCGATCTCGCGCGCGGCCTCGGCCAGCGCTTCCTGATCCTCTTCAGGCCACGCCTCGATCACGGGGAGCATTTGTCTGAGCGTCGAAATCACGGTTTGCACCATAGCATATGACGGCCGTCCCGGCGACCGCCCATGGCCCGCTGCCTGCTCACCCCAGCTTCGCCAGCCCCGGAAACGTCTCCAGCAGCCAGATCGACAGGCTCTGCATCCCGCCGGTCATGAAGGCGACGCCGGTCGCGACCAGCGCAAGGCCGACGACCTTCTCGACCTTGCCGAAATGCGCGCGGAACTTCTTCATGAAATTCATAAACGGTTCGATGGCGAGCGCGGCGACGAGAAACGGCACGCCGAGGCCGAGCGAATAGACCGCGAGCAGTCCCGCGCCCTTCCCCACGGTTTCCTCCGAACTCGCGACGGCGAGAATGGCGGCGAGGATCGGCCCGATGCAGGGCGTCCAGCCGAAGGCGAAGGCGAGCCCCATCACATAGGCGCCCCAGAGGCCCACGGGCTTTTCGACGTCCAAGCGCTTCTCGCGGTAGAGAAGACCGATCCTGAACAGCCCCAGGAAGTGCAGGCCCATGCCGATGATGGCGACGCCGGCCAGCACCGAGAGAATGTGCAGGTTGGCGCGCACGAACTGGCCGAAGACCGAGGCCGTCGCGCCCAGCGCGACGAAAACGGTCGTGAAACCCGCCACGAACAGGACCGCCGCCAGCAGCACGTCGCGTCGCGCGCGCGCCGCGCCCTCGTCCACGATGTCCTCGATCGTCGTGCCGGCGATATAAGTGAGATAGGGCGGCACCAGCGGCAGCACGCAGGGGCTCAGGAACGAGAGCACGCCGGCGGCGGCGGCGGCGGAAATGGTGACATCGGAAGCCATGCGCGCCTTTTACGGGCCTTCAGACATCGCGCAAAGTGAATGTTTCGTGATCGGACGCGTCAAAACCGCTCCACGCTGAACGGCGCGGGATCGGCGAACGTCTCCTCCCCCGTCATCATCTCCGCGAGCAGCCGGCCAGTGATCGGGCCGAGCGTGAAGCCGTGGTGCTGGTGGCCGAAATCGAACCAGAGGCCGGGATGGCGCGACGCCGGCCCGATCACCGGCAGAAGGTCGGGCAGGCAGGGCCGCCGGCGGAGCCAGGGCTCGGCGTCGATCCGCCCGCCAAGCGGAAACGTCTTGCGCGCCAGCGGCTCGACGGCTTCGAGTTGCACCGGCGAGGGCGGCGCGTCGCGCGGCGCGAATTCCGCGCCAGTCGTCAGTCGCAGCCCCTGCGCCATCGGCGCGACGAGATAGCCGCCGTCGACGTCGAGCACGGGATGGTTGAGAACGCCGTTGCCCGCCGGCCGGTAATGCATGTGATAGCCGCGCTTCACGCCGAGCGGAATCCTGTAGCCGAGCGGCTTGAAGACATCGTCGGACCAGGGCCCGAGCGCAATCACCGCCTCGCGCGCCTCCACGAGGCCCGCCTCGGTGGCGACGCTCCACCCGGTCTGCGTCTGCGCGAGACTGCGCGCGTCGCCGGAAAACAGCCGCCCGCCGTTGCGCGCGAACAGGCCGGCGTAGGCGGCCACGAGCCCGCCGGGATCGACGCAGGCCGCGGGATCGCGCAGCGCGATGGCGCCGGCGAAACCCTCGAGACTCGGCTCGAGCTTCGCCAGCGCCGGCGCGTCCAGCGCGTCGAAGGTCAGGCCATAGTCGCGGATGCGCCGCGCATCGGCCGCGCCTTCGGCCAGCGTTTTCTCGGTGCGAAACGCCTTGATCCAACCGGACGGCCTGATGAGAATTTCGGCGCCGGCGGCCCCCGCCAGCTTCATGTGCTCGTCGAGGCAACGCTCGATCAGCGGCAGCGCCGCGCGGGCGTGCGCCGCGGCCCGGGCCGGCGCGCTTTCGCGGAAGTAGCGCGCGATCCACGGCAGGGTTTGCGGCAGCGCGGCCCAGTCGATGCGCGCCGCCGGATTGGTCCCGAAAATGGTGCGCAGGATCGTGCCGACGTCGCGCGGGAACGTATAGAGTTCGACGGACGCCCGCTCGATCAGCCCGGCGTTGCCGTAGCTCGTCTCGCGCCCGGCGGCGCCGCGTCGGTCGATCAGCGCGACGTCGCGACCGCGCGCCTGCAGGGCCAGCGCGGCGCCGACGCCGACCATGCCGGCGCCCAGAACGATCGTATCCGCACGTATCGCCACGCGATTCTCCTGAGCCTTTACGCGAAATATAGGCCCGTCTGCGATCCTGATGCGAGATTCGGGCCCAAACCGGGCCGACCGTCAGGAGCCTGTGTTGGACGCCGCCCCGCCGCCGATCGTCATCTCGACTCCCGCCGACGCGACGATGAACACGATCCATATTCCGAAAGACTGGATTCTCGAGGGCGATCCGCAGGCGAAAAGCGCTTTGCTTTCGCGATCGACGGACGGCATGGCCGTGACGGTCGTGTGGGAAACGACGAAGGGAAAATTCCGCTGGTATTTCAACATCGACGAGACGGTGAGCGTGCTCGACGGCGAAGTGTTCGTGACAGATGAAAAGAACGTCGAGCGGCGCCTCGGCCCGGGCGATGTCGCCTATTTTCCGGGCGGTTCGTGGAGCACGTGGCGCGTGCCGGACCACCTGCGCAAGATCGCCTTCATCCGGCACGGCGTCTCTGGACCGGCGGCCTTCGTGGCGCGGGTATGGGACCGCGTCACGGGCTGGTTCGCCGCCGCGCAGCCCGCCGCCGCAATGTCCGCGCCGGCGACGCCGGAATCCTGAGCCGGCGGACAAACCGGCGGCGGGCGCCTATATCAGCCGCGCCGCCGCTTTCTGGCGCCGCCGGAGCCCGCCATGCACACCTGGAGCTACGACACCGTCTGGACCTGGCCCTTCCACGGCATAGGCCCGCTCGGCGCGCTGCTGATCGTCGTCTTCCTCGCCTGGCTGCTGCTGCGCGACCGCCGTCCGCGCCAGGCGGCCGGCTGGACCTGGCCGCAGGCCGCGGCGCCCGAAAGCGCGCGCGACATTCTCGACAAGCGCTACGCCCGCGGCGAGATCACGAAAGACCAGTACGAGGCGATGAAGCGCGATCTCTCTGCGCCCTGAGCGCGCATGGACTCGCGGCGGCGACGCATGGTAACGCCGCGCGAAGGGCGACGCCCGGAAGGAATGCCCATGCGCAAGATTCGTATCCTGCCCTCGATCCTGTCGGCCGATTTCGCCGATCTCGGCGCGGACGTGGCGGCCTGCATCCAGGCGGGCGGCGACATGGTCCATGTCGACATCATGGACGGGCATTTCGTGCCCAACATTTCCTTCGGCCCGATGGTGGTGCAGGCAATCCGCAAGTCGACCGACGCGCTGTTCGACACGCATCTGATGATCGCGCCGGCCGACCCCTATCTCGAGGCTTTCGCGAAGGCGGGCTCCGACATCATCACCGTCCACGCGGAGGCCGGCCCGCATCTCCACCGCTCGCTGCAGGCGATCCGCGCGCTCGGCAAGAAGGCCGGCGTAGCGCTCAATCCCGGCACGTCCGAAACTGTGATCGAGCATGTGATGGACATGGTGGATCTCGTGCTGGTCATGAGCGTCAATCCCGGTTTCGGCGGCCAGAGCTTCATCCCCGGCGCGCTGGAAAAAATCCGCCGCGTGCGCGCCATGATCGCCGGCCGGCCGATCGCGCTGGAAGTCGACGGCGGCGTGACGCCGGAGACAGCAGGCAGCGTCGCCGCCGCCGGCGCCGATTGGCTCGTCGCGGGCTCCGCCGTGTTCAAGGGCGGACGTAGCCAATATGCGAAGAATATCGCCGCGGTCCGCGAAGCCGCCGAAAGCGCGATCGGACTGGCGGCGTGAACCGCGCGTCATTTCGCAAGAGCGAGACCTCTGCGAAAGTCGAGAGACCGTCTCGGGCGCCCTCCCTCCCCCTTGCGGGGAGGGCGGGGTGGGGGTAGCCACGGGACGAATCTCGCGAGATTGGACCCAGTCAACCCCCACCCCCGACCCCTCCCCGCAAGGGGGAGGGGAGCCGTCCCGCTTTCGCAGAGGTCTCGCGCAGGCGCGGAGCCGGATCGACAGGCTCCGCGCGAACAGACTTTTCTGGATACCCGCTTGCGCGGGCATGACAATAACGGAACCCAACCCATGATCCCCCGCTATTCCCGTCCCGAAATGGTCGCCGTCTGGGAGCCGCAGACGCGCTTCCGCATCTGGTTCGAGATCGAGGCCTACGCCTGCGAGGCGCTGGCGCAGATCGGCGTGATCCCGAAGGAAGCGGCGAAGAACATCTGGGAGAAGGGCTCCGTCGCCAAATTCGACGTGGACAAGATCGACGAGATCGAGCGCGTCACCAAGCACGACGTCATCGCCTTCCTGACGCATCTCGCCGAATTCATCGGGCCCGACTCCCGCTTTGTCCACCAGGGCATGACCTCGTCCGACGTGCTCGACACCTGCCTCGCGGTGCAGTTGCAGCGCGCCGCCGACATTCTGCTCAAGGACATGGACGCCCTGCTCGCCGCCATTGAGCGCCGCGCTTTCGAGCACAAGATGACGCCGACCATCGGCCGCTCGCACGGCATCCATGCCGAGCCTGTCACCTTCGGCCTGAAAATGGCGCAGGCCTATGCGGAATTCGACCGCTGCAGGCAGCGCCTGCTCGCGGCCCGCGAGGAGATTTCGACCTGCGCCATCTCCGGCGCCGTCGGCACCTTCGCCAACATCGACCCGCGCGTGGAAGAGCATGTGGCGAAGCGTCTCGGCCTGAAGCCGGAGCCCGTTTCCACGCAGGTGATCCCGCGCGACCGCCACGCCATGTTCTTCGCCACGCTCGGCGTCATCGCCTCGAGCGTCGAGCGGCTGGCGATCGAAATCCGCCACCTCCAGCGCACCGAGGTTCTGGAGGCTGAGGAATTCTTTTCCGAGGGCCAGAAGGGCTCCTCCGCCATGCCGCACAAGCGCAATCCCGTGCTGACCGAGAATCTCACCGGCCTCGCCCGCCTCGTGCGCGGCATGTCGATCCCGGCCATGGAGAATGTGGCGCTATGGCACGAGCGCGACATTTCGCATTCCTCCGTCGAGCGCATGATCGGCCCCGACGCGACGATCACGCTCGATTTCGCGCTCGTGCGGCTGACCGGCGTGATCGACAAGCTGCTCGTCTATCCCAAGAATATGCAGAAAAACCTCGACCGGCTCGGCGGCCTCGTCCATTCGCAGCGCGTGCTGCTGGCGCTGACGCAGAAGGGCGTCAGCCGCGAGGACTCATATGCCTGGGTCCAGCGCAACGCCATGCCGGTCTGGCGCGGCGAGGGCGACTTCCTGACGCTGCTGAAAAAGGACAGGGACGTATCCGCAAAGCTGTCGGACAGGGAACTCGAGGAGCTCTTCGACCTCGGCTACCACACCAAGCACGTCGACACGATTTTCCGCCGGGTGTTCGGGCGGGCGTAGCGCAAACTGGAACAATTCCAGTTTTCAGACTGACAAATCCGCCGGACGCGTTATCTTCTGAGGCGAACGCTGTCCGGGACCATGATCGTCTGTTCCTGCAACCGCCTGTCCGACCGCGACATACGCGCCTGCTGCGCGCGGTCGGCCGATTGTCCGCTGCGGGTGATCGACGTCTATGGCGCGCTCGGCTGCAAACCGGACTGCGGGCGCTGCGGACCGACGATCGCGACGATCCTGCGGGAGCAGCGCGACGCGGGCTGCGGCTGTCTGCCGCAAGACTGTCCGCACATGGAAATGGCCGCCGGTGTATAAGACGCCCCATATTGCATTGCGAGATTCCTGAGGAGTGAAAAAGATGAAGGGCGACGACAAGGTCATCGAATATCTCAACAAGGGCCTGCGCAGCGAGCTCACCGCGATCAACCAGTATTGGCTGCACTACCGCATCCTCGACAATTGGGGCTACAAGGAGCTCGCCAAGAAGTGGCGGGTCGAATCCATCGAGGAAATGGCGCATGCCGACAAGTTCACGGCGCGCATCCTGTTCCTCGAAGGCTTCCCCAACATGCAGAGCCTCGATCCGCTGCGGATCGGCGAGAACATCGAGGAAATCCTGAAGGCCGACCTCGCCGCCGAGATCGGCGCGCGGGCGCTCTATCTGGAAGCCGCGCAATATTGCGCGTCGATCAATGATCGCGTGTCGAAGAACCTGTTCGAGGAACTCGCGCACGACGAGGAAGAACACATCGACTTCCTCGAGACGCAGCAGGAGCTCATCAAGCAGGTCGGCGTCCAGCTCTATGCCCAGAAGCACATCGGCAAGCTGGAGGACTGAGGCGTCAGGCAGTCGGCATTAGGCAGTCGGGAAGAAGACGACTGCCGAACGCCGACTGCCCCCTACGCCGCGTCCCACAACAGCCGCGACAGATCCGCCTCCAGCCGGTGCCAGCGCGGCGCGCTTTCCACCCAGACGTGGCCGTGTGGCGCGTAGAGCGACGTATCGTCCAGCGCGCCGGCGTTGACCGTCGTGCGATCCGGATGGGCGGCGCTGCGCAGGAACAATTGCGTGCCGCAGGTCTCGCAGAAGAAACGCGAAACGCGATTGCCGGCGTCCGACAGCTTGGCGTAGACGGCGGGAGCGCCCTGGGTCATCTGGACGAGATCGGTCTGCAGGACGACGCCGTGCGCTGCGGCGCCGCCGGACATGTACTGGCAGTCGCGGCAATGGCACGCGCCCTGCGAGGTCGGCTCCCCCTCGCAGATGAATCGGACCGCGCCGCACAGACACCCCCCTTCGAATCGCGCCATCTGGATCCTCCGCATCTCCTGATTTGCGGGCGGGACTGTCCGAATCCAGCAAGGCGCAAAAGCGGCGGACGCGGGGCTATTCTCGGGCGTCCGGCCAGCCTTTCCCAACGGCCTGTTTTCGCTTAGAAACGACGCATGCGCGCTTCCGAATGCGATATTCTGATCCTGCCGGGAATGGGCGGCGGGACGCCCGATCACTGGTACAACCGCTGGGCGCAGAAACTGTCGACCGCGCGGCGCGTCGAGCAGCGCGACTTCGATCATCCCCGACTGGACGAATGGGCGGGACGCATCGAGGAGGTCGTGGCGAGCGCCACGCGCCCGGTCGTTCTCGTCGGGCATTCCATGGGGGCGGTCACGGCCTGCCTCGCTGGCCCGGCCATGCCGAAGGTCGCGGCCGCGATGCTGGTCGCCCCCGCCTCGCCGCGCGTCCTGCTCACGCTGGAGAACGTCGACCACGCCTTCGCGCACAGGCCGCAGCGGCGCGTCGAATTTCCCTGCCTTCTGGTCGCCAGCCGCAACGATCCCTACGCAACCTACGAGGAATCGACAGAGCGGGCCTCAGCCCTCGGCGCGACGCTCGTCGACGCCGGCGAATCCGGCCACATCAATCCCGACAGCGGCCACGGCCCCTGGCCCGAGGGCCTGATGCGCTTTGCGCATTTCCTCGGGCAGGTAAAGGCAGGCTGAACTCAGGCCTCGCATGTCCGGGCCGCAATCGCCCTGGCGGCGGCGACGGCGATCGGAATGGCCGCGACCGCGCCGACGGCGGCGGCGATCGGAATGGTCTTCATGCCCATGGCATACCAGGAAGGCACCAGCAGCACGACCGTGACCAGCATTCCGGCAAGCACGGTGCCGCCCATCACCCAGAGAAGAAGCGCCAGACGCCACATGATTCCCGCCTCCAATTGCTGTTCGTCGGCGCAGAACTTGCTCTTGGTCAAACGCGTCGTCGTTGATCGAAAGCAATAAATTCGAATTCGCGCATACGTATCCCGCAATGCGCCGCGACGCCTCGCGTGACGAGGGCTTCTCGACAGGCCGTCTGCATTGCGATCGACGGCATGTCCGATGCTTTTTCCAAACGCGCATGCTTACATGCGCAGGTTCAGTCTTGGAGGCTGGCGCCGGGCCTCGCCACATGAGGCGGCGGCTCTCGTTGAGGAACGGGCATGACAATGGTCCGCGGCGTTTGTCGCCTCCTTTGCTTCGCAGCCGCCCTGACGGCATGGTCGATCGTCAATTCCGGCGCGCACGCCCAAACCAGCATCTGGATCTCGGATTCGCTGACGAAGGCGCGACGGGACGCGACACCGGGAACCGACGTCTCCCTGCGGTTGTACGCCGCAAGAAATGAATTCGTCAGCTTTCAGGTTCATCTGAAGCCGGCATCCGCCCCCGTGCAGATGAGCGTGACAGTCGGCGATTTCGTCAATCGCCAGACAAGCGACAAGATCGCCGCCGCATCCAGCGTGACTCTCTATCGTGAAGCCTATCTCGACATCACGCAGGCGTCCGACGCCAACGGCGCCGTGGGGCCGACGGCCGACCCGCTGATACCGGCTCTCGATCGCTACACGGGCGAAGCGCGCAACGCCTTTCCGGTCAATGTGCCGGTCGGCCAGACGCAAAGCGCCTGGATCGACGTGCTTGTGCCGGCGACGGCGCCGGCCGGCGTTTATAGCGCCTCCATCACGGTCAAGAACGGTTCGACGACGCTGGCGCGATTGCCGGTCACGCTCGTCGTCTGGGCCTTCACTCTTCCGTCCACCGCCAGCCTGCGCTCGGCCTTCGGATCGTCGTGGGCAGGCATGTGTTCCGCAGCCTATGGCGGCTACGCCAATTGCGGCCATTATCCCGGCAGCGGCGGCTCCGCGGACAAGGCGATCGAACTCATCAACCAGGCGCTGGCGACGCGCTTGCTGGATCACCGCATCACAAACTCCTCGCCCGTCTACTACGGTCCGCCGACCGGCGACTGGAGCCACTTCGATGCGACCTACGGCGCGCTGCTGAACGGGTCCGCCCCGACGCTCCTGCGCGGCGCGAAAGTCACGACGATGCAATACTGGTCGCCGAGCTACCAGATCGTCGCAGGCGACATAACCAACTGGGTCAACCATTTTTCCGCGGCCGGCTGGCTCGACCGGCTGTTTCAATACACCTGCGACGAGCCGCCGACGGGTTGCACGTTCGCGCAGGCGAAGACCAACGAGGCGAAGGTGCATGCCGCCTCGCCCCTCATGAAGACGCTGGTCACGACCGACATCGCGCAGGGCAGGCAAAACGGTCTGCTGCCCAATCTCAACATCTTCACCCCGATCGTATCGGCGATGGAGCCGCAAGGCGGAACGAACCAGCGGGCAAGTTACAATGGCTGGCTGAGAGGGGTGGACAAGCACCTGTGGTGGTATCAGGCCTGCCCGCAGCACGGCAGTTGCACGAACGGCGTCCAGGGGCCCGCCTCGAGCACCTGGCCGTCCTACATGATCGACGCCACGCCGGTGCGCAATCGCGTATTCCAATGGCTGGCCTTCCTCGACCACATCGAGGGCGAGCTTTATTACGCGCTCGACTATTGCTGGTATAACGCCGCGCCGCAATGCGGCGGCTCCGATCCCTGGACGAGCGTCTACGCTTTCGGCGGTAATGGCGACGGAACGCTGATCTATCCCGGAACGACCGACAGGATCGGCGGCGCGACGCCGATCGCGCTGCCCAGCGTCCGGCTCAAGCACATCCGGGACGGGATGCAGGACTACGAATATCTGAACGCCCTGTCGCAGGCAGGCTACGAAGGCTACGCCAAGGCGATCGCCCACAGGTTCATCACCAACGCGTCGACGTTCAACAACGATCCGGCGGCCATGCGGGCGGCGCGCATTTCGTTGGGCGCGCGCTTGAACCAGCTTGCCGTCGCCGGCCAGCTCGGCCAGCCCTATTGCGGAACCGGCCCCTGCAAGCCGTAGGCGCGAGATCGCGGGGGGCGCGCGGCTTCGCCGGGCAAGGGCTCCGTCAAAAACGAAAAGGCGCAATCGCATGGGGATGCGATTGCGCCTGATCTTGTCGGCTCGACAGGGGTCGAGCCCGATGCGCCATGATCAGCGCGAATAGAACTCGATGACGAGGTTCGGCTCCATCTGCACGGGATAGGGCACTTCGCTCGGCAGCGGGATGCGGGTCATCTTGGCCGAGCCCTTGGAATGGTCGACCTCGTAGAAATCAGGCACGTCGCGCTCGGCCAGCCCCTGCGCTTCCAGCACGATCACGAGCTGGCGCGAGGCCTCCTTGATCTCGACGACGTCGCCGACCTTCACCTGGTAGGAGGCGATGTTGACGCGGCGGCCGTTGACCTTGACGTGGCCGTGGTTGACGAACTGGCGGGCGGCGAACACCGTCGGCACGAACTTGGCGCGATAGACGACCGCGTCGAGGCGGCGCTCCAGCAGGCCGATCAGGT
>DAIRCS010000121.1:9052-11218 GCA_036796555.1 Rhodoblastus sp. | reverse complement strand
GCTGGGTTCAGAACGTCGTGAGACAGTTCGGTCCCTATCTGCCGTGGGTGTAGGAGAATTGAGAGGATTTGCCCCTAGTACGAGAGGACCGGGGTGAACGTACCTCTGGTGGACCTGTTGTTGCGCCAGCAGCAGTGCAGGGTAGCTATGTACGGAAGGGATAACCGCTGAATGCATCTAAGCGGGAAACCCACCTCAAAACGAGTTCTCCCTTGAGAGCCGTGGAAGACGACCACGTTGATAGGCCGGGTGTGGAAGCGCGGTGACGCGTGCAGCTTACCGGTACTAATAGCTCGATCGGCTTGATCGCTCTCATTACTCGATGCCCATTCCTGGGTATGTATCGATACGAAATCCAGTTTGCTTCAATCTCTTGTCCTTCGCCGGCCTGGTGGCCTTCGGCGTAGCGATCAGACCCGATCCCATCCCGAACTCGGCCGTCAAACGCTACAGCGCCAATGGTACTATGTCTTAAGACCTGGGAGAGTAGGTCGTCGCCAGGCCTGCGAAGGACAAGGGAAATTCCTCGATACGATGTTTGAAGCGGCGAATAGCGAGTGGCGAAAAGGTCTTCCATTCGCTACTCTCTATTCGCCGTTTTGATTTTGACGCGGGGTGGAGCAGCCCGGTAGCTCGTCAGGCTCATAACCTGAAGGTCACAGGTTCAAATCCTGTCCCCGCAACCAAACATGAAAGCCCCGCGCGCAAGCGCGGGGCTTTTGTCGTTTTCAGGCTTTTGTCGTTTCGAGTCTTGATGATCGCGCCGCGCGCCCGACAATGGCCATGTGGAGGCGCGCATGGCGAAGACGGCGAAAGCGGCGAAGGAAGAAACGGGACGCATCCGCGTCGGCATCGGCGGCTGGACCTACGAACCCTGGCGTGGGACCTTCTATCCCAAGGGCCTCGCGCAGAAGAACGAACTCGCCTATGCCGCGCAGCACCTGACCGCGATCGAGATCAACGGCACGTTCTACGGATCGCAGAAGCCGGCGAGCTTCATCAAATGGCGCGAGGAGACGCCAGCGCATTTCGTCTTCTCGGTGAAGGCGCCGCGCTTCGTCGTCCAGAAGCGGGTCCTCGGCGAAAGCAGCGAATCCATCGAACGCTTCTTTGCGAGCGGCGTCGCCGAGCTGCGTGAGAAACTCGGACCGATTCTCTGGCAGTTTGCGCCGACGAAGAAATTCGACGCGGACGATTTCGCCGCCTTCCTCGCCCTGCTCCCGCGCGAGATCGACGGACAAGCGTTGCGCCATGCGCTCGAGGTTCGTCACGAAAGCTTCTGCTGCGCGCAATTCGTCGATCTCGCGCGCAAGCACGGCGCTGCGATCGTGACCGCGCGCGATTCGAAATATCCCGAGATCGCCGACGCGACGGCCGATTTCGCCTATCTGCGAATCATGGGCGCAAGCGAAGATCATGCGCTCGGCTATCCGCCGAAGGAACTGGATCTGTGGAGCAAGCGTCTGCAGGCGCTGGCGAAGGGCGAGGCCGTCGCCGAGTTGAAGCAGGTCGCCCCGGCGCCGGGCAAGTCCGCGCCGCGCGACGTGTTCGCGTTCTTCATTTCCGGGTTCAAGGAACGCAATCCCGCCGCAGCGATGGATTTGATCGCCCGATTGCGCTGACTCACCACGGCTTGCCATCGCGCGCGATTGCATCGCAGACTGCGGCCAACGAATCCGGAGGAAATCGCATGAACGCGCCGATCGCCCATACGCCTGAACAATTCGCGCCCGCCAACGGCATGAAGCTTTGCTACAGCACGTTCGGCGACAGGGCCAAGCCGACAGTGCTGCTCATCATGGGCCTCGGCGCGCAGATGATCCTGTGGGACGACGGCTTCTGCGAGAAGATCGCCGCGCGCGGCTTTCACGTCGTGCGCTTCGACAATCGCGACATCGGCCGCTCCTCGCGCGTCGATGTCCCCGTGAAGGTCGATTTCGCCGACCTCATCCAGAAGCAGATGAAGGGCGAGAAGATCGATTCGCCCTATACGCTGCGCGACATGGCCGCCGATGCGGTCGCTCTGCTCGATCATCTCGGAATCAAAAAGGCGCATATCGTCGGCGCCTCGATGGGCGGCATGATCTCCCAGGAGATCGCGATGAGCTTCCCGGACCGTCTGCTGTCGCTGACGTCGGTCATGTCGTCGACCGGCAATCCGACGTT
>DAIRCS010000121.1:0-9042 GCA_036796555.1 Rhodoblastus sp. | reverse complement strand
GCCGACGCCGGAAGCGACCGCCGTTCTGCTCGCGCCGCCGCCCACGACGCTCGACGACTATGTCGCGGCTTTCCAGAAGACGTGGCGCGTGTTGCGCGCCGGCGAATTTCCGGCCGACGACGGCAAGGACGTGAAGGTCGCGCGTCTGGCCTTTTCGCGCGGGCTCAATCCAATGGGCGTCGCGCGGCAGATGCTGGCGATTTTCGCGTCGGGCGACCGGCGTCCGCGTCTCGCCGGCGTGAAGACGCCGACGCTGGTCATCCACGGCGACGTCGATCCGCTCGTGCGCGTCGAGGGCGGCATCGACACGGCGAAATCGATTCCGGGCGCGAAGCTCGTGATCGTCAAGCGCATGGGCCACGCGCTGCCGGAAGAACTCTGGCCGGAGATCGTGGACGCGATCGTCGATCACGCCAGGGCGCACAACGCCTGACGGATCGTTTCAGCCGCGTTCGCCGCCCGTGGCGACGCGCTGCGCGACCCAGAAGGCGAGTATCGGCAGCGCGAGCGCCGCGATGACGAAGACCGCCGGCGCGCCGTAGCGATCGACGAGCGGCGCGGCGGCGGCGACGCCGCCGGCCTGGCCGAGAAAGAAGCTGGTCGCGAAAATGCTCATGCCGGCGCCGCGCGCATGCGGCGTCGCCTGCGTCGCATTCACCTGCAACACGCTGTGCAGCAGATAATAGGCCGCGCCCGCCGCCAGACACGCCGGCGCGGCGAAGAGCGGCGCAGGCGCGAAAGCGAGGCCGAGAAAAGCGACGAGGAACAGCGCGCCGGACAGGCGCGCAACGCCGGCTTCGCCGAAGCGCGGCACGATATGGCGCGCGAGCGTCGCATAGAGAATGCCGCCGAGGCCGAAGGCGATCAGCAGCAGGCCGGCTTGGCCGAACGTCAGGCCGAAGCGGAAATGCAGCATGGTGGTGATGTAGGCCACCGCGCCGAAGCAGAAGAATCCTTCGAGAAAGACCGAAAGCATCAGCGCGCGCATGGACGGGCGGCCGAGCGCCGAAGCGAAGGTCGCGGCGGCCGCCGACAGCGGCGCCTTCGACGGCGCGCCGTTGGCGAGCGGATTGCGGCGCAGCTCGAAAGCGAGGCCGATCGTCGCCAGCGCATAGATGACGAGGATGACGAGGAAGGCGGCGCGCCAGCCGGCGAGATCGCCGAACCAGCCGCCAAAGGCTTGGCCGACGATGAGGCCGGAGATCTGGCCCATCATAAAACGCGCGATGGTCGTCTGCCTGACGTCGTAGGGCACGGAATCGCCGATCCAGGCGAGGGACAACGGCACGATGCCGGCCGCCGCGGAGCCCGCCGCAAGCCGCGCCAGGGCGAGCGCGTTGAGCGAATGGGCCGAGACGCAGGCGGCGGTCGTGATGAGCGACAGCACGCAGCAGACGAGGATCAGGCGGTATTTTCCGTAGCGGTCGCCGGCTATGCCGAAGGCCGGCTGCAGCAGGCCGTAGGTGAGCGAATAGGCGGTCGCCACGATCGCGGCTTCGCCGGGCGTCACGCGAAATTCGGTCGCCAGTTGCGGCAGCAGGCCGTCGCAGATGCGCGTGGTGGCGGCGCTGGCGAAGGCGGCGATCGCCAGCAGGACGATGGCGCGGCCGGCGGTGGGCGATGACGTTCGAGTCACGGGCGGTTCGGCCCCCTCCCTTTCCCTCCCCCGCTTTGCGGGAGAGTGGACGGCGGGCGTCGGCGGTCTGCTCGGCATGTCGAAAGCGGCGATCTTCTCCCTCTCCCGCGCAGCGGGGGAGGGCTGAGGAGGGGGTCTTGCAGCACCGTATTACGCCGGCTTCGCGCTCGACAGAAATTCGCCCATGCGCGCGAGCGCCTTGCGGATGTTGTCGGCGGAATTGGCATAGGACAGCCGGATGTAGCCCTCGCCGTGCACGCCGAAATCCGGGCCGCCGATGGTGGCGACGCCCGCTTCCTCCAGAAGCGCGGAGGCGAGTTTCTTGGCCTTCCATCCGGTTTTCGAGATGTTGGGAAAAGCGTAGAAGGCGCCCTTCGGCGTGGCGGCGGACACGTTGGGCAGCGCGTTCAATCCCTCGACGACGATTTTGCGGCGCGCGTCGAATTCGGCGACCATGGCGCGCGCCGCGTCCTGCGGCCCTTCGAGCGCCGCGATCCCTGCGAATTGCGTCGCGGCGTTGGTGCAGGAGAAGGAATTGACCGCGAGCTTGCGTGCGTTCTCGTAGAGCGCCTGCGGCCAGACCGACCAGCCGAGCCGCCAGCCGGTCATGGCGTAGGTCTTCGATGCGCCGTCGAGCAGGATCAGGCGGTCGCGGATTTCGGGATAGGCGAGCAGCGTTTGGTGCGCGAGCCCGTCATAGGTCATCTGGCCGTATATCTCGTCGGACATGATGGCGACGTCGGGAAAACGCGCGAGGCCGGCGACGAGCTTGTCGATCTCGGCCTTCGGCGTCACGCCGCCGGTCGGATTGGCCGGCGAGTTGAGGATCAGCAGCCGCGTCCTCGGCGTGATCAGCGACAGCGTTTCTTCCGCGGAGAAGGCGAAGCCGTTCTCCTCGCGGATCGGCACCGGGATCGGCGTCGCGCCGGTATATTCGATCATCGAGCGATAGATCGGGAAACCCGGATCGGGATACATGATCTCCGCGCCCGGCTCGCCGAACATCAGGATCGCCATATACATCGTCACCTTGCCGCCGGGCACGACCATCACGAGATCGGGCGAGACGTCGACCTTCAGGCGCTTGTGCAGATCGGCGGCGATGGCTTCGCGGAGCGGCAATATACCGGTCGCCGGCGTGTAGCCGTGATGGCCGTCGCGCAAAGCCTTGATCGCGGCTTCCACGATATGCGGCGGCGTCGAGAAATCCGGCTGGCCGATGCCGAGATTGACGATGTCGCGCCCCTGGCGCTGAAGATCGGTCGCGCGGGCGAGAACGGCGAAGGCGTTCTCCTCGCCGATGCGCGCGAAGGCGGGGACGACATGCAGCATGGGGCTTCCTCGGAACGGACGTTGTTTGCGTCCTTGATCCGGGAAATGCGCGGGCGGGTCAACCGCTGAAATGTCAGCGGCGACCATACCTCCCCGCTTGCGGGGAGGTCGCGATGCGTAGCATCGCGGGCGGGGTCCGCTGGTATGATCGAGATCGTCATTGTGTGGCGTCGGTCCCCACCCGTCGCCTTCGGCGACACCCTCCCCGCGAGCGGGGAGATACGCCTATCCCCCGTTGAACTTCTTCACGGCTTCTTCCACCGTCGCGCGCTGGCTGGCGGAGAGCTGCGTCAGACGGCCGTCGAGCCATTCATCCTGAATGCCGGCGTTGCGCGCCAGCAGGTGCCATTTCATCGCTTCGACCAGATTGGTCTGCACGCCGCGGCCAGCGGCCAGCAGGCGGGCGGCGCGGTTCTGCGCCACCGGATTGTTGCGCTGCGCGGCCTTGAGAAACCAGCGCGCGGCGCCGGCCTCGTCCTTCAGCACGCCTTCGCCGTTGAACAGCATGATCGCGTATTCGACCATGCCGGGGACGTTGTCCGCCTCGGCCGCCTGCTTGAACCAGCCCACGGCCTCGTGGTCGTTGTGATCGACGCCGCGGCCGTTGTGGTAGAGCACGCCGAGCGAATAGGCGGCGTCGGCGCTGCCGGCGGCCGCGCCGCGCAGGAAATAATCGGTCGCTTTCTTGAAGTCGGGCGCGCCCGGCGAATCCTCGATCGCCATCACGCCGAGATTGTAGAGCGCCTCGGCGTGGTTCTTTTCGGCGGCGCGCTGGAATTGTTGCTGCGCGGCGGCGCGGTCGAGCGGGACGCCGTCGCCCTTCAGGAGCGATACGCCATAGGCGAAGGCGGCGTTGGAATCGCCGAGGTCGGCGGCGAGCCGGAACCAGCGCGCGGCCTCCTTGGGATCGCGCGGCGCGCCATTGCCCTCGCGATAGAGCTGGCCGAGCAGCGTCATCGCCGCCGCGTCCGTCCTGTTCGTCTCCACGCGCTTCAGCGCGAGCTGGAACGCGCTCGCGTAGAAGCCGCGCTGATAGGCGGCGAAGGGATCGGCCGCTTCCTCGAGGCCCGGCGCCATTGGCGCTTTCCCGGCCTCGGACGCCTTGGGAGCGGTTTCCGGCGCCTGGCTGGGCCGGAGTTCGGATTTCGGCTGCTGGGCGAGGGCCGGGGACGCGACGGCAAGAGCGGCCGCGAGCCCGAGAGCGATGTGACGATTCACGCGACGGCTCCGACCGACCGGGCCGAGGCCTCGGAAACCGCCGCGGCCGGGCCGCGGGCGTCGTCCCAGACGGCCGCGTCGAGCGCGATGAATTCCGCGCCGGCGTCGGCGAGCGCCTCGACCTCGTCGAGGGAGCGGGCGAAGGCGACGCAGGGCACGTTGAAGATTTCCGCCCACCATTGCGTGCGTTCGAGAATGTCGTCGGATGTGGCGGGATCGGCCGGACCGCCGAACATGAGATAGTCGACGTCCCGCTCGCCGGCCTCCATGCATTCGTCGCGCGTGGCGAGATGGCCGACGCCGACGATGCGCTCGGGCTTGAGGCTTTCGATCGCCTCGTCCAGCGCCTGGCCCGCGCCGGCGACATGCGCGCCGTCGGCGCCGGCGCGGGCGGCGAGCTGCGCGTCGCCGTCGACCAGCAGGGCCGCTCCGTGGTCCTGCGCCAGCGGGGTCAGCGTCCGCAGGATCGCCTTGCGCTGGCTAGGATCGGTCGTGGCGAAGCGCGCGAGCACGCAGGCGACGTCGCCCGCCGCGAGCGCGGCGGCAAGCGCCCTGTCGAAGGGGGAGGCCGCCTCGAGCGGCGGGGTGATCAGATAGAGGCGGGCCGGCGGGGCCTCGGGATCGCGCGCCATCACTCGAATCCTGTCGTTGTCGGCAGTTCTATTCATACGCAAATTCGGCGAAAGCGCGGAAAGATTGTTTTCTTCCTCCGGCGCGACAGTATCCATTTCGCGAAGGCGGAGATTCATGAACGCGTGTCTTTCCGCGCCGCGCGGATCAACGGCTGCGGCTTCTGCGTCGGGGAACCGCGGGCGACGCAGGCGAGATAGCCGAACCGCGAGCCTTCAGGCTCGCAGTCGCTGTTGCAAAAGATGCGAGCCTGAAGGCTCGTGGTCCGCTCAGGCGAACTTCGGATCCAGCTCGCCCTTGCCGTATTTCGCGGCCATTTCGGCGAGCGTGGCGATGCGCTTGATCTTCGAGGCGGCGCCCGCCGTGCCGAATTCCTCGAGGCGCTGCTTGCAGAGCTTGGTCATCGCCTCCTGCGCGGGCTTCAGATACTTGCGCGGATCGAACTCGCCGGGATGCTCGGCGAAGACCTTGCGGATCTGGCCGGTGATCGCCATGCGGTTGTCGGTGTCGATGTTGATCTTGCGCACGCCGTTCTTGATGCCGCGCTGAATCTCTTCCACCGGCACGCCCCAGGTCTGGGGCATCTTGCCGCCGAACTTGTTGATGACGTCCTGCAGGTCCTGCGGCACCGAGGAGGAGCCGTGCATGACCAGATGCATGTTCGGCATCTTGCGGTGGATTTCCTCGATCACGTTCATCGCCAGCACCTTGCCGTCGGGCTTGCGCGTGAACTTGTAGGCGCCGTGCGACGTGCCCATGGCGATGGCGAGCGCGTCGACCTTCGTCTCCTTCACGAACTTGACCGCTTCGTCGGGATTGGTGAGGAGCTGGTCGTGGGAGAGCTTGCCCTCGGCGCCGTGGCCGTCTTCCTTCTCGCCCTCGCCGGTCTCGAGGCTGCCGAGAACGCCGAGTTCGCCCTCGACCGAAATGCCGCCGAGATGGGCCATGTCGGTCACGGTCTTGGTCACGCCGACGTTGTAATTCCAGTCGGCCGGCGTCTTGCCGTCTTCCTTCAGCGAGCCGTCCATCATGACGGAGGTGAAGCCCGCCTGGATCGCGGTCATGCAGGTCGCCGGGCCATTGCCGTGGTCGAGATGCACGCAGACGGGAATGTGCGGATAGATTTCGACGACCGCGTCCATCATGTGCTTGAGCATGATGTCGTTGGCGTATTGCCGGGCGCCGCGCGAGGCCTGGATGATGACGGGCGCGTCGACCGCGTCGGCGGCGACCATGATCGCCAGCGCCTGTTCCATATTGTTGATGTTGAAGGCCGGCACGCCGTAGCCGTGTTCGGCGGCGTGATCCAGCAATTGTCTCATCGTGATGCGGGCCATGTCCCTCTCCGTCGTTCGGGTGATGTTATGCGCGAAGAGCCTCGACGCCGGGCAGGGCCTTGCCTTCCATCCATTCGAGGAAGGCGCCGCCGGCGGTCGAGACATAGGTGAAATCGTTCGCGACATGCGCGTGGTTGAGCGCGGCCACCGTGTCGCCGCCGCCGGCGACCGCGATCAGCTTGCCGGCTTTCGCGAGCGTGGCCGTATGTTTCGCGACGGCCGTCGTGCCGGCGTCGAAGGGCGTGAGCTCGAAGGCGCCGAGCGGGCCGTTCCACACGATCGTCGCGGCCTCGCCGATCGCGGCGTTGATGCGTTCGATCGAGCGCGGCCCGACGTCGAGGATCATGGCGTCGGCCGGAATGGCGTCGAGGCCGTAGACCTGATGCGGGGCGTTGGCCTCGAAATGATAGGCGATGGTCGCGTCGACTGGCAGGATGATCGCGCAGCGCGCGGCGTCGGCCTTGGCCATGATTTCGCGGGCGGTGGCGGCGAGATCCTTCTCGCAGAGGCTCTTGCCGACGTTCACGCCCTGCGCGTGCAGAAAGGTGTTGGCCATGCCGCCGCCGATGACGAGCGCGTCGACCTTCTGCACGAGATTGCCGAGCAGATCGAGCTTGGTCGACACCTTGGCGCCGCCGACGATGGCGACGACGGGTTTCTTCGGATTGCCGAGCGCCTTGTCGAGCGCCTCCAGCTCGGCCTGCATGGCGCGGCCGGCATAGGCCGGCAGCTTGCGCGCGACGCCTTCGGTCGAGGCGTGGGCGCGGTGCGCGGCGGAGAAGGCGTCGTTGACATAGGCGTCGCCGAGCTTCGCGAGGCCTTCGACGATGGCGGGATCGTTCTTCTCCTCGCCCTTGTGAAAGCGGGTGTTCTCGAGCAGCAGCACGTCGCCGTCCTTCATCGCGGCGACGGCCTTCTCGGCGACCTCGCCGATACAGGCGGCGGCGAAGCCGACCGGGCGCCCGAGATGCTGCCCGAGCACGGCGGCGATGGGCTTCAGAGAATTGGCTTCGTCGGGCCCGTTCTTCGGTCGGCCGAAATGGGCGAGCAGGATGACCTTGCCGCCCTTGTCGGCGATCTCGCGGATCGTCGGCAGGACGCGGTCGATACGGGTCGTGTCGGTCACCTTGCCGTTTTCCATGGGCACGTTGAGATCGACGCGCACGAGCACGCGCTTGCCCTTGGGTTGAAGAGAATCGAGCGTGCGAAAGGCGGCCATTGTCTTCTCCCTAGATCGCCTTCTGCTCGGACTTCGGCATGAGCGCCATGAGGACGCCGATGGCGGGCAGGACCGAGCAGAGGCGATAGACGAAATCGAGGCTGGTGTGATCGGCGAGCACGCCGAGCAGGGCGGCGCCGAGGCCGCCGGTGCCGAAGGCGAAGCCGAAGAAGAGGCCCGCGATCATGCCGACGCGGCCGGGCGCGAGTTCCTGCGCGTAGACGAGGATCGCCGGGAAGGACGACGCCATCACGAAGCCGATGATCGCGGTCAGCGCCACGGTGGCGTGGAAGCCGACGAAGGGCAGGGCGAGCGAGAAGGGCAGGACGCCGACGATCGACACCCAGATGACGATGACGCGGCCGAAGCGGTCGCCGAGCGGGCCGCCGAAGAAGGTGCCGGCCGCGACCGAGAACATGAAGACGAAGAGATAGATCTGCGAGGACTGGATCGTCAAGCCGAAGCGCTCGATCAGATAGAATGTGTAGAAGCTCTGCAGGCTCGCCATGTAGAAATTCTTGGAGAAGACGAGCACGAGCAGGATGGCGATGGCGATCCACTGGGTGCGCGTGAGCGGCGCAGGCGCGGCGGCGGCCTTGCGGCGTTCGCCGAGATGTCCGGCGTACCAGCGGCCGACATACATCAGCAGCGCCATGCCGGCGAGCGGCACGACCACGAACCAGGCGACGGCGCCCTGGCCATTGGGCGCGATGATGAGCGCGGCGAGCAGCGGGCCGATCGCCTGGCCGGTGTTACCGCCGACCTGGAAGAAGCTTTGCGCGAAGCCGAAGCGTCCGCCCGACGCCGCGCGCGCCACGCGCGAGGATTCGGGGTGGAAGATCGACGAGCCCATGCCGATGACGGCGGCGGCGACCAGCACGATTCCATAGGCGTGCGCGCGCGACAGCAGCAGGAGGCCGGCGAGCGAGCAGGCCATGCCGACGACGAGCGAATAGGGTTGCGGCCTTTTGTCGGTGATCGCGCCGACGGCGGGCTGCAGCAGGCTCGCGGTCACCTGAAAGACGAGGGTGATGAGGCCGATCTCGGCGAAGGACAGCGACAGGTCCTGCTTGAGATTGGGATAGATCGCCGGCAGCAGGGATTGCAGCAGGTCGTTGAGGCAATGCGACAGGCTGAGCGCGGTCAGGATCGGCAGCGCCGTGCGGACGGCGGTCTGTGTGGAACTTGTCGCTTGCAGGGTCATGAGGCGTTCCCGAAAGGATTGGACCGCGAGCCTTCAGGCTCGCAGTCCCTCGCCGCACGAGCTTGGAGGCTCGCGTTCAAATCGAAGCGAGCCTGAAGGCTCGCGGTCCGACGTCAGATCAGCTTGCCCATCGCCACGGCCGTGTCGGCCATGCGGTTGGAGAAGCCCCATTCGTTGTCGTACCACGACAGGACCGAGCACAGCACGCCGTCCATCACCTTGGTCTGGTCCATGTGGAAGATCGAGGAATGGGGATCGTGGTTGAAGTCGATCGAGACATTCGGCGCGGTCGTGTAGCCGAGGATCTTCTTCATCGGGCCGTCGGCCGCCGCCTTGATCGCGGCGTTGATCTCGTCCTTCGACGTGGCGCGCTTGGCGATGAACTTGAGGTCGACGACCGAGACGTTCGGCGTCGGCACGCGCATGGCGAAGCCGTCGAGCTTGCCGTTGAGTTCCGGCAGCACGA
>DAIRCS010000120.1:0-11224 GCA_036796555.1 Rhodoblastus sp. | reverse complement strand
GCACGTTCGACGTGTCGATCCTCGAGATCGGCGACGGCGTGTTCGAGGTGAAGTCCACCAACGGCGACACGTTCCTCGGCGGCGAGGACTTCGACATGCGCCTCGTCGAGTATTTCGCGGCTGAGTTCAAGAAGGAGCAGGGCATCGACCTGACCAAGGACAAGCTCGCCCTGCAGCGCCTGAAGGAAGCCGCCGAAAAGGCGAAGATCGAACTGTCGTCCGCCACGCAGACCGACATCAACCTGCCCTACATCACCGCGGACGCTTCGGGACCGAAGCATCTGACGATGAAGCTCACCCGCGCCAAGTTCGAGGCGCTGGTCGACGATCTCATCCAGCGCACCGTCGAGCCCTGCCGCAAGGCGCTCAAGGACGCGGGCCTGTCGGCGGGCGAGATCAACGAGGTGGTGCTCGTCGGCGGCATGACCCGCATGCCGAAGGTGCAGGAAGTCGTGAAGTCCTTCTTCGGCAAGGAGCCCCACAAGGGCGTCAACCCTGACGAGGTCGTGGCCATCGGCGCGGCGGTTCAGGCCGGCGTGCTGCAGGGCGACGTGAAGGACGTGCTGCTGCTCGACGTGACCCCGCTGTCGCTCGGCATCGAGACGCTCGGCGGCGTGTTCACGCGCCTGATCGACCGCAACACCACGATCCCGACCAAGAAGAGCCAGGTCTTCTCGACCGCCGAGGACAACCAGACGGCGGTCACGATCCGGGTCTTCCAGGGCGAGCGCGAGATGGCGGCCGACAACAAGCTGCTCGGCCAGTTCGACCTCGTCGGCCTGCCGCCGGCGCCGCGCGGCGTGCCGCAGGTGGAAGTCACCTTCGACATCGACGCCAACGGCATCGTCAACGTGACGGCGAAGGACAAGGCGACCAACAAGGAGCAGCAGATCCGCATCCAGGCCTCCGGCGGCCTCTCGGATTCCGACATCGACAAGATGGTCAAGGACGCCGAGATGCACGCGGCCGAGGACAAGAAGCGGCGCGAGCTGGTCGACGCCAAGAACCATGGCGAGGCGCTCATCCACTCGACTGAGAAGTCGGTGGCCGAGCACGGCGACAAGGTGTCCGACGCTGACAAGAGCGTCATCACGGCGGCGATCGACGACCTGAAGTCGGCGCTGGCCGGCGAGGACGCCGAGGCCATCAAGGCCAAGACGAACGAGCTGACCCAGGCCGCGATGAAGCTCGGCGAGGCCATGTACAAGGCCCAGCAGGCGAGCGCCGAGGGCGCGGCCGCCGGCGGCCAGCCGCAGGGCGCGCAGGACGACGTCATCGACGCCGAATTCAAGGACGTCGGCGACGACAAGAAGAAGTCGTCCTGATAGAACGCGGGGCGCCGCGCCAGCGGCGCCCTTTTTCATGTCAGGGAACGATTCGGGATGAATATCGCGTCGAAAGCGGCTCTTGCTCTCGTGGGCCTGCTCGCGCTCGCCGGTCCGTCGCGGGCGCAGACCAGGGAGGCCGTCACCGCCGGCGAACTGAGGCCGCCGGCAAGCATTCTGCTCGATTGCGCGAAGGCCGCGCCCAAGGACGCCGTGACGAAGCTTCCGGCCGATCTCGCGGCATGGGCGGCGGTCTATTGCACCAAGAGCGGTCAGATATTCAACGCGAACGACAAGTATTTCGGGGCGTTCCCGGACAGCGGCGCGCGCGCCACCTTCGGCGCGGCCGAGATGGACAACAAGACCGGCGCCGATCGCGAGAAGGCCTATTTTAAGTCGATCACCTACAACCAGATGGCCGATTCCGATTATCAGGCGCTGCTCAAGGTCGATCCGATCTCCGAGAAGATACTCAAGGGCAAGACTCTCTATCGGCTCGATCTCGTCTCGGGCGGCGACAATGTCCTGTCCTTCCTCGTCATTCAGCCGCTGGCCGATCCTTTCTGGGTCTTTCCGCTTACCGACAAGGGCCTCGGCTCGCCCGCTTTTTTCGTTGTGAGCGCGGCCTCGCTCAATCGGTCCCGGTGAGATGTCGAAGCGCGACTATTACGAGATTCTGGGCGTCTCCCGCACTGTCACGGAAGTCGAGCTGAAATCGGCCTTCCGCAAGTCGGCGATGCAGAACCATCCCGACCGCAATCCCGGGGACAAGGCGGCCGAGGCGCGCTTCAAGGAAGTCAACGAGGCCTATCAGATCCTCTCCGACGGCCAGAAACGGGCGGCCTACGACCGTTTCGGCCACGCCGCTTTCGAACAGGGCGGCGGCGGACCCGGCGGTTTCGGCATGGGCGAGGGCTTTGCGTCCTCCATGGCCGACATTTTCGACGACCTGTTCGGCGATGTCATGGGTCGGCGCGGCCAGCGCGCCGGCGGCCGCGAACGCGGCTCGGACCTGCGCTACAATCTCGAGATCACGCTGGAAGAGGCCTATTCCGGCAAGACGGCGCAGCTCAAGGTGCCCACGTCCGTCACCTGCGAGGCCTGCGCGGGCTCGGGCGCCAAGCCCGGCTCCAAGCCCAAGGCCTGCGCCACGTGCGGCGGCCACGGCCGCGTGCGCGCGCAGCAGGGCTTTTTCGCGATCGAGCGCACCTGTCCGGCCTGCCACGGCCGCGGCGAGCGCATCGAAGATCCCTGCGCGAGCTGCGCGGGCGCGGGCCGCGTGACGCGCGAGCGGACGCTGTCGGTCAACATCCCGCAGGGCGTCGAGGACGGCACCCGCATCCGCCTCGCCGGCGAGGGCGAGGCCGGCCTGCGCGGCGGGCCTTCGGGCGACCTCTACATCTTCCTGTCGATCAAGCCGCACGCGATGTTCCATCGCGACGGCGCCGATCTCTACTGCCGCGTGCCGATCTCGATGGTGCAGGCGACGCTCGGCGGCGAATTCGAGATCGGCACGCTCGACGGCGCGCAATCCAAGGTCAAGGTGCCCGAGGGCACGCAGACCGGCCGCCAGTTCAAGATAAGGGCCAAGGGCATGCCTGTTCTGCGTTCGCGGGATTTCGGCGACCTCTACGTTCAGGCGGTGGTCGAGACGCCGCAGAACCTGACGCGCCGGCAGCGCGAGCTTCTGGCCGAGTTCGACAGGGAATCCTCGCACAGGACACAGCCGGAATCGGCGGGCTTCTTCGCGAAGATGAAGGAATTTCTGGACAATATCGGCGGCCAGTGATTCGGGCCGTCCTGTGACGCTTTCTTGACGCCGCCGCCGGCTTGCGCGAACGTGGGTTACGAGGAGCCTTAAACGTCTTGAGCGTCAAACCCCTGCGCACCAACGCCCGCCGGGCGGCGCCGAACCGCATGAAGATCGAGGAGCGGTTCGCCGACGAAGCGCGCTTCATCAAGTCCTGGTTCGATTCGCCGCTGACGACCGGCGCGGTGACGCCCTCCGGCCGCTTTCTCGCGCGCGCCATGGCGCGCTGCGTCGATCCGCGCGCCGAGGGGCTGATCGTCGAACTCGGGCCGGGCACGGGCCCCGTGACCGAGGCGCTGGTGGCGCGTGGCGTGCCGGTCGAGAAGCTGGTTCTGGTCGAATACGACCCGGCGTTCTGCAAATTGCTCGAGCGCCGCTTTCCCGGCGCCCAGGTTCTGCGCGGCGACGCCTACCGCCTGAGCGATACGCTGAGCCATCTCCGCGGCGCGACGATTTCGACGATCGTGTCCAGCCTTCCGCTGCTGACGCGTCCCGAACGCGAGCGCCTGCATCTTCTCGATGACGCCTTCTCACTGATGGGCGCCGACGGCTCCTTCGTCCAGTTCACTTACGGGCTCGTGTCGCCCATGCCGTTGAAGACGAGCCGCCGCGCGGCGGCCGACTATCGCGGCGAAGTCTCGAATCCCGTCTGGCTGAACCTGCCGCCGGCCCGCGTCTGGCGCTACACGCGCGCCGACGCGCGCGGCGTGCAGGTGGTCACGCATCTGCGCCGCCACAACGAACTTGCCCCGGCTTTCAAGGCTTTCCGCCAGAAGCAGGTCGAGCCGGCGCTGGCCTTCCTCAAGAAGATCGCCGACGGCCCGCGCGACGGACGGCGGTGAGGACCGCGAGCCTTCAGGCTCGCATTCATTTCAGCGAGCCTGAAGGCTCGCGGTTCGATCTTGCCAATCCCTGATCAGTCTGCGATTTCCGGCCGCCAACCGGAGTCGCCGCATGACCGATCCCATCACCCCTCGCGACCGTCTCATCGTCGCGCTCGACGTGCCGGGCGCGGCCGAAGCGCGCGACATGGTCGCCCGGCTGGGCGACAGCGCGAGCTTCTACAAGATCGGCATGGAGCTGATCTATGGCGGCGCGGGCTTCGATATTTCGCGCGAGCTGATCGCGGCGGGCAAGAAGGTCTTCATCGACCTCAAGCTGCACGACATCCCCAATACGGTGGAGCGCGCCACCCGCCAGCTCGCGGGGCTCGGCGCGACTTTCGCCACCGTCCACGCCTATCCGCAGACCATGGCGGCGGCCAAGCGCGGCGCGGCGAGTTCGGGGTTGAAGCTGCTCGCCGTCACCGTCATGACGTCCTATGACGACGCCGATCTGCAAAGCGCCGGCTACGCCTTCGGCGTGCGCGACCTCATCGCCCGCCGCGCCCTTCAGGCGCGCGAGGCCGGCGTCGACGGGCTGATCCTCTCGCCGGAGGAGGCCGAGGCCATGCGCGAATTGCTGGGCCCGGCCATGCTGCTGGTGCCGCGGGGCGTCCTGCTCGCCGGCGCCGCGCTCGGCGACCAGAAGCGCGTGATGACGCCGACGCTGGCCCTGGCCGCCGGCGCCGATCATATCGTGGTGGGCCGGCCCGTGACGGAAGCCGCCGACCCCAAGGCGGCTGCGGACGCGATCGTGGCGGAGATCAAGGCGGGACTGGCGCTGCGCGGCAAGCGCAACCGGGCGAATTAGACGCCCAAAAAGCAAAACGCCGGGCGTACATCCGGCCCGGCGCGCAACCCGCTCTCAACTCATTACGCTTCGAGCGGATGAGAGAGATATAGTGGTCAAAGATGACAAAACAATGAAGGCGGAGACGATGGCCAAGGGATATTGGATCGGGCATGTCGATGTAGCGGACGCCGAGGGCTACAAGGCCTATGTGCAGGCCAACGCCGTGGCTTTCGCCAAATACGGCGCGAAATTCCTGGTGCGCGGCGGCAGGAGCGAGGGGCCGGAAGGCAAGCTGCGCGCCCGCCATGTCGTGCTGGAATTCGAGTCCTACGAAAAGGCCGTCGCTTGCTATCGTTCGCCCGAATATCAGGCCGCCATCAAGCTGCGCGCGCCGGTCTCGAGCGGCGATATCGTCATCGTCGAGGGCTACGACGGCCCGCAGCCGGGCTGAGCGATGTGAAGGTTCGCGGGCCTTAAATGCCGCGCGCGGCCGATCATGGCACGGTCAGACCGAGCGTTTCAGAAATGATCGGGCCCGTGGACCTGAGCGTTGTGGTTTTCTGAAACTGATAAAAATGGCCGACATTATTGATGTCATAGGCCGTGCATTGGATATTCAGGTAAATTCGCGGAGCGCTTTCGTCTGACGTGAAGCGAAGCGACAGCGTCTCCGTCGGCGGTGGATCCTTGGCGTCGAACTGAATGGACGCCGATTGCGACAAGGAGCCGCTTGCGGCGACGCCGCTGGTCGGAAAAATATATCGAGCAGAGAAAATGCAGCCGACCGTCGGGTAATCCAGCGCGGTCGACGTCACGAAATGCATAACCACCTTGAAATTGATGTCGGGCGCGAAGTTTTTCGGGGCGGCGCTCGGGGCAGACAGCGGCTTGAAAGCGCGGGCGACGGGATCGTAGACGCCGGGAATCGCGCCTGCCGGAGCGGCGGTGGAGGGGCCTGCGGCCTGCATATCCGGCGTTTGCGTCTGCGGGCCGGCCTGCTCGGCGGCGAGCGGTCCGGCGCCGAGCGCGAACAGGATGGCGGCAAGGCCGGCGACTGACCGTTTCATCACGCGTCTCCGGTTACAGAGATCCCGAATAGGTCAGCGCCGTCGTCGCTCCGTTCGCCGGCACGGTCGCGGTCGAGATGAAATTGGAATTGAACGTGTAGGTGGGACCGGACGTGGGAACGGATGCGCTGACGGTGAGCGAGACGGTCATCGTGTCGGTCGCCGACGCCATGATCCAGCTATAGGGCATCCGGACCGTGATCGTCGCCTTCCGCGCAGCCACCGTGACGGCGCCGCTGACGGTGTGGCTGTTGGTGTAGGATGAATCGTAGACGGATGCGCTGACATTGTAATTGACCGTCGCGCCGTTCGGGAGCTGTGCGCCTGCCGACAGCACGGCGCTGACCGTGACCCATCCGTTTCTCACGATCTTCGCGGTTGCGGCCACGGGCTGGAGCACGATTGTCCCGGGCGCGGGCGCGGCCTGGTCGTCAGCGCGCGCCGGTTCGGCTGCGAGCAGGGCCGCCGCGCAGATCGCCATGCAAAGACTGGGACGGGTCATGCTCGTCGCTCGCGATATGCGCATGGTTCAAAGCCTCGTCGAAACGGCGACAGTCGTCGTCGCATTGTTCGCCGGCAATGGAATCGCCGTGGAAACGGATGCGTAATTCGAAGCCGGATAGGTCAAGGTCGGCGTCACGGCCACCGAGAACCGCACCGCGACTCCCGCCGGCGGCAACGTCCACTGGTAGGGAATGTTGATCGTCACGGCCTGCGAGTTGGCGGTCTTCTTCACGACCAGCACGCCGGTCGCCGACTGGCCGCCGCCCTGCCCAGTCAGGCTCGCCGAAACCTTCACCTGAATCGGCGTCTGCAGCGGCATGCTGACTGGCGAAACGACAGTGACGACGGCCTTGAAGACGCCCTTGATCGTCGTGGCGTCGGCGCCGGCGGGCTGCGCGCCGCTCGCCAGACCGAGAGCCGCCAGGGACGCGATGCGCAGGACGTTTCCGGACACTGCGAAACCCTCAAAATTGCTGGGAAACGATGATGGTCTTGGTCGTCCCGTTTGCGGGAATTGGTATCGATTGCGTCGAATTGGCGTATGCGCCGGTCGATGCGTCGATCGACGTCGTCAGCAAAATCGTGTCGGTCGCCGAAGATACGCTCAGCGCGAGAGGCAAGGAGATGCTGACGGTTCCTTTCGAGCCCGTCTTCGTGATCGCGGCGGTTCTCAACGCGCCCGACGAAAAGGACGGGTTCGTCGTCGCTGCGGGAACGCTTGTCGCCTTCACGGTCGCCCGCGCCGTCCCCGACGCGGGAAAGGTCGACGTGAAATTGACATTGACCGTGACGACGAGCGTGCTGCGGATGACGACCGGCGCGCCCGCCGCTTGCGAATCGGCCGCAGCCGCCGCGGCGTTCGCCGCATCCGGCGTGAAGACATTGGTCGCTGGATCGAGATGACCGAACACCGGCCTGGTCGCCGCCGGCGTAGCCAGATCGTCCGCCGACGCCCCGATGCTCGCGAGCATGGCGGCCAGCGATAGACACATCGCTTTAATTCGCAAGGAGAGCACGGGCCCGTCCGATCGCAGAGTTAAAGAGATTTGACGGAATTTCTTTCGAGACTAGGAGCGACGAGCCAATACGTCAACGCGAATCCATATTCAATCTGGAAGCTTCTGAATATCCCACCGTTTGACGTTTTTTCGAGCACCTTCGGCGAAGGATCGCGGAGATGAATCGATGCGCTTCCGGCCTGTTTTCTTTGATGCTGGCGATCGTTTGAAGCAACTGGGCGATCTCGACGATCAGCTTGAAGAGCTTCGCCCGACGATCGGTATTGAACCTCAAGAGAACGCCTTCAGGTGGAAATAAACCCGGCTCTCAGGGGCACTGGGCCTGCGAGATCATCGCCTCGAAATCGGCGATCGATCCCTTCATCTGGCTGACCGCCCCGTCGCGGGCGTCGGCCGCCGTGCAGCGCGAGAAGACCGCGCTCGCCTTCTGCATGACGTCGATGTGTCGCCGCCAGGCCGAGCATCTGTTGGCCGCGTCGCCGTTGCGCTGCAAATCCATCATGGCGGCCGCGAAGGACCGGTCCACCGACGCCAGATCGCGGGAGCACTGGCTGAGGTCGACCGGTTTGGCGATGGTCGCCGCCAGCGCAGGGCCGGCGGCGACCAGGATGGACGCGAAGATCAACATACGCATGAACGAGAGCTCCCCCAAGCTCCGGACACGTCGGACTATTCCACGCGCGGCGATAAACTGATGTGACAATGCGCACATTTCAATCTCGCAAAAATGACAGATCGCCTGTCGCGCCGGATCGAAGCCCGCGCGACAGGCGAGACGAAAATTCGAGCGCCCTTCCTTGAAATGAGGGAAAGGGCGGCGCAGCCGTCGTCCGCTATCGGACGTCAGCCGAGATTCAACTCCTTGAAGAAATCATTGCCCTTGTCGTCGACGACGATGAAGGCGGGGAAATCCTCGACCTCGATCTTCCAGATCGCTTCCATGCCGAGCTCGGGATATTCGAGCACCTCGACCTTCTTGATGCAGTCCTGCGCCAGCCGGGCGGCGGGGCCGCCGATCGAGCCGAGATAGAAGCCGCCGTGCTTGCCGCAGGCGTTGCGCACCTCGGCCGAGCGGTTGCCCTTGGCGAGCATGACCATCGAGCCGCCGGCCGCCTGGAACTGGTCGACGTAGCTGTCCATGCGGCCGGCCGTCGTCGGGCCGAACGAGCCGGAGGCGTAGCCCGCCGGCGTCTTGGCGGGGCCGGCGTAATAGACCGGATGGTTCTTGAAATAATCGGGCATGGGCTCGCCCGCCTCGAGACGCGCGCGGATTTTCGCATGCGCAAGGTCGCGCGCGACGATCATCGGGCCGGTGAGCGAGAGACGCGTCTTGATCGGATATTTGCTGAGTGTCGCCAGGATCTCGCTCATCGGCCGGGTGAGATCGATCTTCACGACCTCGCCGCCGAGCGTGCTTTCGTCGACATGCGGCATGAAGCGCGCGGGATCGTGCTCCAGCTCCTCCACGAACACGCCCTTTTTCGTGATCTTGCCCTTGGCCTGGCGGTCGGCCGAGCAGGACACGCCGATGCCGATCGGCAGCGAGGCGCCGTGGCGCGGCAGGCGGATGACGCGCACGTCATGGCAGAAATATTTGCCGCCGAATTGCGCGCCGACGCCCATTTGCTGCGTCAGCTTGTGGATTTCCTCCTCCATCGCGACGTCGCGGAAGGCGTGCGCGTCCTCGCCGCCCGACGTCGGCAGCTCGTCGTAATAGCGGGTGGAGGCCATCTTCACGGTCTTGAGGTTCAGCTCCGCCGACAGGCCGCCGATGACGATGGCCAGATGATAGGGTGGGCAGGCCGCCGTGCCGAGCGTCAGAATCTTCTCCTTGATGAAGCCGATCAGCCGGTCATGCGTCAGCAGCGAGGGCGTCGCCTGGTAGAGGAAGGTTTTGTTGGCCGAGCCGCCACCCTTCACCACGAACAGGAATTTGTAAGCGTCCTCGCCCTCGGCGTAGATGTCGATCTGCGCCGGCAGGTTGGTCTTGGTGTTCTTCTCCTCGAACATGGAGATCGGCGCGAGCTGCGAATAGCGCAGGTTCTTTTTTTCATAGGCGTCGCGCACGCCCTCGGCGATCGCGCTCTCGTCCTGCCCGTCGGTGAAGACGAAGCGGCCCTTCTTGGCCATGACGATGGCGGTGCCCGTGTCCTGGCACATCGGCAGCACGCCGCCGGCGGAAATATTGGCGTTCTTCAGCAGGTCGTAGGCGACGAACTTGTCGTTCGACGTCGCTTCGGGATCGTCGAGAATTTTCGCGAGCTGCGCGAGATGGCCGGGGCGCAGCAGATGGTTGGAATCGATCGTGGCCGCTTCCGACAGCCTGCGGATCGCCTCGCGGTCGACAACCAAAAATTCATGGTCGCCCATCTTCTCGACGCGCACGCCTTCCGTCGTCACGAGGCGATAGGGCGTCTTGTCTTCGCCCAGCGGAAAGAGGGGAGAGTGCTGATAGGTCATCGGGCGTCCGCCTGTCTGGGAATTTTGGAGGCTTTCTAGGCTTGGGCGCGGACGAAGGGAAGGGGTTCCGCCGCCAGCCTTTTGGCGGCGCCCCTCAATCGGGACCGCCGGTCTCCGGCCGGCAGGCTCAGGGATGCAGCACGATCCGCCCGATCGCCCGCCGCCCGGCGATGTCGCGCAGGGCCTCGGCCGCCTGTTCGAGCGGGTAGGCCTTGCCGACATGGGGGCGCAGGACCTTCGTCAGCGCTTCCATCTCCGGGGTCTCGCGCACCCGCACCTCGGGGAAATGCCGGACGTATTCGCCGGCCCGCACCCCGATCAGCGTGGCGCATTTGATCAGCACGCGATTGGCCGGATAGGTCGGAATGTCGCCGGCGAAGCCGATCAGCAGGATGCGGCCGCCGAAGGCGAGCGCCCGCAGTGCGATCTCGGCGGGCAGGTCCACGGGGTCGTAGATGCAATGGACGCCGGCGCCGCCGGTGATCTCCTTCTCCGCCTCGTCGATGCGCCGCTCGGACGAATTGATCGTCTGCGTCGCGCCGGCGGCCGCCGCAGTCGCGCATTTTTCTGGCGTCGAGCAGACCGCGATCGCCTCCGCGCCGATATGGGCCGCGAGCGCCACCGCCGCCATGCCGACGCCGCCCGCCGCGCCCGTGATCAGCACGCGCTCGCCCTTGGCGAGCCGGCCCTGCGTGACCAGCCCGTGATAGGAGGTGACGAGGCCCACCGAATAGGTCGCCGCCTCGTCGTAGGAATAATGCGCTGGCGCGAGCACGAGCTCGTTCGGCGCGCCCACGCCTTGCTCGGCGAAACAGCCGGTCTTGCGCCGCAGGATCACGCGGTCGCCCACCTTCACCTTCGCGCCGTCGGCGACCTCGATCACCTCGCCGGCCGATTCGAAGCCCGGCACGAAGGGCAGTTGCGGCTTGAACTGATATTTGCCGGCGATCATCAGCAGGTCGGGAAAATTCACGCCGCAGGCGTGCAGCCGCACGCGCGCCTCGCCCGACTTCAGAACGGGCGCGTCGAATTCCTCGATGCGCAGGACTTCGGGGCCGCCGAGTTCGGGACAGACGATGGCGCGGTATTTCATGTGTGCAGATTGTCCGACTGGCGAGGATTGTCATCCCCGCGCAAGCGGGGATCCAGAAACGGCGCAGGCTCCGGGAGTAGCGTCTGGATGCCCGCTTTCGCGGGCATGACATAGCGCGTGGCGAGGAGCAATCGCCTACCCCTCGACGACGATCACATCCTCGTCCGGCGTCTCCGCATAGAGCCGCTCGACCAGCGCGTTCCTGCGCTCCAGCGCCGCGCGCTGGTTGATGTAGCCCTTGTCGGTGAGTTCGTTGCCGTCGATCGACGGCG
>DAIRCS010000119.1:0-11230 GCA_036796555.1 Rhodoblastus sp. | reverse complement strand
CCGCGCCGACGCCGCATGCGCCTATCCGGAATTCCGCAAAGCCGCCGAGTAAGAGAGGAAGATTGCCGGCTCCTTCCGCGCGGCATTGTGCTAGAAGGAGGCATGCTTGTGGCCGAAAGCCTGACGCCGGAGGACTGGCGTATCGTCGGACAGTCGGCCCTGTTTGGTCGCCTGGACCCCGGTTCCGCACAGTCGCTCGTCGGCGAAAACGCCGTGCTCGTCGCAGCGCGCGGCGCCACGATCTGTCGTCAGGACGAGCCCGCGGCCTTTTACTTCATCGTTCTGTCGGGCCTCATCAAGCTCTTCCGCCGCGCCGCCGACGGATCGATCGCGATCATTTCGATTCACGGGCCTTCGCAGAGCTTCATGGAGGCCGAGGCGCTGACCGGCGCGACCTATTCGACGACCGCCGAAGCCGTCGTCGAGGCGCGTGTGGCGCGTATCGACGCGGAGGCGCTGCGGCGGCGCATCGGCGCGGATTCGAAGCTGGCGCTGGCGCTCCTCGGCTCCGCCTCGATGCATCTGCGCACGTTGCTGGAGCAGATCGAGAAGCTGAAGACCATGACCGCGACGGCGCGGCTCGCCGATTTCATCCTTCTGCTCGCGGGGCCGAAGGAGGGGCGGGCCGAGATTTCCCTGCCCTACGAGAAGCGCCTCGTCGCCGGTCATCTCGGCATGACGCCCGAAAGCTTTTCGCGCACCCTCGGTCAATTGCGCAAGCTCGGCGTGCGCGTTCAGCGCGACAAGGTGACGATCGACGATATCGGACGGCTGCGCGACTATTGCGAGGGCGAGGAATAGGCGCGGTTGTCGAGGCCGACGAAGTCGCGCAGCGCCTGCGTATCCGCGACGGCGACGATCTCGCGTTTGGTCGTGACGCCCACCTTGGTCAGTGCCGCGAGCGCGCGCGAAAAACTTTCGGGCGTCATGCCGAGGCGCGCCGCGATCAGCACTTTTTCGTAAGGCAGTTCGATGCGTCCTTCCTCGTGGCTGTCGGCGAGCAGGCGCAGGAAGAATTCGCCGACGCGGCGCGGCGCGTCGAGCAGCTTCAATGCGCCGATCTGCCGGGTCAGTTCGTCAGCCCTCCGGCCGATGGAGGCGAGCATGGCGACGGCGAGGTCCGACTCGCGTTCGAGGCATTGCACGAATGCCGCATGCTCGATCCTCAACAGCCGCCCGTTGCTCGCCGCCTCCGCGATCACGGGATAGCGGCCGCCCAGGAACATGACGGGCTCCGCGAAACTTTCCCCACGCGTCAGGACAGTGAAGACGGCCTCCGCGCCGCCCGGCGTCAGGCGGTAGATTTTCACCCAGCCTTCGAGCACGACGAAAAAGGCGTCGGCGGGATCGCCTTGCGTGAAGACGATCTGGCCGCGTTCGACCGCCATCGCGCGGCACTTGTCGGCGATCCGGCGGAGAGCCGCCTCGCCGATGTGCTGGAAGAGAGGGCACATGCGCATGGCGGCCCAATCGGCCGCGTTCGCCTTGCTCGTGTTCGCCATGGCCTGCCTGACCCGAGGCCCGTTCTGCGCGGGCTTGCATCCGCCTAATTGCCGTCACCGGTTGACCTTCGTCAAGGCGGACGACGAAGCTGAGGCGTCTGCTTCCAGTATGGCCAGTTCCGACATTTCAGGGCAGGGCGCCCAACCCGCGCATCCACTCGGCGTCGCGTTGATGGACGACGATCATGCGCGCCTCGAAGAGCTCATCGGGCAGGCGCCGGTCGCCGCCGATGCGGATTTGCCCGCGCTTCACGAGGCGATCGTGCGTGAGTTGGAGGCGCATTTTTCGCGCGAGGAAGACCTGATGCGCGCGCACGACTTTCCCGGGCTGCATTGCCACATGGCGCAGCACAGGTTCCTCGTCGAGGAAGCGCGCCGCCCGGCCGCGGGCGAAAGCTCTGCGCTGCGCCATTACATCGCTGTCCATATTGCGCAGCTCGTGGAATCGCACGTGCTCACGCTCGATTCCATCACGGCCGCTTTCATTCGTGGCGAATTTTCGTCGGCCAATTTCGACAATCTGCGTCTTCCGGTCGAGCCCGCGCGGCCATGAACGATTGGGACGCGCTCGCCCGTGCGCTGCATGTCGCCGCCATCGTGCACTGGATCGGCGGGTTGATGTTCGTCACATTTGTCGTGCTGCCCTCGCTCGGCGAGCTCCCGCCCGAGCGGCGCGCGCCGGGGTTCGCCGCGATCGAACGGCGCTTTGCGAAACAGGCGCGCATTTCGGTCGCGCTCGCCGGCGCGACCGGATTCTACATGATGCAGAGTTTCGGCCTCTGGAGCGCGCTCGCCAATCCGCACATGTGGCGACTGGCGGCCATGCTCGCGCTATGGACGATCTTCGCGATCATGCTCTTCATCGCCGAGCCCTTGTTCCTGCACGATCTCTTCGATCGCCGCGCGGCCGTGGACCCGGTCGGCGCACATGCGCTTCTGGTGCGCATGCATCGCATCCTGACGTTCCTCGCGCTCGTCGTGGTGATCGGCACGGTCGCCGGCGCGCATGGCCTGGACTTTTGAGGCGGCTTTCCGCACGCGGTCTTTCATGCACGGGACGTTCGTGCCAATGTCCCGCGCGACGACGGCGCGGGGGTAGGCATGCGGGTCGACGGCCACGACATATCCGATTGCTTCGAATGCCCGATGCTCGCTGGACTGACGGAAGAGCAGAAGCGGGAGCGGATCCGCGCCGATCCGATGATCGCGCGTTGTCTCGGCAATCGGCGCGCGGCGCAGGCGAAGGCCGCGCGTGCGGCCTCCGCCCGATGCGGTCTGCGAATTGACAATACTCAAGGCGTCGACGCGACAGCCGACTGACATTCGTTCCGCCAGGAGGGAGGCGGATATGGCAGGTCAGCACTCGCCCGTCATCGCGGCGCTACGTTCATCGGCGCTCTTTTCCGGCCTGCCCGCACCGATCCTCGAACGCGTCGCGGCGAGTTCGAACCTCGAGAGCCGGCGGGCGGGCGCGCCTATTTTCGCGCAGGGCGCCGTCGCGAAGGCCTTTTTCATCGTCGTCGAAGGCTGGGTCAAGCTGATGCGCGCCCGCCCGGACGGCCGGCAGGCCTTGCTGACGACGTTTGCGCATGGCGAGACCTTCGCCGAAGCCGTCGCCATGGTCGGCGGGCGCTATCCGGCCACCGCGATCGCGGCGACCGGCGTCACCCTCGCCCGTATCGAGGCGGACGCCTTGCGGAAGGAAATTCGCGAAACGCCGGAGATCGGCTTCGCCATGATCGCCGCCACGGCGCAGCATCTCAATCAACTGGTTCGCCAGATCGAACAGCTCAAGCTGCAGAGCGGCGACGAGCGCGTCGCCGAATTCCTCCTGGCTCTCGCGGACAAGGATATCGGGCCGGCCGAATTCACGCTGCCCGTGGACAAGCGGCTGATCGCCGACAAGCTCGGCATGGCGCAGGAGACCCTGTCGCGCGCCTTCGCGCGGCTGCGCGCCTTCGGCGTCGAGGTGGACGGCGCAAGCGTGAACATCCGGGATGTCGCCGGCTTGCAGGCGCGGATCGAACGGCGCGCCTGAGCCCGCCGCGCTTCAGTGGCTCGTGCCTTCGGAGAAGGTGATCTTGTTGTAGACGTTGTATTTGCCGGCGGGCTTCGACATCGGCAGCCGCTTGATCTCGGCGAATGTCACGGCGTCATAGACGATGATCGCGCCGTCCATCTCCCAGACGCTGACGAGCGCGTGACGGCCGGAGCGGTCGAACTCCACATGTCCCGTCGTCTTGCCCGGGGCCGGCTGCATCACCCGCACGATCTTCAGCGTCTCCTTGTCGATGATCTGGATTTTGTCCTTGTTCTGCGGCGACAGGAACGAATCCGCCCAGACGTAGGGCGCGTTCTCATGACTGCGCAGGAAGAAGCCGGGACCGGCGGTGTCGATGGTGGCGAGCGTCTTCCAGTCGGCGGTGTCGATCACGCTGATCTTGCCTTCCTTGAGATGCGGCGTGGCGACGAGCCGGTGTCCGTGGCGCATCCAGGAAACGCCCGAGCCCAGATGCGGCATGCCGGGCATGGGAATGCTGGCGATCTCGCGGCCCGTGTTAAGATTGACGACGATCGCCCGGTCGCCGTTGCGGCTCGCGCCGATCAGGTTGCGATAGTCGGGATCGAAGAAGAAGTCGTCGAGGGGCTCGCTGGTCTCGACCCGGCGCAGCGCGAAAAGGCCTTGCGAGGAGGGAAGCGCTTCCACCATGCCTTTCTCGTAGCTGTGGACGAGCCCCGTGAAGACTGGCGGCCCGTTGGCATTCGTGCCGATCTCCCAGATTTCCGGCACGTCCTTCAGCGCCGCAATGAAGCTGTCGCGCTGCGGCGCCTGGTAGACGGCCGAAACGCGGGAGGCCTGTCCCTTGCGGTCGGCGACGTCGAATATCTTTTCGACCGACAGGTCTTCCGTATCCAGAATGACGAGCGTGTTCGGCAGGTAGTTTGCGACCGCCAGATGCTTGGCGTCCTTCGACAGGGCGATGTTGCGCGCATTCACGCCGGCGCGGACCTCGGCCACGGTTTTCAATGTCCACAGGTCAAACTTGCTCACCCAGCCGTCGCGCGATCCAAAGAAGACATAGCGGCCGTCGTGCGTGAACTTCGGGCCGCCATGCAGCGCGAACCGGCTGGCGAAGCGATGGATCGGCGTGAACGTGTCGCCGTCGAGAATGCTGACGTGATGGTCGCCGCTCTCGACGACCACGAACAGGTTGAGCGGATCGGCCTTGAAGATCGGTCGATCGACGACCGGCGCCGGCGTCAGGACGCGGCTGTCGGCGATTTCCTTCGCGCCCCAGACCGGCGTGACGGCGGGCTTGGTGTAGACCAGCGCGGCGAGCGCCTTGATCGCGGCGTCGTCCAGCTCGCCGCCGAACGCCGGCATCTGCGTCGCCGCGCGTCCGCTGCGGATGACCTTCTCGGCGCCCGCGACGCCGAGGCGGCCGAGATTGTCGGGCAGCAGCGCTGGGCCGATCGCGCCGAGCCGGTCGCCGCCGTGGCAGGCCGCGCATTTGGCCTGATAGAGCGTGTTTGCATCCGTCTGCGCGCTCGCCGGCGCGATGGCGGCGAGAAGAGCCAGTCCCGCGAGGCTAGAGAGCCACGGCCTCATGTCTGTATCCCCTGTATGGCGCGGTTTCCACGCGCGGCGCCGGCGCGACGCCGATCTCCGCGTCGCCGAGATAGCAGGCCGGATCTTCCGCGAAGGCGTCGCCGGTCATGCGCAGAGCGCGCACGCGCGTGTTGCCACCGCAGACGTCGAAATAGCTGCATGCGCCACAGCGCCCGGAAATCCGGCGGGGCCGCGCCTTCAGCCCGGCCATGATCGGATCGGCCGTATCGGCCCAGATCTCGCCGAACGGGCGCTTGCGCACGTTGCCGAGCGAATAGTGCCACCACATCGTGTCGGGATGGACGTCGCCGACATTGTCGATATTGGCGACGTTGACGCCCGAGGCGTTGCCGCCCCATTGCGCGAGCTTGGCGCGCAGATGGTCCGCCTTGTCCGGAAAGCGCTCGCGCGCCCAGAAATAGAGAAAGACGGCGTCGGCGTCGTTGTTGCCGGTCACGAATTCGCGGTCCTCGCCGCGCTCCAGCGCCTTCCATGCCCGGTCGAACAGCATGGTCATGGCGTTGCGGGTGATGTTCCAGGTGGCGTCGTCGCCGCGGTTCTTGTTGCCCCGCCCGGCGTAGACGAGATGGGAGAGATAGAACTTGTCGATTCCCTCCGCGACGGCGAGATCGATGAGATCGGGCAATTGGTGATGATTGTCCTGCGTCATGGTGAAGCGCAGGCCCGTCTTCACGCCGCGCCGCCCGCATTCGCGCAGGCCCGCGAGCGCGGCGACGAAGGCGCCGTCGCGGCCGCGGAACCGGTCGTGCGTCGCGCCGAGTCCGTCGAGGCTGACGCCGACGTAATCATAGCCGATGTCCGCGATGCGTCCGGCGATGTCGGCGTCGATCAGCGTGCCGTTGGAGGACAGCGCCGTATAGAAGCCGAGATCGACGGCGCGCTTCGAAATCTCGAAAATATCGGGCCGCAGCAGCGGCTCGCCGCCGGACAGGATCAGCACCGGCGAACGCGCGGCCTTGATATCGTCCATCACGCGGAAGACTTCCTGCGTGCTCAGCTCGCCTGGAAAATCGACGTCGGCCGAAATGGAATAGCAATGCTTGCACTTCAGATTGCAGCGCCGCACCAGATTCCAGATGACGACGGGGCCCGGCAGGTCGCGATGCGGGCCGACGGGCGTCGGCGCGCGCAATTCGCGCAGGAATTGCGTCAGTCGGAACATGGTGCCTCCTCTCTCGCGCGCGGCGCGAGGCGCATGCCGGTCTTCTTGAGGATTTCGGTCGAGAACAGGATGTCGGACGTTCGGCAGGCGGGGCCGAGCAGTTCGGCGATGCGGGCGCGCTTCTCCAGCACTTCCGCGCGCGTGCGGCCGTGCGCCATCGCGAACAGATTATAGGGCCAGTCCGGCAGGCGGCGCGGGCGCCGGTAGCAATGCGTGACGAAGTCGAGCGCGCCGACTTTCGGGCCGAGCGCGTCGACCTCGGCGTCCTCGACGTCCCATACGGTCATGCCGTTGCAGGTCAGCCCGAACTTGTAGTGATCGGGCGCAAGGCCGATCCGGCGCACGACGCCGCGGTCGATCATGCCTTGCAGGCGCGCGCGCACGTCGCTCTCGCTCGCGCCGACGCGCGCGGCGATCTCCGCGTAGGGCGTGGCGACGATCGGCAGGCCGGCCTGCGTCGCCTCGAGGATGGCGCGATCGAGCGCGTCGAGGGGGCGTTGACGGCCGCTCATGCCGGAATCCTCATGTCGAGGAAATATTCACGCTCCTTCGGGAACAGCAGAACCTCGAGGCCAGACGCCGTTTCGATGCGCCGGGCGACCGCCGCGATCTCGCCGCGATCCTCGACCGCGAGGACGAACCACATGTTGAGCCGGTGCTCGCGGCGGTAATTATGAGCCACCTCCCGCTGCGCGTTGATGAGATCGACCATCGCCGCCCACTTTTCCGGCGGAACCGCCATTGCGCACAGGCAGAAGTCGCCGCCGATATTCTCCGCATTCAGGAAGGGGCCGAACCGCGTGACGAGGCCGCTCGCGCGTAGATGCGCGACGCGCGCGATCAGTTCGTCCTCGCCGATCCCCAGTTCGCGCGCCTTGATCGCGAAGGGGCGCGCGGCGAGCGGAAACCCGTCCTGCAGGGCGTTCACGATGCGCCGGTCGGTCTCGTCGATCATGACAGTCTCACGCCGCCGACAGCCGCGCGCCGCGCTGCCGGAAGCAGCGCTGCGAGAACAGGACGTCGCGGGCGCGGGCCTCCGGCGCCAGCGCCGCGAGTTGCTCGACATGCGCCAACGCGGTGCCGCGTTCGCGCCCGTGGATCATGGTGAAGAGGTTGTAGGGCCAGTCCGCGCGGCGCGGGCGTTCGTAGCAGAGCGTGACGAAATCATGCGCCGCGAAGGTTTTCGCGCGCGCGGTCAGCATGTCGTCGGGAATGTCCCAGACCGCCATGGCGTTCGCGGCGTAGCCGAAATGGCGGTGGCGCAGGACGATCCCGAAACGCGAGACGATTCCGGCCGCGACCAGCGCCGACAGGCGCGCGAGAACATCCGTCTCGCTCCAGCCGATCCGCCGCGCGACCTGCTGAAACGGGCGCGCGACGAGATCGAGGCCGTTCTCGATCGCGCCCAGCAACTGGCGGTCGCTGCGATCGATTTGCGCGGCCGTCGCGCGACGCGGCGCCGGGCGCATGGCGGCGGCGCCGAAAATGCTGAAGCCGAGATCGATGTGAAAATCCTGCAAGAGTGGCAGGACCAGCGCCTGCATGCCGACCCGCGCCTCGATCCGCGCGACGACCGCGGCGACGCTGTCGGCGTCCGGCGCCGTGACCACGAACCAGAGATTGTAGCGGTGCTCGCGCTCGTAGGCGTGATTGACGCCGGGCTCCGCGATCACGGCCGCTGCGACCGCCTCCAGCAGGTCAGCGGGCGCGGCGAGCGCGGCGAGGGTCGACGCGCCGGCGGTGTTCGGTCGCACGACCGCGCCGACCCGCGACAGCGCGCCCGAAGCCTGGAGGCGCGACAGGCGCGCCAGCACGTCCGCCTCGGCGAGACCGAGCGCCGCGCCGATAGCGGCGAAGGGCGTCGGCGCGATCGGAAAATCGCGCTGCCATCCGTCGATCAGGGCGCGGTCGGAGGCGTCGAGCAGCATGTCAGACCCCGAGCCTGTGGGCGCGCGCCGTGAAGAAGATGCCGGACGGCTTGGACGCCGGGATTTCCGCTTTCTTTTCGCGCGTGCGCACGTCGTAGACGTCGATGCGGTCGGCGTCGCGCACGGAAATCCACACCTCGTGGCCGCGCGGCGTGAATTCGAGATGCAGCACGGCGGGGCCCGGCTTGAACGTATGCACGATCTTGCCCGTGAAGACGTCGAGCACCTGAACCGTGTCGTTGTCGGGATGGGCGAAGTTGATCCACACCTCGCGTCCGTCGGGCCGCGCGACGCAGAAGACCGGCTGGCTGTGCAGCGCGATGCGGCCCTGTTCCTTCATCGTGTCGAGATCGATCAGTAGGGCCTCGTGCTGGCCCGCGGCCGGCACGACCAGCGTCGAATTGCTCTGCGCCCAGCCTTCGAGATGCGGCATCTTGTAGATTGGCAGCTTCGTCCGTCCGGCGTTGTAGCCGGACGAGACGCGCTCGACCTTCGGGGTTTCGGCCCACAGGTCGATATGCGCGAACCCGTCCTCGCCGAAGAGGCCCGCCAGATAATGACGCGCGTCGCTCGTGACGTTGGCGTCGTAGGGCAAGCGGCCGACTCCCGTGAACTTGGTGAGCGCGGGCGTCATGCCGGCTGAAAAATCCGCGATCCAGATCTCGTCGGAATCGTAGAGCGCATAGGCGAAGCGGCGGCCGGGCAGGTCGACCAGGCCGACGGTCTTGGACGTCTTGCCGTCGGCGCCGATAGCGGGGACAGAGGCGAGCTCGGTCAGGCTGTCGGCGTCGAACACCTTGACGCCGCCCGGCGTGTAGTTGGAGGCGACGATCAGCGCGCCGTCGTCGGAAATCGCGCCGCCGATCGAATTGCCGGCCTGAACCACGCGCCGGTCAATGCGACAGGCGAGCATGTCGACCTTCGTCAGGCCGCCGTCGCGCCCGAACACATAGGCGTAGCGTTCGCTCGGGCCGAAAACCGCGGTCGCGTGCGACAGGTCGCCGAGCCCTTCGATGCGCGAGACGATTGCGCGCGCCGTGACGTCGACCACCAGGACCGATCCGGTCGCGCGCTCGATGACGAGCCCGAGATCGCCGGTGCCGCGCGCCGGCGCGCAGGCCGGGCCGTTGTCGGCGGCGCGCGCCGGCGCGGCGAGTCCCGCCGCGACGGAAGCGGTGAGGAAGGAACGCCTGTTCATTGCGGGAATCCCTGTTTCAGCTTCTCGGCGATCCAGCGCGCGTCCGCCTCGGTGAGCAGCCCGCGCCAGGGCGGCATCGGCGTGCCGGGAACGCCGTCGAGAATGAGGGCCGCCAGCGCGGGGGCGTCTTTTGCGGCGACAGCGGCGGGCGCGAGCGGCCCCCCGGGGCCGCCCTTCAGCGTCATGCCGTGGCACGAGCCGCAATCCTCGCGCACCAGCGCGGTCAATTCGCCGCTGCGCTCCGCGGCGAGCGCCGGCGCCGCGCAGGACAGCGCGAGCGCCAGCGCGATCTCAGGCGAGCGCATCATCGCGATGCTCCGACGCGATAACCACATCGCCGCGCGCGGGAATCTGCTCGACCGCTTCGCCGATGAGAAAGAGAACGGGCGACGGCAGCCGTTCGCCGCGCGCGATCTCGGCGATGTCGCCGAGAACGCCGAAGGCGCAGCGCTGCCGCGGCGTCGTCGCGCAGCTCACGGCGACGGCGGGCGTCGCGGGATCGCGGCCGTGCGCGATCATCGCGCGCGCGATCTCCGGCATGTTCGACAGGCCCATGTAGATTGCGAGCGTCGTCGCGGGATCGCAGAGTCCCATCCAGTCGAGGTCGAGCGCGCCATTGTCCTGGCGATGGCCCGTCACGTAGCGCAGGCTTGTCGCCACGCCGCGAAGCGTCAGGGGCAGGGCGAGCGCGGCGGCCGCGCCCTGCGCGGCGGTGACGCCGGGGATGATGTCGAATTCTATGCCGGCGCGGGCGAGATGGGCGGCTTCTTCGCCGCCGCGGCCGAACACGAAGGGATCGCCGCCCTTGATCCGCGCCACACGGGCGTAGCGGTGCGCCAGCCGCGCCAGAAGTTCGTTGATCCGTCGTTGCGGCACGGGATGGTCGCCCGACGCCTTGCCGACATCGATGCGCGGCGCGCGCGAGGGCGCGAAATCGAGAATCTCGGAGGAGACGAGCCGGTCGTAGACGACGACGTCGGCCGCCTCGAGCGCGCGCAGGGCGCGCAGCGTCAGAAGATCGGGAGCGCCCGGGCCTGCGCCGATGAGATGAACGATGCCGGTCATGAGGAGGCGCCCCGAAGGCGAGGCGGCGGGGCGAACCCCGCCGCCCGCGTTTCAGTAGATGTCCTTGCGGGTGTTGTAGACGTTGAACTTGCCGGTCGGCGTGATGAGCGCCGGATCCTTGATCACCGACTTCAGTTTCAGCGTCTTGTCGTCGACCACCACGATCGCCGATTCCTGCGTCTTGCCGTTCCACACGGAGAACCAGATTTCCGATCCGTCCTTGTTGAACTCGGGCTGGACGACGCGGCGCTGGCCCTGGGTGATGCCAGACCATTCGCCGATCGGCAGGACCGTGTATTTCGGCTTGTCCTGCGCGAGATCCGCGATCTTGAACACCGCCACGCTCGAAGACGTGTCGGCTTCCGGATTGAGCGGCGTGTCGACATAGAGGTGAGTGGACTTCGGATGCGACTTCACGAACAGCGAGCCGCCTCCCTGGCCTTCCACCTTCTGCACGACCTTCCAGGCGTATTGCGGATGCTTGTCCGGATCGGTGCCGATGAAGGACACCATCTCGTCGCCGAGATGCGACGTCACCCACACCGGCCCGTATTTGGGATGGATGATGTTGGCGCCGCGGCCCGGATGCGGCGTCTTGCCGCCGGACTCGACGACCTTCACCAGGCGTCCGGTCTTGGTGTCGATGATGCCGACCTTGTTGCGCGCATTGGCGGCGACCAGCAGATAGCGGCCGGACTTGTCGAAGCCGCCGTCATGCAGGAAGCGTTCGGACGGGATCGACCG
>DAIRCS010000118.1:0-11307 GCA_036796555.1 Rhodoblastus sp. | reverse complement strand
AGCGCGGCAAGATCGTGCCCTCGCGCATCACGGCCGTCTCGGCCAAGAAGCAGCGCGAACTCGCCCAGGCGATCAAGCGCGCCCGCTTCCTGGGCCTGCTGCCCTACGTGATCCGCTAAAAACGGACCGCGAGCCTGAAGGCTCGCGCCTCCCTCAAACGACGAGACTGCGAGGCATTTTAGCGAAGTCGGCAACAGCCGACTTCTAAAGCCTCGCGGTCCAACCAATCGGTCCGGCGGACATCCCCGCCGGATATGGCTGGAACGGGCGAGAGATTCGACCCGCTCCTAACCGCTCGAAAGGCGGGACAGCTCGATATGACGGATACGAAGCTCAAGACCTGGGGCGCTTCCGCGCTGGTGGCCGTGGCCGCCGGCCTCGCCGCCGCGCTTCTGTTCGTGCTCGCCGCGCGCGCCTCGGTCGCGACCGTCCTGCTCGGCTATTTCGCGCCCATGCCCGTCATGATCGCCGTCTTCGGCTACGGGCTGTCCGTCGGGGCGGCGGCGGCGGCCATCGGCTGCGCCTTTGTCGCCGCGCTGTTCCATCCCGCGCTCGGGCTTCTCTATCTTCTCTCGATCGGCGCGCCGGCCGTACTCATCGCCGCCGCCGCCCTGCTCGCCCCCGTGGGCGGCGACGGGCGCGGGCCCGATCGCGCGCCGACCGCGGCTGTTCTCGCCTCGGCGGCCATCGCGGCGGCGACGGTCGCCGGCGGGGTCGCCTTTCTCGCCTGGCGCTTCGGCGGATTCGACGCCCTGATGGCGAGCGCGATCAAGGAAGGCCAGCCTGTCGTCGAGACGGTTCTCAAGGACGCCGCGGCCGGCGGCGCGATCGACGCGACGAGGCTCACGCGCTTTCTCGTGATGGCCGCGCCGGTCGGGATCGCCGCCTCGCAACTGCTGACCACGGCGATCAACGTCTATCTCGCCGGCCGCGTCGCCCAGATCTCGGGCAACCTGCCGCGCCGCTGGCCCTCGATCGCCGACGACCTGTCGATTCCGCCGGCGTTCGGCGCGGTGTTTGCGGCCGCCTGCGGGTTGGTGTTTCTGGGCGGCATGCCGGGCATGGTCGCGGGCGCGCTGGCCGCCGCTTTCGGCATGGCTTTCGCCCTGCAGGGGCTGGCTGTCGCGCATGTCTTCACGCGGGGGGCGGGCCTGAGGCCCGCATGGCTGTTTTCGCTCTACGGCCTGATCGCGCTGCTGCCGCCCTGGCCGTTCTTCATCCTGGCGCTCGTCGGCCTCGCCGACGCCGCCTTCCACCTCAGGGCGCGCAAACAGGCGTCCCGACCCGTCCACTGAAAACACGATACAAGGAGAACAATCATGGAAGTCATTCTGCTCGAACGCGTCGCCAAGCTCGGCCAGATGGGCGAGACCGTCCGCGTGCGCGACGGTTTCGCGCGCAACTACCTGCTGCCGCGCGGCAAGGCGCTGCGCGCCACCGAAGCCAACAAGAAGCGCTTCGAGGGCGACCGCGCCCAGCTCGAGGCCCGCAATCTCGAAGCCAAGGCCGAGGCCGAGAAGGTCGGCGGCAGGCTCGACGGCAAGACCTATGTCATCATCCGCCAGGCGGGCGAGAGCGGCCAGCTCTACGGCTCCGTGTCGTCGCGCGACATCGCGGAAGCGATCACGGCGGGCGGCGTCAGCGTCAATCGCCAGCAGGTGATCGCGCTCCACCCGATCAAGACGCTCGGCCTGCATGGCGTGCCGGTGCGCCTGCACCCGGAAGTAGAGGTCAGCGTGACGATCAACGTCGCCCGTTCGGCCGAAGAGGCCGAGCGCCAGGAGCGCGGCGAGAGCGTCACGACCCGCGAGGAGACGTCGATGGACGATCTCGGCCTCGAGGTCGGCGCCGCCCTGGCGGAGGCCGGCGGCGAGGCGTGATCCTCACGCATCTGCGCAAGATCGAAGGCCGCGGCGAAACCCGCGGCCTTTCTGTTTGCTTGCCGGTAAGGCGCCAACGCCTTACATTCCGGGCATGAGAAGCACGCTGAAAGTCACGGCGAAGGGGCAGGTTACGCTCAGCAAGGCCTTGCGGGAGGAATTGCGCGTGCGTCCCGGCGACAAGATCGTCGTCGAAACCGTTTCGCCCGGGCGCGTCGAGATGCGGGCCGCCAAGTCCGGCGAGGGCCTCGACGGATTCATCGGCTATTTCGACAATCCCGAGAATATCCATCTGACCATCGAGGAAATGAACGAGCTCATCGCCGATTCCTGGGCAGGCGGCCGGGGACCGTGGTCGCCGAAACGATGAACCGGATCGCGGTCGACACGAACGTCCTGCTGCGCGCGACCTTTCCGGATGATCCCCGTCAGGCCGTAGCCGCCGCCAAGGCGCTGAGGGGCGCGGACAAGATCGCCATTTCGACCACTTGCCTTGCCGAATTCGTCTGGGTTCTCTCCCGCTCCTACAAGCGCCGCGGTCAGGAGATCGCGGAAGCGATCCGGACATTGATCGGCGACGACAAAGTGGTCGTCGACCGCCCTGCGGTCGAAGCCGGTCTCGCCGCGCTCGACTTCGGCGGGGATTTCGCTGACGGGGTGATCGCCTTCGAGGGCCGCCGGATGGGCGGCGACGTCTTCGCGACGTTCGACCGGCGGGCGGCTGCGCATGTCGCGGCGACCGGCGGCCGCGCAGACCTGCTCGGCTGAGGCGGCGGTCGACAATCCGGCCGCGCGTGCGAGAATCGCCCATGGCCGATTCCGCAGAAGGATCGCCCGAGGGCAAACGCCGCTTCCGCAACGCCGTGCTCGGCGTGGGCGTTGCGCAGCTCTATGCCTGGGGCGTGATCTACTATCCCTTTTCCGTCACCGGAAAGATGATCGCCGCCGACGTCGGCCTGTCGATCGAGGCGGCCTTCGCCGGCTATTCGGGCATGCTCGTCGTCGGCGCCGTCTGCGCGCCCTGGGTCGGCCGCGCGATCGACCGGCGTGGCGGGCGGCCGACGCTCGCCTTCGGCTCGGTCTTCGCCGCCGGCGCGCTCGCGGTGGCGGCGATCGCCACGGGCCCTGTCGGCTTCTACCTGAGCTGCGCGCTGCTCGGCGTCGCATCGGCCCTCGTGCTCTACGACGCGGGCTTCGCCGCGCTCGTGCAGGTGGCCGGCCGTCAGGGTCGGCGCGCCATCACCTATGTCACCTTTCTCGGCGGCTTCGCCTCGACCGTGTTCTGGCCGATCACCGCTTTTCTGGCGGAGAGATGGGGCTGGCGCGCCACCTATCTCGTCTTCGCCGGCGGCATGATCCTCGTCTGCGCGCCGATCTATCTCGCCACGCTCGGGCGCGTGGCCGACGTCTCCGCGCCTGCGCCGGGCGCGGATGCGGACGCCCATCCCGATGACGAGACGCCGCTCGCCGGCGCGCCGCGCCGCAACGCCTTCATCGGTTTCGCCACCGCCATTGCGGCCCATCAGCTCGTCATCGCCGGCCTGCTGATCCACATGATCGACGCCATGCGGCAGGCGGGGCTGACGAACGAGCAGGCGATTCTGGTCGGTATGGCCTTCGGGCCGGGCCAGGTGCTCTCGCGCTTCGCCGAAATGCTCTGGGGTTCGCGCTTTCCGGCCGTGGTCGGCGGACGCATTTCGGTGCTTCTGCTGCCGCCCGCCCTGCTCTTTCTCCTGTCGGGCTCGATGAACGTCGCGCTGGCGCTCTGCTTCTCGGCGGCGCTCGGCATGTCCAACGGCCTGATGACCATCGCGCGCGGCACGGTGGCGCTCGCGCTTTTCGGCCGCAAGGGCTATGGCGCGATCATCGGCGATCTGGCGCTGGCGAGCCTGTTTTCGCGCGCCGTCGGACCTCTGGCGCTGGCCTATGGGCTGGAGCGGCTGGGGCTCGAAATGTCGGCGGCCGCCTGCATCGCCTGCGCTCTTCTGGGCGTTCTGGCCATGGAAATCGTCGCGCGCATCGCGGCGTCGCAAAGGCAAGAGAGTCGCGCAAAAATCGCGTAAAATTTTTCTGATTGTGGACAGCGGGCGAATCCGGATTCCATCGCTGACGACGCGTCGCCGGGATGGCACAAAGACGCCCCGATCCCGCCGCAGACTCATTGCGGCGAATCGCCTTTCGAAATCGTCGTCACCGAAAAGAGCCTGCTTTGGCCGCCATCGAGCAATTGTCCGACCGCCGTCTCGTCGTCGCCCAGCCCGAGGGGGGCTTGCGCGCGCCGCCGCACAATATCGAGGCGGAACAGGCTCTGCTCGGCGCGATCCTCGTCAACAACGACGCCTTCGACCGCGTGTCCGACTTTCTGAAACCGGAGCATTTCTCCGAGGAACTGCACCGTCGCGTCTACGAGACGCTGAGCCAGCTCATCCGCGCCGGCAAGGTCGCGACCGTGGTCACGCTCAAGACCTATCTGGCCGACGCCGATCTCGGCGGCCTGACCGTCAGCCAGTATCTCGCGCGGCTGGCGGCGGAAGCCACCACCATCATCAACGCCGAGGATTACGGCCGCACGATCCACGATCTCTCCGTGCGGCGCGACCTCATCGTCATCGGCGGCGACATCGTCAACGCCGCCTATGACGCGCCGATCGACACCGCGCCGCGCCAGCAGATCGAGGAGGCCGAGCGCAAGCTCTATTCCATCGCCGAGACCGGCCGCTACGACGGCGGCTTCCAGTCGTTTTCCTCCGCCATCACGACGGCGCTCGACATGGCCGCCGCCGCCTATCAGCGCGACGGACACTTGTCGGGCCTCGCCACCGGACTTTCCGATCTCGACCACAAGATGGGCGGCCTGCAGGCTTCGGACTTGATTGTCCTCGCCGGCCGTCCCGGCATGGGCAAGACGGCGCTCGCCACCAACATCGCCTTCAACGTCGCCAAGGCCTATCGCGCGGAAGTGCAGCCGGACGGGCACAACAAGACGATCGACGGCGGGGTCGTGGGCTTCTTCTCGCTGGAAATGTCGGCCGAGCAGCTCGCCACCCGCATCATCGCCGAGCAGTCCGGCGTGCCCTCCTACAAGATCCGCCGCGGCTCGATCACCGAAGACGATTTTCGCGCCCTGTCGGAAGCCGCGCACGAGATGCAGCGCGCGCCGCTGTTCATCGACCAGACCGGCGGCATTTCCATCGCCCAGCTCACGGCGCGCGCGCGAAGACTCAAGCGCCAGCGCGGGCTCGACCTGCTGATCGTGGACTACATCCAGCTTCTGTCGGGCTCGAAGTCGAAGGGCGACAACCGCGTGCAGGAGGTGACGGAAATCACGACAGGCCTGAAGGCCCTGGCCAAGGAGCTGGCGGTGCCGATCATCGCGCTGTCGCAGCTCTCGCGTCAGGTGGAGGCGCGCGACGACAAGCGTCCGCAGCTCTCGGACCTGCGCGAATCCGGTTCGATCGAGCAGGACGCCGACGTCGTGATGTTCGTCTATCGCGAGGAATATTACCTGAAGAACAAGGAGCCGCGCGAAGGCACGCCGGAGCATGCGACCTGGATGAGCGAGATGGAGCGCGCGCACGGGCGGGCCGAATGCATCATCGGCAAGCAGCGCCACGGCCCCACCGGCACGGTGGCGCTGGCCTTCGAGGACGAAGTGACGCGGTTCTCGAACCTGGTCGAAAGCGACTACATGCCCGTGCCGATGTGAGCTGGCGCAATTCGCCATGCTTCCGCGCGTCCGGTTTAATTGATATGGTCGCCGCGAGGTTCGCGACATGACTCTGAGCGAGAGAAACAGGATTATCCGGACCGCGATCGCCAGACAGACGGCCGCGAATACGGCGACGCGCGCCATGGCGCGAAAAGTCCTGATCTCCGAAGGCATCTACACGCCGCAGGGCGATCTCTCCGCCGATTATGGCGGTCCTGCGTCGAAACCGAAGGCGCGCAGAGCCAAGAAGTGAGCCGGCTCTCGACGACTTTCGTTCTCGGCTACCATGGGTGCGACGCCGATACGGCGGACCACGCCATTGCAGGCGCGATCGACCTTGTCGAAAGCGACCAGAGTTACGACTGGCTTGGGCCGGGCATCTATTTCTGGGAATCCGATCCCCAGCGTGCATTCGAATGGGCGGCCTGGAAGGTCAGGAGCGGCAAATACAAGCGCCCTGCGGTCGTCGGCGCCGCGATCGATCTCGGGAACTGCCTCGATCTCACCCAGCGCGAAAATCTGGATCTGTTGCGGGATGCCTACGCGAGCTTCGAGCAACATCAGATCGCCGCCGCTCTCCCGATGCCGGAAAATCGGAAAGCCCCGAATTCGACCGACGAAGATCGCCTGCTCCGCTATCTCGATTGCGCTGTCATCCGTCATCTTCACCGCATCGTGGCCGACGAAAAGTCGATCGAACCTTTCGATACCGTGCGTGGCATGTTTACCGAAGGCGAACACGTCTATCCCGGCTCCGCGATCTTCGAGAAGACGCACACCCAGATCGCGGTCAGAAACCCGGCCTGTATTCTGGGCGTGTTCAGGCCCCGGCCCTATCCGCATTCGGCAGGGACATGACGGCGGCTCCAGTTTCCGGACAGGCGATGACCGCCACCCTCACCGTTGACCTCGCAGCCCTGCGCCGGAACTGGCGCATGCTTGCGGACAAGGTCGCGCCGGCCGAATGCGCGGCGGTCGTGAAGGCGGACGGTTATGGGTGCGGACTGGAGCGGGTCGTCAGCGCGCTGCTGGCCGAGGGCGCCAGAACGTTCTTCGTCGCGCGCCTTTCGGAGGGGCTGCGGGCGCGCGCTGTGGCGAGCGAGGCCACGATCTACGTGCTGGATGGCTTGCCGCCCAGCTCAGATGCCGAAATGCGGCAGGCGGACCTGCGGCCCGCGCTCGGCTCGATGCCCGAGATCGCGGAATGGACGGCCGGCGGCGGTGGACCGGCGGCGCTGCACTTCGATAGCGGCATGAACCGGCTGGGCCTCGCGATCGACGACGCCGAGGCGGCGCTTTCGGCGCTCGGGCGGCCGCCCGACCTTGTCATGAGCCATTTCGTTTCGTCCGAAGACCTGGCCTCTCCCGACAATCCCGCGCAGACCGAGCGCTTTGCGCGACTTCGCGCGATGATTCCGAATGTTCGCGCATCTCTCTGCAATTCTTCCGGAATTTTCCTTCCCTCTCATCCCTGGCATGATCTCGCGCGTCCCGGCTATGCGCTCTACGGCGGCAATCCGACGCCCGACCGGCCGAATCCGATGCGCCCGGTCGTGACGCTCGAAGCGCCGATCCTCCAGACCCGGCGCGTCGAGGCCGGCGCCCATGTCGGCTACAATGGACAATGGACGGCGCGGCGCCCGAGCCTGCTCGCCGTCATTCCGGTCGGCTACGCCGATGGCGTCCCCCGCAGCGCCATGGGCGTGGACGGCAAGCCCGGTCCCGATGTCGTCATCGGCGGCGTGCGCTGCCCGATCGCCGGGCGGATTTCCATGGACCTCATCTGCATCGACGCGACCGATGCGTCGGCCGGCGCGGTCGAACGCGGCGCGCCGGTCGAACTGCTGGGGCCGACCATCGGCGTCGACGAATTCGGCGCGCGCGCGGGCACGATCGGCTACGAAATCCTCACCAGCCTCGGACGGCGCTACCGGCGCGTCTATCGCGACTGAAGCCTGGGCCAAAATCACCTCGCGGCCAGACTCTTGTCATGAATCGGCGAACATGGTCCGGTCCATGCAGAAGCGCGCTATCGCCATTCGGATGCGCGGGAACGGGGTCGCATGAGCGCGCTTTTCATCGGACATACCTATATCGACGTGACCATGGCGACCGACGCCATGCCCGTCGGCGACGACAAGGCGGTGGCGCGCGACTACGCCGTCTCCTTCGGCGGCAACGCCGTTTCCGCCGCCTTCGCCTGCGCGCGACTCGTCGGCAAGGCCGATCTCATCGCGCCGGTCGCCGACGACTGGCTCGGCCACATGTTCACGCATATGGCGGCGACCTATCGCGTGCGCCTGCATCCGCGCAAGGTGAAGCGCTCCTCGCTCTCCTTCATCCTGCCCAAGGACGGCAAGCGCGCCATCCTGCGCGCCCGCGACGAGACCTATCTCGAGGATTTCCCGCGCCTCGACCTGTCGACGGTCAGGGCGCTCCATCTCGACGGCCATATGGCGGACGCCGCGCTTCACTATGCGAAGCTCGCGCGCGAAAAAGGCGTGCTGACCTCGCTCGATGGCGGCGGCCTGCGCGCCAACACCGAGGAACTTCTCGGCTATATCGACGTCGCCGTCGTCGCCGAGCGCCTGTGCGAGCAGATGAGCCTCTCGGAAGACGGCATGCTCGACTACCTGAAATCGCGGGGATGCCGGATCGGCGGCGTCACCAGCGGCGAGCGCGGCATGCTCTGGTACGACGAGAGCGGCGCGGTGCAGCGCATGAAATCGCTGCCCGTGCCGAAGGAAAAGGTCATCGACACCTCGGGCGCAGGCGACATTTTCCACGGCGCCTATATCGCCTCCTACGTCGAGCGGCCCGAAGCGCCCTGGGCGGATCACTTCCGGTTCGCGCGCTGCGCGTCCGCCCACAAGATCCAGCATCTCGGCAACGAGGCCGGCCTGCCGACGCAGGCGGACATCGAAAAGATGCAATCGGACTATCCGCTGGCCGGGTGAGCAATTTGGGGGGCTGCGCTTGGCGCGAACAGGTCTGATTTTCGCGGCGGCGCTCGCCGTCCTCTGCGGCGGCGCTGCGGCGCGAGCGGAGGATTTCCAGCTCGACGACGTCGCGATCGCCGCGCCCCTCGGCGCCTACAGGGCGAAGCGGATCGAGGTTTCCGGCTCGCCGCTGACGAAAGACGCCGCGCAAAAGCTGCTGTCGGCGGCGACGCCCGGCGCGGGCGAGGGCAAGTTCGCGCAACTCGACGCCGCGCGCATCTATATGCCGGAACTGGTCTCCGAATCGAAGGCGGGCGACTACGAGCAAACGGCGGTCTATCGCGACGTGTCGCTCGTGAAGGTCGCCAAAGGCGTCGCCGAGACGATCGACGTGGCGGGCATGGAGCTGACGGCGCGGCGGCCCGGCGTGACGAATCGCGGCAGATTCGGCGCGATCCACGGCGAAGGCGTCGACTTTCCGGCGCTGCTGCGCATCGCCAACGCCGCCCGCACAAGCGCAGACGAGCCGAAGAAGATCACGACGCGCAAGATCGCGATGGCCAACGGCGAAATCGAGATCGAGGGCGGCGGCAAGCTGACGATCGGCGCGGTCGAGGGCGCCGATTTCGGCGGCCGGCCTCTCGCCGCGCCGCTGGCGAGCCTGGCGGAAGCCGCGCCCCGCCCGGGCGGCCCGGAGCCGAGCCCGACGGCGCGGCGCGCGCTCGCGGCCATGGCCGCCGACATTCTGACCAGCCTCGACGTCGGCGCGCTCGAGATGCGCGACATCGCCATGGTCCTGCCCCGCCCCGAGGAAGCCGCGCCGGAAAGCGTGCGCTTCAAGCGCATCGGCCTGTCGAAGCTGACGGATGGCCGTATCGGCGGCTTCACGCTGGAGGGCGTCGACGCCGGCCGGGACGACACGAAATTCCAGATCGAACGCGTCGACCTCGCGGGACTCGACGTCCGGGCCGCGCTGGCGGCGGCGGCCGCGGCCGATCCGAAGCCCGCCGCGCCGCGCTTCGACCGGCTGGAGATCGCCGGTCTCGCGATGAACGCGCCTGACGGGCCGATTTCATTGGGACGCGCCGTCGTGGAGGCGGGCGACTGGCTCGAAGTCGCGCCGACGCGGCTTTCGGCGCGGCTCGAACGGGCCGTGGTGTCGCTTGCGGGCGCCGGCGCCGCGCGGAGCGTCCCGCTGGCGGCGCTCGGCTATGACAAGCTCGATCTGTCCGGCGCGCTGGAGGCCAAATACGACGCGCAGAAAAGCGAATTGTCGCTCGACAGGCTGGAGGCCGAGGGCGCCGGCATGGGCGCGGCGCGCGTCTCGCTGTTCCTGTCGCGCGTGCCGTCGTCGATCTTCGCCGGCGACCTGCAATCGGCGCAGCTCGCCCTGCCCGCGGTTTCCTTCTGGCGCGCGGACGTCGGGCTGACCGATCGCGGCCTGCTGCAGCGCTACGCCGCCGCGCGCGCAAAGGACGAGCGGAAGACGGAGGCGCAGATCCGCGCGGAAATCGCGACGCTCGGCGCCGGCATGACGCGCGCGCTGTTCGCCGTGCAGCCGAACGCCAATCCGCAGGTCGAGGCGCTGGCCGGCGCCGTTTCCGCCTTCGCCAAGGGCGCGCCGAATCTCGACGTGCGCGCGCATGCGCCCGACGGGCTCAGCGTGATCGACCTCTCGCTGGCCGCGCAGATGGGAAGCCTCGCCGACCGCCTGAAGATCGAGGCAAAGGCCCATTAGGCGGGAGCCTGAAGCGAGGCCGGACCTTCTGGCCTTGCGCGTGCGGTCGCGCTAGCCTGCGCCGCCATCGATCATCAACCGGGACGGCCGATTCCACGGCCGCCAGACATCTGGGGTCTGAACCATGAAGAAGATTTTCGGAGCCGCGGCCCTTCTCGCCCTCGTCAGCGTCGCGCCGGTCGAGTCGGCGTCCGCCCAGCAGGGCGGCCTCATCGGCGGCCTGATCGGCGCGGGCGCCGGCGCGGCCATCGGCGGCGCGGTCGGCGGCAGCGCGGGCGCCGCCATCGCCGGCGGCATCATCGGCGGCGCGACGGGGGCGATCATCGGCCAGCAGGCGGACCGGCGCGGGCGGTATTACTATTACAATTCGGGCTGCTACCGCCGCGTCGGCTACAACCGCTACCGCGCGATCCCCGCCAGATATTGCTACTGACGTCGTAGCGCCGCCGGCGTCGCCCGGACGCCTTCGCCGGAGCGATGGAAACGCTGCTGGAAATCGTCGCGCAGTTCGTTTTCGAACTGCTGCTGCAGGCCGCGTTCGAGATTCTGGCGGAGGCCGGCTTCCATTCGCTGGCTGCTCCGTTCCGGACAAAGCAATCACGCCCGCTCATCGCCGCCGGCCAGGCGCTGTGGGGCCTGATCGCCGGAGGCTTGAGCCTTCTGGCGTTTCCCGACGCCTTTCTGCGGGACGCCGGCCTCAGGCTCGCCAATCTCGTCGCCACGCCGGCGGCCGCCGCCTTCGTCATGATGCTGATCGGACGCTGGCGCGGGGCCAGAGGCCAGCGCGTGATCGCGCTCGACCAGTTCGGCTACGCCTTCGTGTTCGCGCTCGCCATGACGAGCGTGCGTTACGTCTGGGCGAAATAATCTCCCGCTTTCGCGGGGACGGCAATGCCCCGGCTTACGCCTTGTCCGGCGGGTTCAGCCGGATGTGCAGCTCGCGCAACTGCTTGTTGGTCGCCTCCGAGGGCGCGCCCATCAGCAGGTCTTCGGCGCGCTGGTTCATGGGGAACAGAGCCACTTCGCGCAGATTCTGCTCGC
>DAIRCS010000117.1:7479-11318 GCA_036796555.1 Rhodoblastus sp. | reverse complement strand
GCGATCGCCAGCACGCCGTCCATGTTGCTGGTGTGCGGCGCGCCGATCATCACCATCTTCGGCAGGTCGGCGATCGGGCCCTGGACAGTCCAGCCCATCAGCCGCAGCATCGTGCGGCCGAGCCATTGCGAGAGCGCATTGCCGCGCCGCGCGACCCGGTCTCCGACCGTGGTCGCCGTTCCGGCGAGATCGCCGGCCGTGTGAATATCCAAATGTTCTATGCCTTCTGGATGCGGAATCCTGCATCCACTAGCACGGTTTCGCCCGTTGTCTTCGGGAAGGCTGTGCACAGCGCGTAGATCGTTTGGGCGACGTCCTCCGGCGCGATCGTCGCGCTCAGCGCCGAAACGCCACGGTACATCTTGCCCATGGCTTCATAGGCTTCCGCGCCATAGCCGTTCTTCAGCCAGTCGGATTCGATCATGCCGGGGCCGACGCCGTTGACGCGTATCTCGGGGCCAAGCGCGCGCGCAAGCGCGATCGTCATCGTGTTGAGCGCGCCCTTGGACGCCATGTAGGCGATGGACGAGCCGCGCCCCGCGACCGCGGCGATCGAGGACACGTTGACGATCGAGGCGCCTTTCTCCTTGCGCAGCATGGGCGCGAAGGCGCGCGACATCTGGAAGGCGCCGATCACGTTGACGGCGTAGATCGACTGGAAATCTTCGGCCGACAGGCCGTCGAGATTGCGTTGGTCGACGAACTTGGTGCGCCCCGCATTATTGACCAGATGGTTCGCGCGGCCCCAGCGCTTCCCGACCATCTCGACCATCATCCTGCAGTCGGCGTCCGACGAGACGTCCGCCTTGATCGTCTCGACCTCCGCGCCGGCCTTGCGGCAGGCGGTCGCCACCTCCAGCGCCGGCGCCGGATCGCGCGAGTAATTGACGACCACGTTGTAGCCGCCCTCGGCGAACTTCAGCGCGGTCGCCGCGCCGATGCCGGCGGACGATCCCGTGACGACCGCAACCGGCCTGGACGATGAACTCATGTCGGACGATTCCCCTGTGTTGATTGGCGAGCATAGTGGCGCAGCCGCCGCGCGCGCCACAAGCGCATTTGCGGCATGGCAAGGCGTCGCTGGCGCCGATGCGCACGGCTTCACCGAATCGTGTTTTGACCGCCGGCGGCCGAGGACATGTGATCCCTGCAAGCAAACAGGGAGGACGACCAATCATGCAAAATCGCAATATCATCGGCCTGGCGGCGGTTCTGTCCGGGGCGATCTGGGCCGGCGCCGCCGAGGCGCAGCAAGGCCCGCCGCAATTTCCGGACATGACCTTTTTCGTCAGCTCGAAGCCCGGCCCCGACGGCGCCAATCTCGGCGGCCTCGAGGGCGCCGACAAGCTCTGCCAGACCTTGGCGACGACGGCCGGCGCGGGAGCCAAAACCTGGAAGGCGTATCTTTCCACGCAGGGCGCGGGCGCGGTGAACGCGCGCGACCGCATCGGCCAGGGCCCCTGGAAGAACGCCAAGGGGGTCCAGATCGCCGCCAGCGTCGACGAATTGCACAAGGACGCCAAGCTCTCGATCGACAATTCGCTGACCGAGCGCGGCGCGAAGATCGCGGGCGCCGGCTTCAACAACAACAACCATGACGTGCTGACGGGCTCGGACATGGAGGGCAAGGCGCTCCCCGCCGACAAGGACATGACCTGCGGCAACTGGACCAAGGGCGGCGCGGACGGCTCGGCCATGGTTGGCCATTCCGACCGCATGGGCCTGCGCGACGACGTGTCCTCGCATTCCTGGAACTCGTCGCATCCGAGCCGCGGCTGCAGCATTCCGGCGCTCAACGCCACCGGCGGCGGCGGCCTGCTGTATTGTTTCGCCTCGAACTGACGGCGACGCCAAAAACAAAGCCCGGTTCTCGCGAACCGGGCTTTTGTCATCTGCGCAGCTTAAGCGCTTGGTGCGGTCGAGAGGACTCGAACCTCCACTGGTTGCCCAACTAGCACCTCAAGCTAGCGCGTCTACCAATTCCGCCACGACCGCAAGTCAAATGCGCCGGTTTGGGGCCGGCGCATCGGCAGGCGTCGTCTAGCAAACGCCCCCGCCCGTTGCAAGCCTTCGCCGACGCTTTCCGCGCCGACCGGCGTCGCTTTCAAACCGCCCGTTTCACATCGGTGTGGGCGAAGTCGGCGCCCTTGAACAGCAATGGTTCGTTCAGCGCCTTGGCGAGCGCATAGGCGAAGCAATCGCCGAAATTCAGCCGCGCGGGATGGCCCGAGCCGCGCCCGAAATCGCGATAGGCCTCGCGCGCAAGCCGCGCCTGCTCGGCGGTGACGGGCTCGATGATCGCCTCTATCCGCTCCAGCAACTGGTCGAGCCTGCGCGATGCGATGGGATCATGCGGCCGGTCGACGACTGCTGCGACCTCGACATAGGCGGCGGCGGAAATGCGCCGCGCCTCCGCGCCTCGCAGGACCTCCGCGAAGGCCTCGGCCTCCGGTTCATTGCGCAGGATCGCTACCAGCGCCGAGGTATCGACGATCACTTCGGCAGACCGTTCTCGTCGTAGAGATATTCGCCGTGGTCGAGCGCCAGCGTCTCCGGGTCGAGCCGGCTTGCGCAATCGCGCCCGATCGCGAGGACATCTTCGACAAAGTCGCCCCTGCCGTCCTTCTCGAGCCGTTCGAGCCTTTCTCGCACCGCCTCTGTCACCACAGCCGTCTTGCTGCGGCCCTCGAGCCGGGCGAGTTCGGCGATCAACCGCTCCGTCTCGGGGTTCTTGATATTGAGACCCATAATTCTACCCTTCCTCGGAGAATTCTACCATTTTCCGCCCCGCCTGTCCAAGCGCCCCGCCTTTCGCTAAAGCTTCTCCCATGTCCGCCATCGCTCCCGCGCCGACCCGCGACGCGCTCGACGCGCGATTTTTCGCCCGCCCCGGCGCGCCGCCGGTCGAATGGGCCGTGACCGACGCGCTCGTGCCCTACGAGCGGGCCCTGGCCGAAATGGAGGCCCGCGCCGCGCAGATCGCCCGCGGCGAGGCGCCCGAGCGCGTGTGGCTGCTCGAACACCCGCCGCTCTACACGTCCGGCACGTCGGCCAGGCCGGGCGATCTGCTCGACGCGCGATTCCCCGTGTTCGAGACCGGGCGCGGCGGCCAGTTCACCTACCATGGCCCCGGCCAGCGCGTCGGCTACGTCATGCTGGACCTCAGGCGTCGCCGGCAGGACGTGCGCGCCTTCGTCGCCACGCTGGAAGCCTGGATCATCGCAACGCTGGCCGCCTTCAACGTGAAGGGCGAGCGCCGCGAGGACCGCGTCGGCGTCTGGACGCGCCGCCCCGACAAGCCGGCAGGGCCGTCCGGCGAAACGGCGGAAGACAAGATCGCCGCCATCGGCATCCGCGTGCGGCAATGGGTGACGTTCCACGGCGTCTCGCTCAATGTGGAGCCAGATCTCGTGCACTTCTCCGGCATCACGCCCTGCGGCGTGCGCGAGAGCCATTATGGAGTCACGAGCCTCGCCGACCTCGGCCTGCCCGTGACGATGCATGACGTGGACGTGGCGATGCGCGGCGCCTTCGAGGAGATTTTCGGGCCGACCGTCGCGGCCTGACCGTCATGCCGACCTGCGCGTGCCAAACGTCTTGCGCGCGCCGAAAGTCGCTGTGCGCGCCGGCGTCCCGGTCGGCCGCGATTGCGCGGCTCCGTGAATCTCGTTCGCCTTCTGCGCGGCCAGCGCCTTTGCGATCAGGGCGTCGGCATTCGGGCCGGCGGCAGCCGCCGCGTCGATCGCCGCCAGCCGTCCCTTGCCGGGCTCGTAGGCGTAGGCGTCGCCGCCGGCGTTCGATTTCGGCGCCCAGAGCAGCGAGGAGCGCAGCACGGCGCC
>DAIRCS010000117.1:0-7465 GCA_036796555.1 Rhodoblastus sp. | reverse complement strand
GTTTCGGGCCCCCGGAGGGGGGGGGGGCGCAGCGGCGTGCCCGCCTCCAGCCCGGCGAGCGTAACCGCCAGCGGCCCGCCCTTGTCCGCGGCGGGCCCGAGAATGTCGTGCGCGTGCTGGCCGACCAGCGCCAGCGCGTCCGGCGCCAGCGAGGCCAACGCCGCCGCGCCGCCGATGCAGGCCAGGCTGACCGCGGGAACCCAGATCGCGCTGAAGCCGATATCGTGCAGGCGCTTGGCGTCGAGCGCCGCCTGCACGACGAGTTGCGCGAGGAGAATGCCGACGAGCATCCCGTGCAGCTTGTCCGGCGCCAGTTGGAGCGAGGCGACGAGCAGCGCCAGGATCAGCATGGCGATGCGATAGGCGCTGCGGCTGATCCGGCCGCGCCAGTCGAGCAGGAACCACAGGAAATGAACGGGCATGGCGCGCTCCCGGAAGCGTCGGCCAATCTTGCCGCGCCCCGGTCAACAAGCCGTAAAGGCTCAGCTATCGCGCCGGATCTCGAAGGTTTCGGGCAAGGTCTCCCCGCCCGCTTCCGCGACCTGCACGTCATCCACGCGCGACCCCGGCGGCCCGCGCCGGCAGGCTGCGATCAGCGCCTCGACCTCGTCCGCGGCGCCGGAAAACGCCGCCTCGACGCGCCCGTCGCGCAGATTGCGCACATAGCCCGCGAGCCCGAGCGCGCGCGCCTCGCCGGCGACAAAATAGCGGAAGCCCACGCCCTGCACGCGGCCCGAGACGAACACGCGAACCGCGCGCATCGCTAGACCGCGATATTGTCGATGAGCCGCGTCTGGCCGAGCCTGGCGGCCGCCAGCAGCCGTATCGGCCCCTCGATGCGGCGCGCGATCCGCTCCAGCGTCTGCGCGTGGCGCGCCTCGATGTAATCCACCATGAAGCCCGCCTCGACCAGCATCTCGCGCGCTTCCGTCATCTCGTGGCCGATCACCTCGCCTTCGCGAATCTTGGCCGCGGCGTGGTTCAGCGCGCGATACATGGCCGGGGCGCGCGAACGCTCGTCCGGCGTCAGATAGACGTTGCGCGAGGACATGGCGAGGCCGTCCGCCTCGCGCACCGTCGACGCGCCGACGATCTCGGTCGCAATGTCGAGATCGCGCGCCATGCGCGCGATGACGCGCAACTGCTGATAGTCCTTCTCGCCGAAGATCGCGCAATCGGCCTGCGCCTGATTGAGCAGTTTCGACACGACCGTCGCGACGCCGGCGAAATGCGTCGGGCGGAAATGGTCCTCGAGATCGACCTTGGCCGGGCCCTCGAGCGTCACCGTCGTGGCGAAACCTTCCGGATACATTTCCGAAACGTCCGGCGCGAAACAGGCGTCGCAGCCGACCTTGCCGAGCTTTTCGACATCGGAGGGCAGCGTGCGCGGATATTTGGAGAAATCCTCGGTCGGCGCGAATTGCGTGGGATTGACGAAGACCGTCGTGACGACCCGATCCGCCCGGCGAAAGCCTTCTTCCACCAGCGACACATGGCCCGCATGCAGCGCGCCCATCGTCGGCACGAGCGCGACGCGCTCGCCGGCGGACCGCCAGGCGCGCACCTGCGCGCGCAGGCTCGCGACATCGTGCAGCACCAGCGGCGAAGACGGATGGCTCTTGGCGGTCAACGCGAACTCCTCAGGCGAGCGTCTCAAATGCCGGGCGGCGACCATTTGATCGCCCGCCGCTGCGGCGCAGCAACGACGCCTCCTGATAGCAGGCCGGAGAGAAAATCGACATAGGCCGCGGGAAGTTCGGCCGCGCGCGCGGCGGCGATCACGCCCTTCATATAGTCCGGCTTTTTCGCCGGTCCGGAGAACGCCGGCGCCGAGCCGATATAGACCAGCGCCCGAACCGGCCGCCCGTCGGCGCGCAGCGCCGGCTGCATGGCCTTGGCGTAGAGCCCGCGCGAAACCTCCTCGTAGCGGTCGAGAGCCGGGACATCGGACAGCGCGAGATCGTAGAGCACGCCGTGCGCCTCGCTGTTGGGGTCGCGCACGACCGTCGCATAGCCGTCGGCCATCAGCGCGAAGCGATGGCGCGCCAGCCGCGCCCGGCCGAGCGGCCGCGAATTCGGGCAGCGCGCCCGCATGGCGGCGGCGTCCATGTTCGAGCCATAGGCGAAATAGAGGGGCATCGGGAATGCATGCGCCCGAAGCGGGACTGTTGCAACGCCAATGGAATGGACGGCGGAGGTTGCGGCGGCGACTGAACCAAGCGCCGCGCCCCGCGTTGACGCGGGAAAAGGAGGCTTAGATGGAACGACCCATCGTCGAAACCCAGGTGCAGGCCAAGCAGGGGCGCTGGGGAACGCCCGTGTTGTTCGTGCTGATCGGCGGCGTCGCGCTGGCGGTGATCGCTTTCGCGATCATCGCCCTGCTGCGCCCGTGGTGAGAGCGCCGGTCAGGCGTGATGAAATCGATATTCCTGCGTTTTCCCGCCATAGCCGTAGGCGGCGGCGCGCACGTCCTCGACGTGGATATAGCTTTCATCGTGCACCTCGCCGAGCAGCGCTGACAGGGCCTGGAAGGCTTTGTCGATAAACGTGGCTTTTTCGGCCTTCGTGTTGGTTTCGTCGGTAATCTTGATGTCGAAATAGAAGCTGGCCTTGCCGTGCTCGTGGAGCGAGCGGCCGGCGACAAACCAGTCCTTCGGATCGAGATAGTCGACCGCGATCGAGGTGACTTCCCTTTTCTTGCCGAGGATGCGGACCGTCAGGTCCAGCAACGTCTCGACGACGGCCTTCGTGGTTTCCACCGAACGCGGCGCGCCGATCAGAACTCTGAGAATTGGCATTGTTCAGCTCTCCTGTTTCAGTTTCGCGCCCGGGCGGTCGACGAGATCGCGAACCGCGCGCATCGCCCGAACCGAATCCGCGAACACGTCTTCGCCCATGAGATGTTTCAACCGCCGCGTCATGGCCGCCGCCTCCGCATTCAGGCCATCGCGGAGAGTTTCGGCGGCCGGCGTCGGAAATACGCCCTGCTCGCGCCCGTCGCGCTTGCCTGGACGACGCTGGATCAGCCGGCGCTTCTCGAGCGCGTCGAGCGCCCGCGTCGTCGTCGGTCGCGAAATCGCAAGCGTTGCGGCGAGTTCTCCCTGAAGCTGGCCGGGTTTCGCCAGCACGGCGCGCAACATGAAGGCCTGTGGCGGGGTCAGGTCGAATTTCTCGAAAACCTGCGCCCAGGCGCGCTCCACGGAGCGCGCCATCGCCGTTGCGTTGAAGAACAGGCAATGATCGAACATGAACCGTTTATATAGCAAGCTAATTAGCTTTGCAACTATCTATCGAAAAGAACGCCCGCCTGCGTTGCGGCAGGCGGGCGTCGCCGGCTGGAAGTCCGGGTCAGGAGATCAGGCGAATTCCATGATGACCGCGTCGACGGCGAGCGAATCGCCTTCCTTCGCGTTGATCTTCTTCACGCTCGTGTCGCGCTCGGCGCGCAGCACGTTTTCCATCTTCATGGCTTCCACCATGCAGAGCGGCTCGCCAGCTTTGATCTCCTGGCCCTCTTTCACGTAGATCGCCTTGACGAGGCCCGGCATGGGGCAGAGCAGCGACTTCGACGTGTCCGCGACCTTCTTCTCCGGCATCAGCGCGGCGAATTGCGCCTCGGCGCGCGTGTAGACCCAGGCGTCGACCGAGACGCCGCGATGGGCGATGGCGTAGCCGTTGAGGATCGGGCGCACCTGCACGGCCACGAGTTCGTCGTCGACCATGCCGTTCCATACGGGCTCGCCGGGAACCCAGTCCGACAGCAGGCGATAGGCCTCGCCGTCGGCGAAACGCACGAGGATCGCCTCGTCGCCGGAATCGACCGAAACGTCATGGCGCTCGCCGCCCAGCACGACCGCGCGCTCGCGCTGGAACTCCACCGGCCGCTGCGTGCGCATCTGGCCGGAGATCTGCCGCTTGCGCTCGTTGGCGACATGGTCGATCGCCGCCGCGACCGCCGCCATCACATGCGCGGTCTCGCCCGAGGCGACGAGCGGCGAGAAGCCTTCCGGATATTCCTCGGCGATGAAGCCCGTCGACAGCGCGCCGTCGCGCCAGCGCTTGTGCTGCATCAGCGAGGCGAGGAAGGGAATGTTGTGGCGGATGCCGTCGATGTAGAAGGCGTCGAGTGCCCGCGCCTGCCCGTCGATGGCCGTCATCCGATCGCCCGCGTGCGTGACGAGCTTGGCGATCATCGGATCGTAGTAGATCGAGATTTCGCCGCCTTCGTAGACGCCCGTGTCGTTGCGGACGGTCACGCCGTCCTCGTGGCCTTCTTCCGGCGGCCGGTATTTCACGAGGCGCCCGGTCGAGGGCAGGAAGTTGCGGGTCGGGTCTTCGGCGTAGATGCGGCTCTCGACCGCCCAGCCCTTCAGCTTCACGTCGCTCTGCTTGATCGAAAGCGGCTCGCCGGCGGCCACGCGGATCATCTGCTCGACGAGATCGACGCCGGTGATCAGCTCCGTCACGGGATGCTCGACCTGCAGGCGCGTGTTCATCTCGAGGAAGTAGAAGCTCCTGTCCTGTCCCGCGACGAATTCCACCGTGCCGGCGGAATCGTAGTCCACGGCCTTGGCCAGCGCCACGGCCTGCTCGCCCATCTTGCGGCGCGTCTCCTCGTCGAGCAGCGGCGACGGGGCTTCCTCGATCACCTTCTGGTTGCGGCGCTGGATCGAGCATTCGCGCTCGCCGAGATAGATGACGTTGCCGTGCTTGTCGCCGAGCACCTGGATTTCGATGTGGCGCGGATTGACGATGAACTTTTCCACGAACATGCGGTCGTCGCCGAACGAGGATTTGGCTTCCGACTTCGAGCGCTCGAAGCCTTCCTTCACCTCCTCGCGCGAGTTGGCGATGCGCATGCCCTTGCCGCCGCCGCCGGCGGACGCCTTGAGGATGACGGGATAGCCGATCTCGTCGGAAATCTTCACGGCCTCGTCGGCGCTCTCGATCACGCCGAGGAAGCCCGGCACGGTCGAGACCTTCGCGGCGTTCGCGAATTTCTTCGACTCGATCTTGTCGCCCATCGCCTCGATGGCCTTGGGGTTCGGACCGATGAAGACGATACCGTTGTCCTTGAGCGCCTGGGCGAAGGCGGCGCGCTCGGACAGGAAGCCGTAGCCCGGATGCACGGCCTCGGCGCCGGTCTGCTTGCAGGCGGCGATGATCTTGTCGATCACCAGATAGGATTCGGCGGCCGCCGGCGGGCCGATATGCACGGCCTCGTCGGCCATTTCGACGTGCAGCGCGTCCTCGTCGGCGTCCGAATAGACCGCGACCGTCTTGATGCCCATTTTCCGGGCGGTCTTGATGACGCGGCAGGCGATCTCGCCGCGGTTCGCGATCAGAATCTTCTTGAACATGCGCCCACCGATCCAAGGCCGCTGCACTGCGGCAAAATCCAGCTAGGCGCTTTTAAGGGAGCCCGCGCCCCCCGTCTACATATCCTTGTGGTTCAGGCGGCCCGCGCGGTCGCCCCGGCGGCGATCAACTCAATTCCTCCGCGATCTCCGGATGGCGATCGAGAATCCTGAGCAATTGCGCCGTCGGACCGCTGGGCTCGATGATGCCCCGCTCGTATTTGTCGAACGCGCTTTCGCCGACTTTCAGAAGCGCGCCCGCCTCGCGTTGCGAAAGTTTCAGCTTGAGGCGCACCCGACGGATACTTGCCGGCGAGGGCACGCCGTCGACCTCTTCCTTGAGCGCCCGCAACGCCTCGTCGACGACTTTCATGTCGGCCCCGACGTGGACGCCGTCGCCGTCTCCGGCCGGATAATAACCGGGCACATCGACCGTGACCGACCGTCCCTTGTAAGCGACGCTCATCGGCCGGACGCTGCGCGTCAGACGCTCGCCAGTTTCCGGGGAAACCATCGTTTCGGCGACAATCCTCTGCTTCGCCGCCATGGTCATTTCTCCTTGAAAGACATTACGGTGAATTCGGTGACGACGTCCGCCTGGAATTTCACATACAAGACAAACCCGCGCGCAGCGACGTGATAGACGTCCTGCCAGACCCTGTGATCGGCGAAAGTCGTCATCGACTTGTAGAACATGCGCGCCTCGATGCCGACGATCGTCTCGACAATCCCACCGCGGTCGAAGCCGAGCGCAAAGGCGTCTTTCAAGGCTGACGACGTTATCGCCAACGTCTCGACCGAACCGATCGCGAGCTTGATGGCGTCGAGATCGTAGGTCGGACGACGTTTCTCCACGCCGCCAATATGACACCATTAAGGTGGCAAAACAAGCGACCCGCCGCTCACGCCGCCCGCGCGATTTCCGCGCCGGCCCAGCCCTTGGCGACGCGGCCGCGCACGGCGGCGGCGAACCAGCCGGGCGTGCGATGCGCTTCTTCCAGCGCCGTCACCAGTGTGGCGAAAGCCGTGAGCGTCTTCGTGGAATCGGCCTGCGACACCAGCCACTCGGCCTGCGCTTCGCTCAGAACGCCGCTCGGGCGCTGCTGCCAGAGCAGGAAATCCACGATGGCGTCGACGAAGAAATCGCGCCACGCCGGGCAGTCGGGCCGGACGTTGCGCTCGATCGCGAACAGCGCGTCCGCCTCGTCCTGCGTCAGCGCGTCGCCGCGGAACAGATCGAAGCGCAGGCGGCGCACGAGATCGGCGTCGACCCCGCCCTCCCGTTCGATGGAAACCAGCGCCGTGCGGCGGCGGTCGATCTCGATGGCGGTGCGGAAGGCCTCGGTCTTGAAATGCTCGGTCACGACGGGATCCCCGGTCCGGAACTTGACGTGAGAGGACCTTGGCGGCGCGCGCCTTGCCGGAATCTGAATCCCGATTCCGAAAGCCGATTAACGGTTAAGCCGTTGGCAAAGCGCGTGGTTTCGACGTCCCTAACGACTTGCCGACAATTCGAGCTAGCGCGGCGCCAGCACCATCTGCGTCTGCGTGACGATGGCCGCGAGCTTGCCGTCCGGCCGCAATATCCGCGTCGTCCAGACCTGCGTGGTCTTGCCGCGATGGACCGGCGTGCATTCGGCGCGCGCGACCTCGCCCGCCTTGATGGCGGAAATGAAATTCGTCTTGCTCTCGACGGTCGTCGTGCCCGCGCCCGGCGGCAGGTTCAAAACCGTCGCCACCGCGCCGATCGTGTCGGCGAAGGCCATGTAGGCGCCGCCGTGCAGGATGGAATTGGTGGTGCAGAGGTCTTCGCGCACGACCATTTCGGCGACGACCCTGTCCGGCGACTGTTCGACCAGCCGGATGCCCATGAGGCGCGCCAGCGGCATGATGTCGACATCGATCATTTGGCCCTCCCTTTGCGCCGAGTGTCGCGGGCGGGGGGAAAGTTGGCAATGACGTCGCAGGTAATGGTTCGCCGGCGGACCCGAATCTGCCCTATCTTCCCCGCATGACCGACGCCGCCCTGCGCGAGGCCCGCGCGATTCTCGCAGCCTCCCCCTTCATCGACGCCCACAACGACCTGCCCTACGTCATCCGCATCGACA
>DAIRCS010000116.1:0-11339 GCA_036796555.1 Rhodoblastus sp. | reverse complement strand
GCACGCATGTCACCACGCTCGATTTCGCCAAGGCGCTGATCGACGAGGGCTACCATCCGATGACGGTCTATTTCCCGCTCGTCGTGAAGGGCGCCATGCTCATCGAGCCGACGGAATCGGAATCCAAGGCCTCGCTCGATCTGTTCGTCATGGCGATGCGCGATCTTGCGATGCGCGCGCTGCGCGGCGAGGCCGAACGCTTCCAGACCGCGCCGCGCTTCGCGCCGCGCGCGCGTCTCGACGAAACGCGCGCCGCGCGATCGCCCGTTCTCAAGTGGACGGCGCGGCCGCCGATCGCCGAAGCCGCGGAATAAGTGGCCAGGCGGCGCGTCACCCGGTCACGGCGCGTTTGCGCGTGACCGGGTCTAGAGTTCGCGGAATCGAAGGGCAAAGGGGCTCGGCGACGACGTTGCGTTTCATAAGCTGCGCGTCGCCGGCAACGGGAGGCAGCCATGGCGCTGTTTCGCGTGGAGATCGTTGCGTCGGACGGACGCTCGCCGGTCGAATGCGAGGCCGATCTCGCAACTCCCGCTGACATCTGGATATGGATCGAGCGCCTTGTCGCGCATGATGCGATCGGGGACGCCATGATCCGTGTGCGGGACAGGGACGGCGATACGGTCGTGCTGACCGGCGCTCGCGCTGCGCGGGCGACAGCCGCGGCAAGGAAAGCGGCTTAGAGAATGCAGTCCTTCTCCCGCTCCGCGGGAGAAGGAGGCCCTCGCGTCAGGGAGGGTCGGATGAGGGACAGGCCGCTGCTCGCGCGTGAATAAGGATTGCTGATGAGGCGACCGCCCTCATCCGTCATGCTGCGCATGACACCTTCTCCCGCTCCGCGGGAGAAGGAGGCGCCAAACGAAAAACGCCGGCCCATCAGCCGGCGTTTTCGTTTCCAGACCTGTCCAGCCGCTCAATGCAGCAGGCGGCCGAGATCCTTGATGCCCTGATCGACAAATCCGGCGCCGCCGGCGCCGGCCGTCTCGGTCTTCAACACGGCTTCGGCCGTGCGGGTCGCGACATCGGCGGCGACCGAGCGCACGTCGCTGGCGGCCTGGGCCTCCGCCTGGGCTATCTTGTCTTCCGCCTGCTTCGTGCGGCGCGCGATATAGTCGGTCATGCGCTCATGCGCTTCCTTGGCGAGAAGCTCGGCTTCCTGCTTGGCCTGCGCGACGATGGCGGCCGCATCGGCCTCGGCCGCCTTGCGCTTGGTCTCGAAGGAGGCGAGCAGCGTCTGGGCCTCCTCGCGCAGCTTCTGCGCTTCGCCCAGCTCCCGCTTCACGCCGTCGATGCGGGCGTCGAGCGCGCCGACCAGCTTGGAGTGCACGCCGTAATAGGCGAGCACGGCGAGGAACAGGAAAAACCCGATCGCGACGAAATGTTCGGCTTCCAAAACCATCGGATCAGGCCTTTGCGTTGGCGAGAGCGGCGGCGATCTTCTGCGGATCGGCCGGCTTGCCGGTGATATGTTCGACGATGGCCGCGGCCGTGTCCCGGGCGACCGTCTCGACATTGCCCATGGCCTTGGCCTTGGTGTCGGCGATCTGCGCCTCGGCGGCGGCGAGCTTGGCGTTCAGTTCGCCCTCGAGCGTCTTGCGCTTGGCTTCGGTCTCGGCGGCGAGCGCGGCGTGCGCTTCCTGGCCCAGGCCCTGAGCCTTCGCCTTGGCCTCGGCCAGCGTCTTCTCGAGATCGGCGCCGGCGGCCTCTGCCTTGGCCTGCGCGGCCTTGGCGGCGTCCAGGTCGCCGGAAATCTTGTCGCCGCGATCCTTGAGGATGCCGGCCATGCGCGGCAGCGCCACGCGGCTCATCAGCAGATAGAGCGCGCCGAAGATCAGCGTCAGCCAGATGAGCTGCGAGGAGAAATGGGTGGAATCGAAGGGCGGGAAGGTGGAGCCGTGCTCGGCGCCGCCGTGAGCCTCGGTGCTCGTGGTGTGGGCTTCGTTTGCGTTGCCGGCCATGCTGTCCGCCTGAGAATCTGTCCGCGTAAATCAAGAACGAAAGGCGCGCCCCGCGATGCGGGGCGCGCGATAGATCACTTCATCACGAAGAGGAGCAGGATCGCGACGAGGAACGCGAAGATGCCGAGACCTTCGGCGAGCGCCGCGCCGATGAACGCGCGGCCGAACTGGCCGTCGGCGGCCGACGGATTGCGCAGCGCGCCCGAGAGGAAGTTGCCGAAGATGAGACCGACGCCGACGGCGGCGGCGCCCATGCCGATGGCGGCGAGGCCGGCGCCGATGTATTTGGCTGCAACTGGATCCATTTGAATGCTCCTTCAGGAGTTTTGTGGGCGACTATCTGTTGTTGTGCGCCAAGCGCTTTTATCAGTGGCCCGGGTGAATCGCGTCGTTGAGATAGACGCAAGTGAGAATGGCGAAGACGTAAGCCTGCAGGAACGCGACCAGCAGTTCGAGCGCGCTCAGCAGGACGATGCCGATCAGCGGCAGCGGCGAGAGGATCGCGTAGGCGCCGGCGCCGAGCAGCATGGCGACGAAGCCGCCGAAGACCTTCAGCGTGATGTGGCCCGCCAGCATGTTGGCGAAGAGACGAACCGACAGGGTGATCGGGCGCGCCGCGAACGAGATGACCTCGATCAGCACGATGATCGGCAGCAGCCAGGGCGTCACGCCCGAGGGCACGAACAGGTGCAGGAAATGCGCGCCATTCTTGTAGAAGCCGTAGATGATGACGATGCCGATGATCAGCGCCGCGAAGGCGAAGGTCACGACGATCTGGCTGGTGACGGTGAAGGCGCCGGGGATCAGGCCGATCAGGTTCGAGAACAGCACGAACATGAAGAGCGAGAAGACGAAGGGAAAGAAGCGCATGCCGGCGTCGCCGGCCGTGTCGCGCACCGTGGAGGCGACGAATTCATAGGCCATTTCGGCCGCGGCCTGCATGCGGGTCGGCACGATGTGACGACCGTTCGTGCTCAGCACCATCAGCGCGGTGATGGCGAGAAACACGACGAGCATGAACAGCGAGGCGTTGGTGAAAGAGGCGTCGACCCCGCCCAGACGCAAGTCGAACAGGCGGTTGATGTTGAACTGGTGGATCGGATCGATCCCTTGCGATTCGGCCGCCACGGTCTCACCCTTCTCGTCCTGGCCGGCATGCGCCGGCCCGCTTCACTTCTTGCCGTTTCCACCGCTTCCGCCCCGCGCCGTAGGCCCGGCGGACATGCGATAGATGTTCCAGAACCCCGCCGCCGTTCCCAGCGCGAGGAAAACCAGTAGGAGCGCCGGCCCCGTGCCGAACCAGTCGTCCAGCTTCCACCCGATCGCCGCGCCCACGGCGACCGCGCCGACGAATTCGCCCAGAGCGCGCATGCCCTGGCTCATTGCCCGGCCGGTCGCGCCGTCGAGCGGCTGGTCCTCCGCCGGCTTCCCGGCGGCCTGGCCGCTCTCCGCGAGCTTTTGCGACAAAGCCGCCAGCCGCGCCTTCAGCTCCGCATCGTCGCCTTCCGCCACGCCGCCTCCCCTGAAGCCTGATCCGGCGCGACCGAAGAATCCGCCGCCGCGGGCGGCGGGCCGATCCGGCCGAACTGCCGAGTTTCCGGGGAATCGACGCGGATCGAGACGATCACGCCCCTGTGAAAACGCGCGCACCATATTGACGGGCCCATATCCTGTCAAGGATATGGGTCGAGGATATAGATCGTTGTTTTCAATATGCTTTCAGTCGCCGCCACGCCCATTGAACCAACGTATCAGAGCGCGCGCGGCGCCCGAACGCCGCAATGCCGCCCATTTGCTGTGGTTCCGCATGGAGTGCGTCGCCTTGCCGACGGCAGGCAGGACTTGCTAAAAAGCCGCCTCTCGAAAAGGTTGGATCATGTTTTCTGTACCGCCTTCCCTGCGCGTCCTCTCGCTCGTTTCGGGCGTCTTCGTCGTCCTGTCGTCGGCGCCGGCGCTCGCCGATTGCCAGACCGACATCCAGGGCTTCATGAAGCGCCGCGATTCCGTCATCGCCCAGCTCAAGGGCCTGCAGAAGGGCGGCAAGAAACAGCTCGATCCCGCGGCCGCCTGTCCGAAATTCCGGTCGCTCACCAGCATCATGAGCGAGACGGTCGCCTATTTCGAGAAGAACAAGGAATGGTGCCAGATCCCCGATAATTTCGTGGACGGCGCCAAGCAGCAGCGCGCGCAATTCTCCAAGACCGCCGGCCAGGCCTGCGGCATCGCCGCCAAGATCGAGAAGATGAAGAAGCAGGCCGCCCAGCAGCAGGCGCAAGGCGGCGGCATGGGCCAGCAGGTGCAGCAATTGCCGCACGGACCGCTGTGAGCCCGGCGCACAGCGATCCGCATCTCCTTCCCGATTCCGTCGCCCGCCATCCGGCGCTTCGCTTTGCGCCGGCGTGGGCTACACCCTACGTCCAGCTCGCCCGCATCGACCGACCGATCGGCTGGTGGCTGCTTCTGCTGCCCTGCTGGGAATCGAGCGCGCTCGCAGCCGCAGCGGCGGGCGGCGGCCCGCGCTACTGGCACCTCCTGCTTTTCCTGATCGGCGCGATCGCCATGCGCGGCGCGGGCTCGACCTACAACGACCTCGTCGACCGCAAGATCGACGCGCAGGTGGAGAGGACGCGCGGCCGGCCCCTGCCCTCCGGCCGCGTGACGCCAACGCAGGCGAAGGTCTTCATCGTCCTGCAATGCCTCGTCGGCCTCGCCGTCCTCCTGTCTTTTCGCGACCGCTTCACCATCGCTCTCGGCTTCGCCTCGCTGCTGATCGTCCTTGTCTATCCGTTCATGAAGCGGATCACGTCCTGGCCGCAGGCGGTGCTGGGGCTCGCCTTCGCCTGGGGCGGGCTGATGGGATGGGCGGCGATCTTCGGCGCGCTCGCGGCGCCGGCCGTCCTCGTCTACGCCGCGGCGATCTTCTGGACCATCGGCTACGACACGATCTACGCCCTGCAGGACATTCGCGACGACGCCATCGCCGGCGTGCGCTCGACGGCGCGTCTGTTCGGCGACCATGTGCGCGGCGCGGTCGGCCTGATGTATGCAATCGCCGTCGCTCTGTCGGCGCTCGCGGTGCATTTCGCCGGCGTTTCGCCGCTGGCCTATGCGGGCGTCGCGGCCTTCGCGGCGCATTGCGCCTGGCAGGTCGCGACCATCGACGCGAACGACAAGGATCGCGCGCTCGCGCTCTTCCGGTCGAACCGGAACGCCGGGCTGCTGTTGTTCGCCGGTTATCTGGCGGCGGCCTTGGCGGGCTGACGAGATCAGGTCCGCGCGATGATCTCGCGCTCGCCGGCGTGGACCGGCATGGGGTCTCGCGCGCCGACCTTGCGGATCGCACAGCGGGCGGGCCTGCGGCCGAACAGCGGCGAGCCGCGGCGGCGCGCGGCGCGGGCGCGCACGACCAGCGCGCCGCAACGCCATTCCAGCGCATGGAAATCGCCGGGCGCGCGCTCGACGAGGCGCGGCAGGCGCAGGCTCGCGCTCCAGTAGCGCCAGGCGGCCACCGCCTCGCGCTCGTCCTCGGTCTGGACGAGCGTGGCGGCCTGAACCGGATCCTCATGGACCATGCGGACGCGATAGAGAAACCGGCCGTTGCGCTCCTCGACGCCGATGGCGAGCCCCTGCCAGGCGATGCGGGGCGCGGCGGTTTCAGCGAGAGCGGGGCGAGCTGACATCGGAACCTCGGCAAGTGCGGCTTTGTTGCCGCCATCCTGCCGCCGCACGCCGCCCAAAGCCCTAACCGGAAGGGTGAAATCCCCGTAAACGCAGAGACTTGGTCGACGCGCCCTGAAGCGAAAGGATCAAATTCGCGCTATTCCCGAAAGCCGCGCGGATCGCGAGAGCCCCGTTTCGTCCGGAATGGCGCTGGCCGCGGGCGAATGCGCGAAATGCCGAAAATTCACGCCCTTCTCGGCTTGCGTCGCCCGCCGCGTCGCCCTAGGACCCGATCATGTCCCTTCCCGCAGCCGATCTGTCGCTCGTCGATATCGCCCGCACGCTCGACGCCGTCGCGACGGAGGCCGGCGAGATCGCGCTGCGCTGGTTCCGGCCGGGCGAAAAGACGACCGCCCACACCGAATACAAGCACGGCGGCTCGCCCGTGACGGAAGCCGATTTCGCGGTCGACGCCTTTCTGGCGCAGCGCCTTCAGGCGCTGTTTCCGGAAGCCGCCTGGCTCTCCGAGGAGACGGTCGATTCGGATGCGCGGCTGACGGCCGACACGGTGCTGATCGTCGACCCGATCGACGGCACGCGCGGGTTTGCGAGCGGCGATACGCGCTGGAGCGTTTCGATCGCGCTCGTGCGGGCGGGGCGCCCGATCGCCGGCGCCATCGCCGCGCCGGCGGCCGGCGAGCGTTTCCACGCCGCGCTCGGCGGCGGCGCCTGGCGCAATGGCGCGCAACTGCGCCTCGGCGCGCTGGCGCGGCTCGCGGGCGGCAGGCTCGCCGGACCGCAGCCTTCCGCGGGCAAGGTCGCGCGCGCGCTCGAGATGGATCTCGTCCCGCGCATCCCCTCGCTCGCCATGCGCTTCGCCATGGTGGCGCAAGGCGCGCTCGAGGGCGCCCTGTCGTCGAAGGATTCGCACGATTGGGATATTGCGGCGGCCGATCTCATCTTGCATGAAGCCGGCGGCCTGCTCGCGGGCCTCGACGGCGCGCGGCCCCTCTATAATCGCCGCGACCTGAAACATGGCGCGCTGGCCGCGGCGCCCGCCGCCGCGCATCCAGAGCTTCTCGCCGCCTTCGCGCGCGCGCAATAAGGAAACGCCCGCCCCGACCTCTCGACAAGGCGCAGACATGACAGAACCCGCAAAGCAATTGCCGCACCTCGTTCTCGGCGGCGAACTGGTGAGTCTCGACGGCGTGGAATTCAAGGATCTGAGCAAGGTCGAACTCGTCGGCCTGTTCCCCAACTACGCCTCCGCCCACGCCGCCTGGAAGGCCAAGGCGCAGGCGACCGTGGACAATGCGCACATGCGCTATTTCATCGTGCATCTGCATCGCATGCTCGATCCCGCGCACGGCTGACGCAGCGAAGGGGGGCGCCCGTGAGCCAGCGGTCAAAACCGCAGGGCCGATGACAGCGGCGCTCCTCCTCTATCGCGCGGCGAGCGGGCTGTTTGCGCCCTTCGCCCCGCGTTTTCTCGCGCGGCGCGCGGCGCGCGACAAGGAAGACGCCGCCCGACTTTCCGAACGCATGGGGCGCGCGAAGATTCCCCGCCCCGCGGGACCGCTCGTCTGGCTGCACGGCGCGAGCATCGGCGAGGGCCTCGCGCTGCTGCCGCTGGTCGAGGCGTTGACGCGAAACGGCGTTCACGCGCTGGTCACCACGGGCACGCTCAGTTCGGCGCGCGTCGTCGGCGACCGCCTGCCGCCGGGCGCGATCCACCAATACGTTCCGCTCGACTGCCGCGCCTTTGCGCGGCGCTTTCTCGACCATTGGCGGCCCGACGCCGCGATCTTCGCGGAAAGCGAGATCTGGCCGAATCTCATTCTCGAAACGAGGAGGCGCGGCGCGCCGCTGTTCCTCGCCAACGCGCGCATGTCCGAGCGCTCCGTCGAACGCTGGCGCCGCGCGCCGGCGACGGCGCGGGAATTGCTCGGCGCGTTCGAACGGATTTTCGCGCAGGGCGCGCAGGACGCCGCGCGCTTCGAAAGTCTCGGCGCGCTGCGCGTGACCAATTCCGGCAATCTCAAATACGACGTCGCGCCGCCGCCAGCGCAACCGGAAGAGCTCGCGCGGCTCGCCGCGGCGATCGGCGCGCGGCCCGTATGGGTCGCGGCCTCGACGCACGAAGGCGAGGAGGAAATCTGCCTCGCCGCGCACAGGATCCTGCGCTTGCGCTTTCCCGATCTCCTCACGATCGTCGCGCCGCGCAACGCGCGCCGTGGACGCGACATCGCCGCGCTGGCGCGGCAGACGGGCGCGACCACGGCGCTGCGCAGCGCCGACGCGGCGATTTCGGGCGAATGCGATGTATTCGTCGCCGATACGTTCGGCGAGATGGGCCTGTGGTATCGGCTCGCGCGCATCGTCTTCGTCGGCAAGTCGCTGGTTGCGGGCGGCGGGCAGAACCCGATCGAACCGGCGAAGCTCGGCGCGGCGATCCTGCACGGCCCGGCGGTGGACAATTTCGCGGACGCCTATGCGACGCTCGATGCGGCCGGCGGCGGCGCATGCGTGAACGACGCAACCGATCTCGCCGGACGCCTCGCGGCGCTGTTCGCCGACCCCGCCAGGGCGCGCGCCATGGCGCGCGCGGCGGCGAGCGCGGTCGAGCGGCTGAGCGGCGCGACGCGCATCCTGATGCAAGCGGTCGCGCCCGCCATCGCTTCGCGCGGGGAATCGCGATGAACGCGCCGGCCTTCTGGCGCGCCCCGCGGCCGGGCGCGGCCGCGCGATTGCTGCAGCCGGTCGGCGCGCTCTATGGCGCGATTGTCGCACGGCGGATGCGGCGGCCCGGGGCCCGGCCAGGCGCGCCCGTCATCGTCGTCGGAAACTTCGTGGCGGGCGGCGCCGGCAAGACGCCCGTGGCGCTGGAGATCGCGCGGCTGCTCCAGGCGGAGGGCGAGCGCCCCGCTTTCGTATCGCGCGGCTATGGCGGCTTTCGCGCGCGCGATGGCGCGCTCGAGGCGAAGGGCCAGAGCGCGGCCGACATCGGCGACGAAACGCTGCTGCTCGCCGAGGTCGCGCCGACCTTCGTCGGCGCCGACCGCGCCGCCGCCGCAGCGCTCGCCGTCGATACCGTGGCGCCCACCGCGCTCGTCCTCGACGACGGCTTGCAGAGCCGGCGGGTCGAGCCCGACCTCGCGCTCGCCGTCGTCGATGGCGCGACCGGCGTCGGCAATGGCCTCTGTCTACCGGCAGGCCCGTTGCGCGCGCCGCTGGCCGCGCAATTGCCGCTTGTGCAGGCGGTCGTGGTCGTCGGCGCGGGCGAGGCGGGCGCCGCTGTCGCGGCGCAGGCGGCGAAGGCGGGCGCGAAAATTCTTCGCGCGCGACTCGAGCCCGACCCATCCGCGCGAGCGCTGGCAGGGCAGGACGTGGTCGCCTTCGCCGGCATCGGCCTGCCGGACAAGTTTTTTCGCACGCTGGACGAGATCGGCGCGCGCATCGTCGCGCGCCGGGCCTTTCCGGACCATCATCCGTATCGCGCGGCCGATATCGTGGAGCTGGCGGAACTGGCGCGCGCGAAAAACGCGCGGCTGGTGACGACCCGGAAGGACGCCATGCGGCTGCCCGCCCTGCCGGAGGGCGCGGTCGCGCCTCTCGCCATTCCCGTGCGGATCGTGTTCGAGGACGAGGATGCGGTGGGCGCGTTGCTGGCGGACAGTCTCGCACGAGCGCGGGTGCGATAGGCTCTGGATGAAGTCAGCGACCTGTCCCCTCCACCCTTGCGGGGGAGGGTTAGGGTGGGGGTCGGGCAGTCCTGCGAGATAAAGCTGCGTCGCAAAGCCCGCCAATCTTGCAAGATCGCCCGACGCCCTCCCCTGCCCTCCCCACAAGGGGGAGGGAGACGCTACTCTCGCAAAATCCGTGATGGGGCCGACCTTGCTCAGCCCTTGCGCGCCAGCCGCTTCAGTTTCGCTTCCGGACTCGCATAGGCCTCTTGCAGGTCGACGTTCCAGTAGCGCAGGTCTTCCAGCGGGATCGGCTCGCCGGTGGCCGCGCAGCGCACATAGGCGCCGGGGCGGCGCACGCGGATGTCGCCGTCGAGATATTCGACCTCGGCCTCCTGGGCGGCGGGCGTGGGACGTTCGAAACGGTTCATGGCAGGCAAACTCTGGGCATCTCCCGACGGCCCGGACTATAGCGGTCCGGCTCCGGCAATTCTACGGCTGTTCGGCGCTGGCGAGCTCTTCCGTTCCGTCGCCCTGCCCAGCCTGCGCGGGCGCGCGCACCACCGTGACCGTGCACGGCGCCTCAGCCACCACGCGCGAGGAGACGGAGCCGAGGAAGCGCCGGACAGACGACGAGCCGCGCGCGCCGATCACGAGCTGGTCCACGCGGTTGGCGCGGGCGTAGTCGACCAGCGCGCCGGCGACGTCGGCGGCCTCCAGCACGTGGAAAGTCGCGCGGATGTCGTGCCGGTCGAGCGGGCGCGCCCATTCCTTGAGTTCGACGAGGCGGTTGACGTGAATGTTGTGGCCGTCGGAGTCGAGCGCGTAATTGATGCCGATGCGGTTGAGCCGCAGAATGTTGAGGCAGGCGAGCCGCGCGCCGGGCATGGCCTGCAGGATACGCGAGACCGTGTCGCGCAGGGTCGTGGTCAGCGCGACGCTCGCCTCGAGATCGACGCAGACGGCGACGATGGGCGCGGCCGAAATCTGCTCGGCGATCTGGGCCGCCGGCGCCACATGGCCGAAGGGCGTCTTCCAGCGCCGCTTCCACGCGGTCAGCAGGGAATCGCGCTCCATGCGCCGGCCGCGCTCGGTGATGCGCACGTCGTCGGGGTGGGTGAGATCGAAGGCGAGCTGGGCGGCCGTCGGATGACGCTTGCCCGGATCGACCTCGAGACAGCGCAGGATGATCTCCTGCAGCCATTCCGGGATTTCCGGCCGGATCGCGCGGGGCGGGATCGGATCGCGCCACAGGCGCCGGCGCAAGGCGCGCCGCGAATGCGGGAAGCCGAACGGCCTCTCCCCGGTCGCCAGATGATACATCAGCACGCCGAGCGAGAAGAGGTCCGAGCGCGGGTCGGACCGGTCGCCACGAACCTGCTCCGGCGAGATGTAGGGGCCCGTGCCCATCGGCAGGCGAAACTCCTCCGCCAGCAGATCGGGCAATTGCTCGTGGCGCGACAGGCCGAAGTCGATCAGCGCGGCTTCGCCGGTCGTGCGCAGGATGATGTTCGAGGGCTTGATATCGAGATGGATTACGTGCTGGCGATGCAGCGCGTCCAGCGCGGTCGCCACCCGAGCGCCGATGTCGCGCACGCGCTCGACCGACAGGGGCGCTGTCTCGAATTCCGGCAGGAGCGAGACGCCCTGCACATATTCCATGACGATATAGGGCTGGCGCGAGAAGTCGCCGACAGCCACGCAGCGCGGCGCATGCGGGCCGGTGAGGTGGGGCAGGATCATCTGCTCCATCTCGAAGCCGACGATGGCGGTGGCGTCGTCGCCATCGAGGATCAGCGGCGTCTTCAGGATGATCGGGAAATCGATATCGTCGCGGGTGACGCGCCAGAGCGAGGCCATGCCGCCGACATGCAGCTTCTCGCGCACGAGAAAGCCGTCGACGAACGCGCCGGTCTCGAGAACGTCGCGGCCCATCGTCAGCGGCCCACGAACAGACGCGCGGAGAGAATGGCGGGCAGGCCCGCGTTCTTGATCTTCTGCGCGGCGCGCTCGATGTCGTAGGGCGCGCGGCAGAAGCTGA
>DAIRCS010000115.1:0-11444 GCA_036796555.1 Rhodoblastus sp. | reverse complement strand
GCGTAGAGCGGCGCATTGACGATATTGTCGTGCTCGCCGCGCTCGTTGACCGCGCCGGTGCCGGGATAGGCCGGCATTTCGTGGGTGGAGGCGTACATGACGGAGGGATCGGACCAGAAGATGTCCTGCGTGCCGTTGCCGTGGTGGACGTCGAAATCCATGATCGCGACGCGCTCGGCGCCGTGGACCTTCTGGGCGTGGCGAGCGGCGACCGCCGCATTGTTGAAGAAGCAGAAGCCCATGGGCGTCGCGCGCTCGGCGTGATGGCCCGGCGGGCGCATCGCGACGAAGGCGTTGGCGACCTTGCGCTGCATGACCTCGTCCACCGCCAGGCAGGCGCCGCCGACCGCGCGCATGGCGGCCTCCATCGTCGCCGGGCACATGGCCGTGTCGCCGTCGAGCTGCACCAGCCCCTCGGTTGGCGCGGCGCGTTCGAGGGCGCCGATATAGGCTTCCGGATGCGCGCGCAGGATCGCTTCACGGTCGCCGAAGGGCGCCTGTTCGCGCAGCAGCGTCTGGAAGCGCTCGTGCTCGAGGATGCGCTCGATCGCCCGCACCCGGTCCGGGCGCTCGGGGTGATCGGGACCCATGTCGTGGGCGAGCGACGAGCGATGCGAGACGAACAGAGTGCTCAATGGCTTTTCCACCCCGGCGACATGCGATTTTCAGCCGATCCGGACGACGTCCGGCGGCTGCCGTTGGCTGGAAGCATCGCGTCCGGCCCCTGTCCTGTCCAGCCCGACTTGTGTCGTAAAATGGCAACAGGACGGCGCTTTCCTGCGTCATGTGGCGACGCGAGGAAAGAATTTCGTAACGAATGCGATGAATATGGTAATCAATCGCCTAATGGCCTTGATCGGCCTCAATTCCATTATGATTCAGTTCGGGACGGAACTAATGAGACTCGCTTTCGTCGCTATCGCGGGCGCGCTGGCCCTCAGCGCATGCAACGCCAATTACGCGCGCGTTCCCGATCCGAAGCTGTCGACCCGCGACGCCGACCTCGTCGCCATGGTGCCGCGCTACGAAGTCGGCAGCGACTACAACCGCTACGAGGTCAGCGACCCGACCGGCCAGCCGCCCGGCACGATCGTCGTCGATACGAAGAACAAGTTCCTCTACTTCGTCCTGCCGAACAAGAAAGCGATCCGCTACGGCGTCGCCACCGGCTCGGAAGCCTTCGGCTGGTCCGGCACGGCCCGGGTCGGTTCGCTGCAGGAATGGCCCTCCTGGCATCCGCCGGCGGACATGATCGCGCGCTGGCCGCATCTCAAGCCCGTCGTCGACGCCGGCGGCCTGCCGGGCGGCGCGGACAACCCGCTGGGGGCGCGCGCGATCTACCTCTACCAGGGCAACAAGGACACGCTGTATCGCATCCACGGCACCAACGAGGAGGACAAGATCGGCCAGTCCGTGTCCTCCGGCTGCATCCGCATGCGCAACATCGACGTGATCGACCTCTACAATCGCGTGAAGATGAATTCGAAGGTCGTCGTCCTCTGAGTCGAAAGCATCGCGCGACAGGAAACGCGGCTTCGGCCGCGTTTTTTATGCCGTCGCCACAGGCGGGCCGGAGATCGTCAGATCCACGACCTCCGGCGGACGCATGAAGCGCACCGGCGCGATGGACGTGCCGAGACCGGCCGAAATGACGATATGGCGATCGCCCGAGACGAGGTGGCCGTAGACAAGGTCCGCGCCGAAACGACGATTGGCGACGAAAGGACCGAGGAAGGGCAGGTTCACCTGGCCGCCGTGCGTATGGCCGCAGAGCGTGACCGCGACGCGGTCGGGCACGCGATGGAAAACGTAGGGCTCGTGCGCCAGCAGGATGATCGGCGCGTCGTCGGTCACCCGGTCGAGCGCCTCATCAAGGTCGTCCGCCCCCTTGAAGCGGTAGCGGCCGACGGGATGGGCGAGCTGGTCGCCGAGGCCGACGAGCCAGAACGGCTTGCCGTTGCTGGTCAGGCGCAGCGCGTCGTTCTCGAGCACCGAGGCGTTCATCTGCCGGAGCGTGCGGCGGATGCTCTCCGCGCCGTCGCTCTTCATGCGCGGCAGCGGGCCGTGCCACCAGTCGTGATTGCCGAGAATGGCGTGGACGCCGAGCGGCGCTTCGAGCACCGACAGCGCCTCGCCCCATTGCTGGGGAAATACGGGGCCCGTCACGATTCGGTGGCCGCCGTTGAAATCGCCGAGCAGGACGATGAGGTCGGGTTTCAGCGAATTGGCGACTTCCGCGATATGGCGGATGCGGGAGGCCGGCATCCAGGGCTCGCAGGCGTGGATGTCGGCGATGATGGCGATCCTCAGATCGAGCCCCGCAGGCCAAGTCCGCGGGGTCAGGCGGTAGCGCGTCACCTCGAGCATGAAGCCCGGCTCGACCGCAACCGCGTAGCTCGCAAGACCGGTCGCCCCCAATACGAGGCCACCGGCGCCCTGCAGCACTGCCCGACGGGTGATCATTCTCTCGGCTCCGCGCCGCGCATGCGCTTTCGAATGCGTCGGCTACGCCCGAGAAAGCCTCAGGCTGCTATTTCCTGACCCTCGATATGGGCGTCATTGCGGCCAGCCGAAGGCTGCAGCGCCGGTTCGAAGTCCGAAAGGTTAAAGCCGAATTCGCCGGCGACCGCGGCCAATCCGATCTCGCGGTAGATGCAGGCGCGGATCTCCGGCGCGTCGGGCCGGTTTGCGATCGCCTGCAGAAGGATGGTCTGCAACTCGAACATGCGCTTACTCAACTCTCACACTCCGCGAGCCGTCATGGCTCCGGAACGCGAGGATTACGCAGGGCCGGTTAAGAGGGGTTTAAGGTTAGCGATTTCGTAGCGGAAAGCCGTCCGCGCCCCGCTCCGCCTCGCGTCGGGCGGAGGCCGCAGGGTAAAGGAATCTTCATCATATTGCCGCGAAACATACCGATCCGGGAACCTGACGGGACGATCGGCCGTTCTACGCAGGAATTGGGAGCCTGATCGATGAACGAACGCCGCGGACTGATATTGGTCGTCGAGGACGACGCCCTCCTGGCCCTCGATCTCGCCTATCTGCTCTCTGACGCCGGTTATGACGTGATCGACCCGGCGGGCAACAACGAGACCGCGCGGCGCGCGATAGAGCGCCAGCCGCCGCATTTCGCCCTGCTCGACTACAATCTCGGGGACGAGACGAGCGTGCCCACGGCGATCGATCTGGCGCAGCGGAACATTCCGTTCATCTACGTCACGGGGCGCGCCGAGGCGGTCGCGGCCAACCCGCTTGCGCCGTCCGCCCCCATCCTCTCGAAACCCTACAGGGTCGAGGAGATATTGCAGGCGATTTCGGCGATGGCCGCCTGAGCGGCCTCTATTCCTTCGTGATGTCGGGCGCGGCCGGGTTCTTCATGCCGACGACGTGATAACCGGCGTCGACGTGCAGGATTTCGCCGGTCACGCCGCGCGACATCGGCGAGAGCAGGTAGACGGCGCTCTCTCCCACTTCCTCGATCGTCACCGTGCGGCGCATCGGCGCGTTATATTCGTTCCACTTGAGAATGTAGCGGAAGTCGCCGATGCCGGACGCCGCGAGCGTCTTGATCGGGCCGGCGGAAATCGCGTTGACGCGGATGTTCTGCTCGCCGAGATCGGCGGCCAGATAACGCACGCTCGCTTCCAGCGCGGCCTTGGCGACGCCCATGACGTTGTAGTGGGGCATCCACTTTTCGGCGCCGTAATAGGTCAGCGTCAGCATGGAGCCGCCCTCGCCCATCAGCTTCTCGGCGCGCTGCGCGACGGCCGTGAACGAATAGCAGGAGATGAACAGCGAGGTGTTGAAGTTCTTGGCCGTCGTCTCGATGTAGCGGCCGGTCAACTCGTCCTTGTCGGAAAAGGCGATGCAGTGGACGACGAAATCGAGCTTGCCCCAAAGTTTTTCGACCTCGGCGAAGACGGCGTCGAGGCTCGCCTCGTCGGTGACGTCGCACTGGCCGACGACATGGCCGCCGAGCTCCTGCGCCAGCGGGCGCACACGCTTCTCCAGCGCCTCGCCCTGGTAGGTGAAGGCGAGTTCGGCGCCGGCGTCGCGGGCCGCCTTGGCGATGCCCCACGCGATCGAGCGCTGGTTGGCCAGACCCATGACGAGGCCGCGCTTGCCGGCCAGCACGCCCGCGATCGTGGGAACCTGGGGTTGAGTTTGCGAGGCCATTCTGTCCTGACCGGAAAAGGCTCGGGCGAGAACGCCCGTCATGGCGGCGGTTTAATGGGCGCCGTGCGCGAGCGCAAGTGTGTCCACAAGCGCACGAAACCACTGGCGCCGGGGCGTCGGGCGTCCTATCCTTAACAGGTCGTTGCCAAGCGTGGCGTCTGGCGTCCCCTATGTCCGAAGAACGAAAATCGTCGCCGCAAAGCGAAGCGCTGCATGAAGGCGCTCCGGAGCTTCGCCGCTTTGCGCGCGCGCTCGTCGGACCGGTCGCGACCCGCACCGCCGACGCCCTCGTCCAGACGGCTTCGGCGCGCATCGCCTCGTCCGACCGGATGAACGGCGAGCCGATGGAGCGGGCCTTCGCCGAAATCGTCCGGCTCAACCGCCGCCGGGTGCGCGAGCGCGGCCGGACGGCCGATGCGGACGCCGCCGGCGCGGAGGCGGAGCGCCGCGACGCTTCGATGGCCGCCCAGGTCTCCGCGATGCCGCTCGACGAGCGGGAGGCCCTGCTGATCGTCGCCCTGGCGGGCTATGGCTACGAGGCGGCGGCCCGCGTGCTCGACCTGCCGATCTCCAGCGTGATCTCCCGGTTGATGCGCGCGCGCGCACGGCTCGACGGCGCCAAGCCCGGAGTCACGCCGCGCAGCGGCCATCTCCGGGTGGTCAAATGACCGGCGCGAGCCGGGTCAGCGAGGCCGAACTCCACGCCTTCGTCGACGGCCAGTTGAGCGACGAGCGCGCGCTCGCGGTCGCAGTCTGGCTCGCGGAAAACCCGCGCGACGGGCTCAGGGTCGACGGCTGGCGCACGCAGAACGACGCGATCCAGCGCGCCTTTCCCACGCCCGCCCGCGAGCGGGTGACGCTCGCCTTCCGCGCGCCGGAGAGCGATGCGCCGCTGACCATGCCGAACCCCCCGGCGATCGACGTCTATCGCGCGCGCCGCCGTCGCCGGCAAACGCTGTCCCTGGCGCTGGCCTTCACCATCGGCGCGCTTCTCGCCGGCGCCATGGCGCTGGGCCTGCGCCGCATGGCCGCGCCGTCCGCAAGCCCCGAGCCGATTTTCGCCGATCTCGCCACCGCCTCGGACGAATTCGCCCGGCGCGCGGTCGAGGCGTGGCGGACCTATGCGCGGGACCCGATCCATCCCGTGGAAATCCCGGCGAGCGACATGGCGACCCTGACCGGCTGGCTGCGGGAACGCACGGGACTCGTGCGCCCGCCCGTCATTCCGGACGCACGGCTCGTCGGCGGGCGCGTTCTGCCCGCCCATGGCGAGAACGCGGCTTTCCTGCTCTACCGGCTCGCGTCGGGCGATCTCGTGGGGCTTCTGGTCGAAGCCGGCGCGCGCGCGCCGGGCGCATATTCCGCCGACGGCCTTTCCGCGCGGGCGTGGAGCCGGGGCGGCTTCGTCTATGCGCTCGCAGGCGGCGTCACCGCCCGCGAGCTCGATTCGATCGCCTCGGACCTCGAACGGGCGCGCTGAGGCGCGTCAGCCGAGAGCCTTGCGGGGATCGTAAGGCTTCTCCTCGCGCCAGCGGCGCATGAGCGCGTCGAGATCGGCGTCGCTTTTCTCCGGCAGGGCGATCTGCAAGGTCACGTAGAGGTCGCCGCGCGTTCCCGTCGCGGATTCGAGCCCTTTTCCGCGCAGCCTCAGGCGCCGGCCGGATGAGGAGCCTGCGGGAATGGTCAGTTCGACCTTGCCATCGAGCGTCGGCGCGTCGACCTTGCCGCCGAGCGCCGCCTCATAAAGCGTGATCGGCAGGTTGAGCCGGAGGTCCCGGCCCTCGACCTTGAACAGCGGATGCGGGGCGAAGCGCAGCGTGATGATGGCGTCGCCCGGCTCGCCGCCGTAGGCGCTCGGCTGGCCCTGCCCGCGCAGCCGAATCTGCTGCCCGTCCTCGACCCCCTTGGGAATCCTGACCTCGAGCGTGCGGCCGTTCGGCATGACGACATTGACCTTGCCGGCCCGGGCGACTTCCGCCAGCGGCACGAGCGCGCTGGCGGCGAAATCCTCGCCCTTCGGCGCGGGCCCGGCCCGACCGCCGCCACGACCGCGGCCGCCGCCGCCGAAAATCCCGGAGAACAGGTCGCTCGCGTCGAAGCCGCCCGCGCCGCCGCCGAAGGGATTTGCGCCGCCGCCGAAGTGGAATTCGTAGGTCTCGCCGCCGGGGCCCTGCTGGCGGAACCCGCCCGGGCCGCCCGCGCCGAAGCCCTCGAAGCCGCGCGGCTTGCCGTCGGCGCCGATCTCGCCCCGGTCGAACTGGGCGCGCTTGTCGGCCTCGCCCAGGATTTCGTAGGCCGAATTGATCTCGGCGAACTTTTCCTGCGCCTTCGGATCGTTCTTGTTCTGATCGGGATGGTATTTCTTGGCTAGCTTGCGGAAGGCCTTCTTGACCTCGTCCGCGCCCGCCGTCTTGGCCACACCCAGTACGTCGTAAGGATTTCGCATCTTTCCAAGCCCATTCCGGCGCAGCCCGTCAGGCGCCGCGCCCATGTCTTCGGGCTAATCTGGGGAGCCATATCGCACTGCGCAAGCGCCCGAAGCGCTGCCGCGGCGGCAGGCCGCGCCCGTCTATTCCACGTCGAGCGGCGCGACGCCGCTCGGCTTGCCGTCGGCGCCCAGGCGAATCTTCTCGATCCGGGTCTCAGCCTGCTTCAGCAGCTCCTCGCAGCGCTTCTTCAGCGCCTCGCCGCGCTCGTAGGCGGCGATCGAATCCTCGAGGCCGATGTCGCCCTTTTCCAGCCGGGCGACGATTTCTTCCAGCGCCTTCATCGCCTGTTCGAAAGGCATGGCGGCAATGTCTTTGGCTTCGGTCACGTCACTCTCTCATCCTTTGGCGCGATTCTATACCACGTCCGGCGCGCCCCCGCCCGCGGGCGCCCGCCGGGCGAAGACGAGCTTCTGGTAGAGGAGCCCGATGCCGATCAGGACGAGGCCGAGGCCGATGAAGGACAAAGCCCGCATGAGGCCCTCCAGTCCGGCCATGTCGTAAAGGAATATCTTGAGCGTCGCCGCCAGCACGAACAGGCCGGAGGCGATGCGCGCGCCCTGGTTTCGCCGCCAGACGCCATAGAGCAGCAGCGCCGCGCCGAGCGCCAGCCAGACCGCCGAATAGGCCCAGACCTCCACATCGCCGGTCGGCTCGCCTTCGCAAATGACCGCGCCGTGGAAGAAGCGGCGGGTCTGCAGGCAGGCGTAGAGGAAGAACAGCGTAAAGGAGAGGACGCCGGCGCCGGTCACATACCATTGCGGGCGCGACCCGCGCGAAATCCGCATCAGGACCGCCGCGAGCACGGCCGGCAGCAGATAGGCGACCAGCAGCGCGTTGAAGACGGCGCCGCCTTCGACCGCGCGGCATTCGATGAAGGGATTCTCCGCAAAGGCGAGGCCGAAAGCGGCGATGGCGACCGAAAGCGCCCCGAAGGCCATGGAGGCGACGTTGAAGACCGGACTCGCGCGCCGGAGATCGAGCCGCGCGAGCACGATGGCGAAGAGCAGCGCGGAGGTGGCGAACAGGCCCTGCTCGATCAGCGAACTCGAGGTTTCCCAGGGATCGCCGCCGTTGAGCGCGTGGCGCGTCTCGAAGACGACGAGTAGGCCGGAAAACAGGATGGTCAGGGATTGCGCCACGCGGACGGCCAGGTCCTCGCCGCCCGCAAGCCGCAGGCGGCGCGCCGCCAGCCCGAAGGCGAGCGCGGGAACGCCGTAGCCGAACAGAAGCCAGTTGAGGATCGGCGTCGTTCCCAGCGCATCGCCGACGATGCGCGGCTCCCAGGCGAGGCGGCCGAGCACGACGAAGCCCATGGCGGCGACGGCGTAGCGCAGCGCCGCGAGATCGAGCCGCGTCGCCACATAGGCGGCCGCCAGCGCCGCGACGGAGAGCGCCACCGTCAGCACGCCCTTGTCGAAAACGAAGACGAAGCCGAGGGCCAGCGCGGCGAGCGCGGCCGTTGCGAAGGCGCCGAGCGCGATTTTGGTCGCGGGTTCGGCGCCCGCGCCCTCTCCGCGCCGGAAATAATGCGCAAGACCGACGAAGACCGCCGCCAGCAGGCCCGCGACCAGCGCGAAGGGCGAACTCGCCTCGCTGCGCGCCAGACGCAGATAGACGACGGCAAGAATGACGAGCGGCGCGACGGCCGCCGCGCCGGCGTAGCAGCCTGCGAGCGCAATCGGCAGGCGCGGCGCCGAGCCGAGCTTTCGCGCCGAAAAGCCGGCGACGAAAATCGCGGAGACTGCGGCGAAAGCCGTGAACAGGCCGCCTTGCAGCGGTTCGTGCAAGGTCGCGACGGTCGAGAGATGGATCGGCTTCAGACCGTCGCCGGTCCATATCCACAGAATGGCGGCGGCGAGCGCGCCGGCGACCGGCGTGGCGACGGCGGCCGGCGGCGCGAGCGCGCCGATGGCGGCGAGGCCGGCGACGAGAAGGCCGATCATGACGACCGGCGTCGTCGCCAGATAGCCGTGCTCGAAGCTTGAAAACGCCACGAGGAAGCCGACGGCGGCGAAACCGGCGAGAATGGCGCTTGCGACGGGATCGAGGGTCGCGTCCTCGTCCGGCGTCGCCAGATGCGGCAGGAAGGCGAGGAATATCGCCGCCAGCGCGGCTGCGACCAGCGTCTGGACGAGCGCGGCGTGGAAGAAATTTTCCGACCCCTGCGCGGCGAGAGCCAGCGCCCAAAGGCCCGCGCCGACGGCGGCCGCAGCCGCGAGCCAGAGCCAGCGGCGGATGCGCGACAGCGCATAGGCCGCGCCGGTCGCCGCCGCCAGATACAGCACGACCGGCCAGGGGTTGGGCTGCGCCGACGAGACGAGCAGCGGCGCGGCGAAGGCGCCGACGAGGCCGAGGCCAGCCAGCGCCGGGCCGTGCAGCGCGGCGGCGAGGATCGCGGCGACGGCGACGAGGCCGAGCGCGACGAAGGCCGGCGCAGGGCCGATGAATCCGTAAAGGCCGTGCGCGGCGTAGATCGCGCCGAAGACGGCGACCGTGCCGGCGGCGGTGAGGACGGCCGGGATCTGCGTCGGCGTCCCCATCTTCTCGCGGCGGCGCAGGATTTCGCCGGCTGCGGCGAGCAGCGCGCCGAACACGAGCCCCAGAACGCAGCGCGCGGCCGGGCCGAAATAGCCCTGCTCGATCGAATAGCGGACCAGCAGCAGGCCACCGAGCGCGAGCGCGACGCCGCCGACCCAGACGGTCCAGCGCGCGCCGAGCCGTTCCTCCAGACTGCGCGCGGGCGCGGCGGGCGCGCTTTCGTCGGCGGGCGCGGAGGCGCCCGGCCAGTTGAGGCCGGCCCAGCCGGAGACAGGCTCGGGTTCGGATTGCGGAACCGGCGGCACGGGCGGCGGCGCGGGGAAAGGCGGCGGCGCGGCGATTTCGTCGGCCTTCGGCGGCGGCTCCGGCGCTGCGCCGGGAAGCTGCGGGGCCGCGACGACCGCGCCCGCCGGGCGCGCCTCGAGTTCGGCGATGCGCCGCTCGGCCCGGGCGAGACGCTCGCGCGCCGACAGGACCATGAAGAAGGCGGCAGGACCGGATATGGCGACCAACAGGCCCGCAAGCACCAGCAAAGCGATCATGAATCTCCCTCACGCCCGTTCGACGGCCGGGGCCAGGTCGCGGGCCGGCGCAAAATGCAGAGGCCAATTGCGCCTGCCTGTATGGAATCGCACCCGAAAAACCGGCGCGCGGGACTCACACAGGCAGCGCGAATGGGACGCCTTCGAAGCAATCCTCGCCGCGGCCGATGGCCTCGACCGCCGCGATCATGCGGCCGGCGCGGCCAAGGCGCTCGTCGGCCATGGCGACGAAGCACGGGTTGGGCGTCGCGGTCGGCGAGGAGGCGCGGATGGCGGATGCGATTTCGGTTTCGGCGCGCTCCGGATTGAGCGCGCAGGCGGTGACGAAGGCCGCCGCCGTCGAGCGCGAGACGCCCGCCCAGCAATGGATCAGCAGCGGCTCGCGCCGGTCCCAGGCGCGCACGAAAGAGAGCAGCGTATCGACATGCGCGGTATCGGGCGCGACATGGCCCGGCAGCGGCCGGGCGATGTCGGACATGCCGATGAAGAGATGCCGGTCCGGCGCGATGCAGGCCGGGCGCTCGACCGGCGTGCCGACATTGATGAGCGTGACCAGCGACCGCGCGCCGCTCGCTTGCGCGATCTCGTCGATGCGGGCCAGCGAACAGACATGCACGCGCGGCATCAGCACTCCCCTTCGACGGTCCGGAAGCGCGCGAGGAATCGCTGCTCCGCCTCCTGCGAGGATATTGGCGCAAGCAGCGTCTCGAGGCCACGCGGCCGCAAGTCGGGCTGGCCGAAAAACGCGCGGGCCTCCGTCATGTCGAAGCCGGCGAGTGCGGTCGCCTCGAAAAAGGCCGCCGCGCGATCGGCCTTCTTCACGAGCCGCGCGAGGCCAGCGGCGGGCTTCGCCGGCAGGCCGAAACGCAGGAGGATGGCGGCGAGAATGCGATGCTCGACGTCCTTGTAGCTGTCGCCGATCACCGCCTTGAACGGCGATATCATGTCGCCGACGACATATTCGGGCGCATCGTGCAGCAGCGCGAACAGCGCGCCGCGCGCGCCGACGCCGGCGTCGAGCGACGTCGCGATATGTTCGACCAGCAGCGAATGCTGCGCGACGGAAAAGATGTGCGGGCCGGTCGTCTGGCCGTTCCAGCGCGCGACGCGCGCGAGGCCGTGCGCGATATCCTCGATCTCGACGTCCAGCGGGGACGGATCGAGCAGATCGAGACGGCGGCCCGACAGCATGCGCTGCCAGGCGCGCGGCGGCTTTGGGCTCCGACTCATTTCTTCAGCGCGAGCGCGGCGCATCTGGCGTGGCAATGGCAATCGACGAGATGATCGTTGACCATGCCGGTCGCCTGCATGAAAGCGTAGACGATGGTGGGGCCGCAGAACTTGAAGCCCGCCTCCTTCAACGCCTTCGACATTTTTTTCGAGGTCTCGGTTTCCGCCTGGATGTCGTTGAGGTCGCGCAGCCTGTTCTGCACGGGCTTGCCGTCGACGAATTTCCAGAGGAAATTCGAAAAGCCTTCCTTCTCCTCGATCGCCAGATACGCGCGCGCCGAGAGCACGGAGCCTTCGATCTTCTGGCGATTGCGGACGATGCCTTCGTCGGCCATCAGCTTTTCGAGCTTCGCGGGCGTGTAGCGCGCGATCTTGTCCGGCTCGAAGCCATCGAAGGCTTTTCGGAAATTGTCCCGCTTGCGCAGGATGGTGATCCACGACAGGCCCGCCTGAAAACCGTCGAGCAGCA